>JBCBWF010000182.1:0-9382 GCA_039817245.1 Pseudomonadota bacterium | reverse complement strand
CGGATTGCGCTGCGGAGGCGCTAGCGCCGGCCACGGCGGGCTAGGGCATGGTGGCCGGGCGCGGGTCCCGGGCTTGACCCGGGATGCTCAAGGAGGTCCCGGGTCAAGCCCGGGATGCTCAAGGAGGTCCCGGGTCAAGCCCGGGACCCGCGCCCGGCCACCATGCCCTAGCCCGCCGTGGCCGGCGCTAGCGCCTCCGCAGCGCAATCCGCGATGATGGCCCCGATCTGCCGGCAGTCCGCTTCCGAGAAGGTCAGCGGGATCCGCATGTCGAAGAGGCGTGACAGGATCCGGTCCGTCTCCGCCAGGCTCTGCTCGCCGGCATAGCGCCAGCTCCGGTGGTTTGAGGTGTAGCCATGGGGCTCCGCCGCCCCGAACCATTTGAGCTCCACCCCGCGCGAGGCCGTCGCCGCGAGAAAGCCCGCGACCCCGGCATCCGTGAGCGCCGGCAGCCGGAACTGGATCGAACTCCCCACATGCCGCTCCGCATTCGGGATCTCGCGCAGGACCACGCCTGCCGTCCCGCGCAGCGCGTCCTCCACCGCGCGATACCGCGCATTCCACCGCTCCACCTGCTCGCCCAGCCGGCGCAGCTGCGGGCGCAGGATCGCCGCGCGCAGATTGTCCATCCGGCTCGAGCAGTTCGGCATGTCCAGCCGCGCCTCCGCGAACCGCTCCGGCCCGGGGGCTGCCAGATGCCGCTCATAGAGCATGTAGCTGCCGGAGCGGATGATCGCCCGTGCCATCACATCCGGATCCGCCGTCGTCACGAACCCGCCCTCGCCGGAGTTGATGTGCTTGTAGGTCTGCGTCGAGAAACAGGCCGCCAGCCCGAACGTGCCCGAGGGTCGCCCCGCCCAGGCGGCACCCATCGTATGCGCACAGTCCTCGATGATCGCGATCCCGCGCTCGCAGCAGAGCGCCACCAGCGCGTCCATATCCGCCAGATGCCCGCGCATATGGCTGAGGAGCAGAAACCGCGCCCCGCTCGCCTCCGCCTTGCGCGCGAGATCGTCGAGATCGATCACCAGCGCCTCGGTGGTCTCCACCAGCACCGAGCGCGCGCCCGCCGCGCGGATCGCCCCCGGCACCGGCGAGAGCGTGAAGGCGTTCGTCAGCACCGCCTCGCCGGGCGCCACGCCGCAGGCGCCGAGCGCGATCTGCATCGCCGTCCCGCCCGAGGCGGTTGCGAGGCAGAAGGGCACGCCGAGCGAGGCCGCGAACTCCGCCTCCAGAAGCGCTGTCTCGGAGGTCTCGCCCGCCTCCACATTGTAGCGGTGAAGCCGACCGCTCCGCATCACCGCCACCGCGGCTTCGATCGCCTCCTCGGGCACGGGCTCCTGCTGGGTGAAGGATTTCTCGAATCTCGGCGTCATCTCGCGCTCCCGGCTGCCGCTCCGGCCCTCTCACCAGAGACACCGAGCCGCGCTGCGACGCAACGGCGTTGGCGTCGCGCAGGCGCCGTCCCGATCCGGAACAGAACCGTCACGGCCGCGTCATCGCGCTGTTGCGCATCCGGCGGATGGTCCCCGCCCACCCTGTTCGCCTCTACGAAAGGACGACGCATGTTCCGCGCCCTTCTTGCCGCGATGACCGCGCTCTTCATCGCGCCGAATGCCCTTGCGGCGGACCCGATCCGCTTCGCCGTCACCGATATCGAGGGCCTCGAGGTCCTGACGCAGGAGTTCGGTGCCTTCGAGGAGGCGCTCGAGGGCGTCACCGGGCTCGAGGTCGAGCTCTTCCCCGTCAGCTCCCGCACCGCCGCGGTCGAGGCCATGAATGCCGAGCAGGTCGACTTCGTGCTCACCGGTCCGGCGGAGTATGTGGTCATCAAGGAGCTGACCGACCCCACCATCGTCGTGGCCTGGCAGCGCCCGGACTACTTCGCGCAGATCGTGGTGCTGGCGGACGGCCCGATCAGCGGCGCCGAGGATCTCAAGGGCAAGACCGTCACCTTCGGCTCGGTCGGCTCCACCTCGCAGCATCTCGGCCCGGCGCAGGCGCTGGCCGATCTGGGCCTCAACTACAACGAGGACTACACGGCGCAGATCATCAACCGCAACGTGGCGGTCGAAGCGCTGATCCGCGGCGATGTCGCCGGCGTGGGCATGAACTTCGGGCACCTCACGAAGATCCGCAAGGCGTTCCCGGACACGGCGTTCACCGTGGTCGCGCGCGGCCGCGACCTGCCGAACGACATCCTGGTGGCGCGCAAGGGCATCGATGGCGGCGCGCTCGAGCTCGTCAAGAACGCCTTCCTCGAGCATGGCGAGACCGTGATGGAAGCCGTGCTGAAGGGCGAGGACAACAGCAAGTATGCCGGCGGCTTCTTCCTCACCAGCATCGACGACGCCGACTACGACTATGTGCGCAGCATGTACCGCACCATCGGCGTGCCCGAGTTCTCGGCCTTTGTCGGCGACTGAGGCTTGAGCATTTCCGCATCTGCCGTCGCCCCTCTGCGGGCGACGGCGACCGCGCCGGCCGATGCGCCGATCATCGAGGCCGAGGGGCTCGCCAAGGCCTATGGCGCGACCGCGGTCTTCTCGGACGTCTCGTTCCGCCTCGCCCCCGGCGAACGCGTAGCCCTGATCGGCGCGAACGGTGCGGGCAAGACGACGCTTCTGCGTTGCCTGATCGGGCTTGTCGCCCCGTCCGCCGGGCGGCTCACCGTGCTGGGTGAGCCGCTCTCCGGCGAGGGCATCGAGCCGCCGGGCCCGGCCGCGCGCGCGCGCCTGCGCCGCCAGGCCGGCTATGTCTTCCAGAACCACAGCCTCGTGCGCCGGCGCAGCGCGCTCTCCAATGCCGTGCACGGGCTCATCGGCCAGCCCGGCGGGTGGCGCTGCTTCAGCGAGATGACCGCCCCCGCCGCGAGCCGGGCCGCCGCCATGGCGGCGCTGGCCGATGTGCGCCTCGCGGACAAGGCCACCGAGCGGGTGGACCGGCTCTCCGGCGGACAGGCGCAGCGCGTCGCCATCGCCCGCGCGCTCGTCTCCGGTCCGCGCCTCATGATCGCCGACGAGCCCACGGCCAGCCTCGACCCGGCCGCCGGGCGCGAGGTCATGGCGCTCTTCGACGGGCTGGTGCGCCAGCGCGGCATCGCGCTCCTCTACACCAGCCACGACATGGCCGAGGCGCTCGCCCATTCGGATCGCATCGTGGCGCTGCGCGGGGGCCGCGTCGTCATCGACCGCGCCAGCGCCGATCTCACCCCCGCCGATCTCGGAGTGGTGTTCGATGGCTGAGGCGCCGCGTCATCACCACGCCGTGCCCTCGCGCTTCGGCCGCGTGCCGGCGCTGCATTTCGCGCTCTTCATGGGCGTCGCCGCGCTCATCCTCGCCTCGCTCGGCGATGTCGCGCCCTCTGCCGGGCGGCTGATCGACGGCGCGCCGCGCATGGCCAACCTCCTCGGCCGCATGATGCCGCCGGAGACGGATCCCGCCTTCCTCGCGCGCGTGGGCCTGCGCATCGTCGAGACGCTGCAGATCGCCCTCGTCGGCACCGCCTTCGGGGTGCTCCTCAGCCTGCCCATCGCCTGGGCGGCGGCGCGCGGGGTCTCGCCCTTCGGCCGCGGCGGCTTCGTCTTCAAGGGCATCGTCTCCTTCGCGCGCACCGTCCCGGATCTCGTCTGGGCGCTCATCTTCGTCTCCGCCGTGGGCCTCGGCGCGGTCGCCGGCACCATGACGATCACGGTCGACACCCTCGGCTTCTGCGGCCGCTTCTTCGCCGAGGCGATGGAGGATGCGGAGAAGGCCCCGCAGGAGGCGCTCGCCGCCGCCGGCGCGAACCGGTTCGGCATCCTCGCCGGCGCGATCCTGCCGGACGCGCTGCCCTCCATGATCAACACCACGCTCTTCGCGCTCGAGCTGGCGGTGCGCTCCTCCGTCGTGCTCGGCCTCGTCGGCGCCGGCGGCATCGGGCAGGAGCTGAAGACGGCCTTCGACCTCTTTCAGTACCAGAAGGCCTCCGCGATCATCGTCGCCATCTTCGTGATCGTGCTGGTGATGGAGCATGTGACGGACCGGCTGCGCGCCCGGATCCAGTGACGCGCGCATCCTGCAGCCCTCAGACGGCCCGCAGGATCAGGCTCGCCCCGGCGAAGGCCAGCATCACCAGCACCGCCAGCCGGAAGCTCTCCGGCGCGAGCCGCTTGCGCACGCGCGTGCCGAGCCGCACCCCGATCACCGCCACCCCGATGCCGAGCGCCGACAGGAGCAGCTCCTCCGGGCCCAGCAGCCCGAGGCTCGCCAGCCCCGTCGCCATCACGAGGCTGCAGAGCGTGAAGGAGATGTTGACCGTCGTCACCATCCGCTCGCGCTCGAGCCCGATGGCGAGCAGATAGGGCATCACCGGCAGCACCTGGCTCCCCGTCAGCCCCGCAATGACGCCGGTGGAGAGCCCCACCGGCCCGGCCAGCGGGCGCTCGAGCCGCGCTGCCAGCCGCCAGGCCGGCCGCGAGAGCGCGAAGGCGCAATAGGCCACCAGCACCGCGCCCAGCACCGCCCCCGCCGTCGCCCCCGAGACAGCGCCGAGGATCGCCACCCCGATCGCCGTCCCGGTCCCCGCGCCGAGATAGAGCCAGCGAAACCGCCGCGCCATCTCGCGCATATGCCCCGCCTGCAGGATCACGGCGGCATTGGAGGCGAGCGACGGCAGGAAGACCAGCGGCAGCGCCTCTTTCAGCCCGATCGCGATGGTCAGGAGCGGCAGGCAGCAGGTGGAGAAGCCGAGCCCGGTCACCCCCTTCGCCGCGGCCGCCAGCAGGAAGGCGAGGAAGATAAAGCCGAGCGTGTCCGGCCCGTGCCCCGCGATCGCCAGCCCCGGGCCGTCGAAGAGCGCGGCCAATCGTTCAGCCGGCGGCGCTGGTGGCGAAGAGGGCCGCGGGCTGGATCACATTGGCGAGCACCAGCTCGATCACCACCACCACTGCCGTCAGGAACACGCAGTAGACGAGGAACTGGCGATGCTCCTGCCCGTCGATCACCACCCGGCGCAGGAGCGAGCCGAAGATGTCGAAGACCGACACCGTGATAAGAATGATGATCAGGATCGCAGCACCCGAGGCATAGTCGAAGCCGCGCAGCGACTCCGAGAGCGACATCCCGATCCCGCCGGCGCCCACGATCCCGAGCACGGTTGCCGAGCGCACATTCGCCTCGAACCGGTAGAGCGAATAGGAGATCCAGAGCGGCAGAACCTGCGGGATCACGCCATAGACGATCTCCTGCAGCGAGGACGACCCCGTGGCGCGGATCCCCTCCACCGGGCGGTTGTCGATCGCCTCCACCGCCTCGGAGAAGAGCTTTGCCAGCGTCCCCGTGGTGTGCACCACCAGCGCCAGCACGCCCGCCAGCGGGCCGAGCCCCACCGCGGCCACGAAGATCAGCGCGAAGACGAGCTCGTTGATCGCGCGGAACGCATCCATCAGCCGGCGCACCGGGAAGGTAATCCAGGCCGGCGCGAGGTTGGAGGACGACAGCAGCCCGAACGGCGTCGCCAGAATGACGGAGAGGAACGAGCCCCAGATCGCCATCTGCACCGTCTCGAGCATGAGGTCGAGATAGCTCCGCCAGTACCGGAAATTGGGCTCGGTGAAGTCGGCGAGCAGCAGGCCCATATTGCCCCCGCCCGTGACGATCTCCCCGATCCGGTTGATCTCCGCCGGCAGGAACGACCAGACCAGGAGCACGAAGAGCCCGCCCCAGAGGAGGATGTCGAACATCTGCTCCTGGCGCGTGCGCCCGGGCACGGTGACCGTCGGCGCATGGGCGGCAAGGGCAGGATCGGCGGTGGCGCTCATGGCGGGCTCTCCTGGAAACGACAAGGCCCCGGCCCATCGGCCGGAGCCCGCTGCCAGACCCTCCCCCGCGCGGGGGGAGGGCGGGACCGGCGCGCTTACTTGCGCGGGCGCGCGGCGGCGGCGGCGCGGATCTCTTCGATCTTGGCGTTGATCTCGGTGATCTTGGCCTCCTTCTCGGCGTCCGTGAAGGTCTCGTCGCCCTCGATCGACATGCGCTGACGGATCTGGTCCATCTCGTAGAACGGCCAGAGCTGGGCGTTCGAGGAGGGGATGAACGGCCCCATATCGATCACCGCGAGGGTCTCGCGCGCGGCAGCCACTTCCTCATCGGTGCCGTGGCGGCCATAGCTCATGAAGAAGCTCATGAGCTTGTCCTTGATGCCCTGGTCGAGCTCCGGGCGCCAGGCCATCGGGTCCGAGGCGATCAGCGGCGAGCGCCAGATTTCCTTGATCTCGGCGAAGAGCTCGGGCTTGGCGTTCTTCAGGCGCGAGTAGAGGCCGGTCGAGGAGGCCACGGCCGCGTCCACCTGCTTGGTCGCCACCGAGATCAGGTTGGTCTCGTGGTTGGCGTTGCGCACGGTCTTGAAGCACTCCTTCGGGCTCACGCCCTCCTTCGCGAAGACGAAGGTCGAGGGCACGAGGAAGCCCGAGGTGGAGTTCGGATCGCCGATGCCGAAGTTCAGCGTCTGGTCGCACTTCATCACGTCCTCGTAGGTGAGGCCGCTGTCCTTGTGCGTGACCATGACCGACCAGTAGCCCTGGTCGCCGGTCGCCTCGGTGGTCTGCGCGAAGATCTCGGCGCCCGCGCGGTCCACGGCGACCATGGCAGACTTGTTTCCGTACCAGACCACGTCGACCTTGTCGAAGCGCATGCCCTCGATCACGCCGGCATAGTCGGAGGCGAAGAACGGCTTCACCGGCATGCCGATGGCCTTCTCCATCGCGGCGAGGAACGGGCCCCACTTCTCGCGCTGGGCCGAGGAGCTCTCGGTCGAGAGGATGCCGAAGAACAGCTCCTCGGGGTTCTCGCGCTCGGCGAGGGCGGGGCCGGCGAGGCCGATGGCCACCGCGGCGGCGATGGCGGTGCTGAGAAGGCGCTTCATGGGCTCTGTCTCCCTGATGGGCTTTTGGGGGTGGTGGGCAGTCAGGCAGTGGCGCGGTGCGCGGCGGGGGCCTCGAAGCTCTGTGCATCGGGCAGCACCAGCTCCTCGCTCGCCTCGCCATAGATCTCGCGCAGGAAATCGGTGGTCAGCTCCCGGCTCGGCCCGTCGAACACGATCCGCCCGGCGCGCATGGCCACCGTCCGCTCGCAGAAGCGGCGCGCATACTCCACCTGGTGGAGCGAGACGACGACGGTGATCCCGGCCTCGCGGTTGATCTCCGAAAGCGTTTCCATGACACGCCGCGCCGAGGCTGGATCGAGCGAGGCGATGGGCTCGTCCGCCAGGATCGCCTCGGCGCGCTGCACCAGCGTGCGCGCGATCGCGGCGCGCTGCTGCTGGCCGCCGGAGAGCGTCTCGGCGCGCTGTCGGGCGGTCTCGGCGATGCCGACGCGGTCGAGCGCGCGCATCGCCGCCTCCTTCTCGGGGCGGTTGAAGACCATGAGGGTGCCGCGCAGCCGCGGAATGCGCCCCAGATGGCCCGCGAGCACATTGGTCAGCACGCTTAGCCGCGGCACCAGGTTGAACTGCTGGAAGATCACCCCGATCCGCCGGCGCGCCTGCACCACATCGGCGGCGATGCGCCCGCGCGCCTGCACGTCCTGCCCGAGCACCGCGATGCGCCCGCCCGCATCGCCGCGATCCGCCGCGAGAAGCCCCGCGATATGGCGGATGAGCGTCGACTTGCCGGAGCCCGATGCCCCGATCAGCGCCACCATCTCGCCCTTGCCGATCTCGAGCGACACATCGTCGAGCGCACGGCGCCCGCTGCCGAAGGTCTTGCTCACGCGCTCAACAGTAATGCCGGTCATCGCCGCCGCCCCCCCATGGGCTGTCGCTCGGCCGCAGCCGGGCCGCACGGCCCAGCACGCCGCCGCGGATAATCCGGGCCTGCGACGATGGGATGAACGGTGTGTGACGCTTTCGCTGCGCGATGACGACCCGGCGCGCAGGGGTGGTCAGGAAACAGCGAGGGCGCGCCCGGATATGCCCGGCCGCGCCCCTGTTTGCTCAGCAGGCGGTGTCGCGATCAGGCGCGGGCGCGGTCGATTGCCGCAGTGAGCGCCGTGCGGGTCTGCAGGCCCACCAGCGTCTCCACCGGCTGGCCGTCGCGGAAGAGCACCAGCGTCGGGATCGCGCGCACGCCGAGCTTGCCGGCATTGAGCGGGTTCTCGTCCACATTCACCTTGGCCACGGTCAGATCGCCGCCATAGGCGGTCGCCAGCTCCTCGAGCACCGGCGCGATGGCCTTGCAGGGCCCGCACCAGGGCGCCCAGAAGTCCACCAGCGTCACGCCCTCGGCCACGGTGGCGTCGAAGACGTCGTCGTTCACTGCCACGGGGGCGTGGGTCTCGGTCGTCGTCATCTCGTTCTCCTCTCGATCAGGCGGCCCGCCTGTCGGCGCCCTCCCCAGGCACGGGTGGTTCCGGGCGGTCCGCGCCGCCTTGGCTTGTCGCTCGCAGCCCGTGAGCCGCGGGTTGGAGAGTGAGGTAGGGAGCCCCGCGCGGTTTCCCAAATCCGCGCCGGGCCCCGTCGGCGCTCAGACCGCCAGCCCCGCCGCCTCCAGCCATGCCATCGAGGCCGGGATGCCGCGCTTGTCATGAAGCTCGAGCACCAGATGCGGCTTGGTCTCCAGCGCCGCGAGTGCGCGGAACACGCCCGCCCAGCGGATCGTGCCCTCGCCGATCGCCCAGTGCCGGTCCGCATAGCCGTCCGCGTCCTGCAGATGCATATGCGCCAGCCGCTCGCCCGCGGACTTCACGAAATAGTCCACCGGCGGTGCCCCGGTGGAGCAATGCGCGTAATGCGCATGGCCCGTGTCGATGGAGAGCGCCAGGGCCGGCGAGCCCAGCGCCTCCACCAGCCGCCGTCGCTCGGCCGGGTCCACATCGGCGATGTTCTCCATCACCAGCTGCACCCCCTGGTCCTCCGCCCGCGTCAGCACCGGCGCGAGCGTGGCGCGCGCATGCCCGATCACCGCATCGCGCGAGTCTGGGCGGTTGTCGAGATTGTTATGGTCCCAGGTGGTGTAAGGCGAATGGATCACCATCTGCACCGCGCCCACCGCCGCGCAGGCGTCGAGGCCTTGCATCAGCCGCCGGGTCACGATCTCGCGCACCGCCGGATCCTCCGAGGCCACGGTGAAGCCCCAGAACGGCCCGTGCAGACCCAGCCGGCCGCGGAACCCGTCGAGCTCCTTCTTCGCCTGGGCCGCCAGCGCCTGCCAGTCGCCTTCCAGCACCGCGGCCTCGTGAAAGCCCTGCAGCTCCGGATCGCGCCCTATCGCGACTGGCTGTTCGACAAGGATCGCGATCTGGAGCTGCAGGGCTTTCACGAGGCCGCGGTGCTGGAAGGCGACTGGCAGGCGCTGGCGGCCCAGGCGAAGAAGGAGCTCGACGGGTTCCGCGGCCGGCTGGGTCT
>JBCBWF010000395.1:0-4729 GCA_039817245.1 Pseudomonadota bacterium | reverse complement strand
GCCGCCTCCGCCGCCTCCGCGAATGCGAGCAGCCCGAGGCTCGACGCGGTCCCCTTCAGCGCATGCAGCGCCCGCTCCCCCGCCACGGGATCCACCTCCGCCACCGCCTTTGTCAGATCGTCGAACTGATCGGGCGCCTCGGCGCAGGCGCTCTCGCGCAGCTCCACCAGAAACTCAGCGCCGAAGCTCTCCACAAGCTCCGCGACAAGATCGGGATCGACCTCGGGCGGCCCCTCCGCCGGCGCATCCCAACCCGGCGCACTGCTCTGCGCTGTCGTCATCGCTGCAGGTCCCCTACCGCTGCACTGCCGCTCCCGCCGCGCATGATCGGCGCAGCGGCCTTCCAGGACGTAAACGCCCCTTGCCTGAGATGCCACGCCGGTAGACGCTCGCGCAAATCGCCCCGCGCGTCGCAGCCCCTAGCCCGGAGATCACCGTGACCGTCAGCCCGATCGAGACCGCCCGCCCCATGCGCGCCACCGAGCCCCTCGGGCCGCGCCCCGCGCTCGCCGCCGCCTTCCGCTGGGCCGCGCGGCTCGACATGCACGAGGCGGTCGCGAACCACTTCTCCCTCGCGGTGAACCCCGCCGGCACGCGCTTCCTGATCAACCCCAAGCATGTGCATTTCAGCCGCGTCACCGCCTCCAGCCTGCTCGAGATCGATGCGGAGGATCCCGCGACCCTCGAGCGCCCGGATGCGCCGGAGGAGACGGCCTGGGGCCTGCACGGCGCGATCCACCGGCTCTGCCCGCATGCGCGCTGCGCGATGCATGTGCACTCGCCCTACGCCACCGCGCTCGCCTGCCTCGCGGACCCGACGCTGCCGCCGCTCGACCAGAACGCCGCGATGTTCCACGGCCATATCGCCTACGACCTGCACTATGGCGGCCTCGCGCTCGGCGAGGAGGCGGAGCGCGCCTGCACCGCGATGCAGGACCCGACCAAGACCATCCTGGTGATGGGCAATCACGGCGTGATGGCCGTGGGCGAGACGGTCGCGCAGACCTTCAACCGCCTCTATTTCTTCGAACGTGCGGCGCGGACCTATCTGCTGGCGCTGGCCAGCGGCCGGCCGCTGCGCGTGCTCGACGAGGCGGTGGCCACGAAGACCGCCGCCGAGATGGAGGACGACGGCGGGCCCGAGAGCTTCGCCGTCGCGCATTTCCGCGAGCTCTGCGCCATCCTCGATTCGGAAGGCTCCGACTACGCGGCCTGAGCCGCGATCAGGTAACGAGGGGCTCGAACGCGAAATCGCCCGCAGTGATCTGCGCCGCATCGGTTTCGGCGAGCACCAGCCGGTCGCCATTCACGGTGGTGACCACGGTGTTCGTCGAGACCTGTGTCACGGTGAGGTCGCCGAAGCCCGCGACGAAGCTGTGCTGGCTGAAATCGAGGATCTCGAGCGCCGAGTTGAAGTCCAGCACCCGGTCCTCCTCGAAGCCCTCGCGGAAGACGAAGACATCGCGCCCCGGACCGCCGATCAACCGGTCCGTGCCGCTGCCGCCCTCCAGCCGGTCCTCGTCGAAATCGCCGCGCAGCACGTCGTCGCCCGCGCCGCCCTTGATGTCGTCGTCGCCACGCCAGCCGAAGATGGTGTCCGCGCCCTCGCCGCCGTCCACCGTGTCCTCGCCCTCGCCCGCCTTGATCACGTCGTCGCCGACGCTGCCCTCCACCGTGTCGTTCTCGTCGCCGGTGAGGATGGTGTCGGCCCCGTTGCCGCCGCTCACGCTGTCCTGCCCGCCGGCAGTCTTGATCACGTCGTCGCCCTCGCCGCCGGTCGCGACATCGTTGCCGTCGCCGGTGGTGATGCGGTCGTCGCCGAGGCCGCCATTGGCGGTGTTGTTGCCCTCGCGGTCCACGATCACGTCGGAGCCATTGGTGCCCTGCAGGCTGTCATCGCCCGCGCCGCCCTCGATGCGCTCGCCGATCACCTCCTCGGCGTCGGCGGCGAAGGCGTCGAGCTTCACGTTCTCGCCGTTGATGATCACATTGGCCTCGATCACCCCCTCCAGCGCCCCGCCGGAGAAGGTGATGGTGTAGTTGCCGTTGGCCAGCGCCAGCGCGTAGCCCCCGCTCTCCGTCGTCGTCGTGGTGAAGCTGCCCGCCTCGCTCGTCGCGGTGACGAGCACGCCGAGCAGGCCCTCGCCCACATCGTAGAACTGGTCGTTGTCCAGATCGTCGATCACCACGCCGGTGAGCCGCGGCCCCTCCAGCGGCTGCTCGCCGAAATGCTGGGTGTTGGAGTAGGGCCCCACCTCCAGCCCCGCCGGCGCCGCCACATTGGCGATGCCCACCTCGGAATAGTTGGCCGACAGGATGATGTTGCGATGCCCCGGGGGGGACTGGATGCCGTTCGGCCCGTAACCCCAGTCGATGAAATAGGCCGCATGCCCGTAGACCGGGTCCTGCGTGTAGGCGAACACGTTCTCGCCGAGGCGGGACCAGTTCGTGTAGCCCTCCGCCTCGATCCGCCCGCTGAGGCTCAGCTCGCCCGGCAGGTTGTGCGACTGCTGCTCGTACTGGATCATCAGGTCGCTATGCGCCTCGGCGGAGGCGCCGAGCGCCTCGTCCCAGACCAGCGGCGGCACCGGCTGCACGCCGGTGAGCTGGCCGTAGAGCACGCCGATATCCACGTTGAAGAAGTCCAGCGCCAGCGTGATGTTGCTCTGCACGCCGGTGGCCGTGGCGGGATCGGAGATCAGCCGGTCGAGCTCGCCCTGCGGGTCGGCCCGCGCGCGATTGATCAGTTCCAGAAAGAGCTGCTCCTCAGCCGTCGGTTCGCGCATCGTCTTCGGTCCCTCCGCAGATGCCACGGGCGGCGGGACCGGCTGCCCCACGCGCCGGCCTTCCACCCTCAACCCGGGCGGGACCCTGCGCGGGCCTCGGTATTCAGCGTATGAACGCCATCCTCACGGATAGGTGAGCGACGGTTTTATCCCGCCACTCGGAAACACGGCCCGGGGGGTGGCGGCCGCGCCGCTCAGAACGCCTTCAGCGCGTCGATATCGATTGCCTCGAAGAAGGCCTCCAGCGTCTCCGCCGGCGCCGAGCCGGACATCTGGATGAGCACGCGGTTGTCCACGAAGGCGTTGAGCTCGCCCTGATCGGTCAGCACCACCCGCTGGCGCCCGATCCGCTTCACCCGCCCCATGGCTCCCATCATCGCGGGATTGGCGAACATCGCGCCCATGGTGGCCACCATCTGGTTCTCGGCCATCATCGTGATGCTCACGGTCTCCGAGCCGTTGCTATAATCGGCCGAGGCGGTCAGCCCACCGCCGAACATCGCCGCGGTCTGGGCGTTGGTGTCGCCCTCCTCCATCGTCCAGCCCGGCAGGGGCTTGGGCAGGAAGGCGGCCAGCCCGTCCGCCTTCTGCTGGGCGATGAGCTGGGCGGCGAAGTCGATCTCCTCCTTCGCCAGCGCGATATCGCCCGCGCGATAGGCCTCGAGGGCGGCCTCGAGCGTGTCCTCAATCTCGTCCGCAACCACGGGCGAGGCGAAGGCCAGCAGGCTGGCGGCAAGGAGGGCGGGGATGGGTCTCATGGCGCTCGGCTCTCTCGTTCTCACTGTCCGGATGCCGCTTCTAGCACCGCCGTCCCGCCCGCGTCTGCCCAAAGGTGAAGCTCAGACCTCCTCCACCGCATCCACCCCCGGCACCGCCTTCAGCATGCCGCGGATCTCGGCGCCCACGGGGAAGCGGCCGTCGAGCTCCACCTCCACCTCCTGGCCGAGCTCCGCCAGCGCCAGCACCAGCGAGACCGCCCCGGTCCCCTGGCGCGCCAGCGTGGCGGTGGACTGGCCGATCTCCAGTCGCTTGGCGATCGAGGCCATCGCCGCCTCCTCGTGCACATAGACGCGCAGCCGCTCCGCCGCCCCCGTCACGCTCTCGATCGGGGCCACGCCGCGCAGCATCACCCGCCCGCCCTGGTCCTCGCCCTCGGTCTCCACCGTCAGCACCAGGCTCGCGCCGGGCACCAGCATGGGCTCGGCCTCCATCAGCACATCCGAGAAGGCCATCACCTCGTAGCCGCCGGAGACATCGGAGAACTGCAGATAGGCGAAGCGGTTGCCCCGCGCCGACTTGCGCACCTGCATCGCGCCCAGCGTGCCCGCGATGCGCCCGCCCCCGCCATGCCGCCCGGCCTTCGCCAGAAAGGCCGCATAGGTCACCACGCGCTTGCGCGCCAACGCATCGGCATAGAGATCCAGCGGGTGGCCCGAGAGGTAGAAGCCGATCGCCGCATGCTCCTGGCCGAGCCGGTCCGAGGGCAGCCAGTCCTCCACCGCCGCGAGCCGCGGCGGCGGCAGCCCCTCGCCCCCGCCACTCCCGCCGCCCCCGCCGAAGAGCGAGGCCTGCCCGGACGCCTTCTCCGCGTGATGCGCCGCCGAATACTCGATCAGCCGGTCCAGGCTCTCGAACACCCGCCGCCGGTTGCGCTCCAGCGCATCGAGGGCACCGGCGGAGGCCAGCATCTCCAGCGCGCGCTTGCCGAGCGCCTTCAGCTCCACCCGTCGCGCGAACTCGAAGAGATCCGCGAAGGGCCCCTCCGCCCGCGCGCGCACCACGAGCGCCATCGCCTCCACGCCGACCCCCTTCAGCGCGCCCAGCGCATAGAGGATCCGCCCCTCCGACACCGTGAACCGCGCCTGCGAACGGTTCACGCAGGGCGGCTCCACCGAGATCTCCATCCGCCGCGCCTCCTGCACGAACCCGTTCAGCTTGTCGGT
>JBCBWF010000102.1:0-13576 GCA_039817245.1 Pseudomonadota bacterium | reverse complement strand
GATCGCGGGCCCTTCCGCGTCGAGTAGCTTCACGACGCCCGCGCCCACGGTGCCGAGCCCCGCGATCCCCAGTCTGAATGGCGCGTCCATGACCTCTCCTCGCCGCCGCCGAGCCGAGCGCGCATCTAGCCCCCGCCGCGCCCGCCATGCAACGGCCCAGCCCGCCGGGCGTGTCGCGAGGAGCCGCCGGCGGCCCGCGCGGGGTGGGTGGGCGGGGCGCGGGCCGGCGGCGGCGGCGCCAGCCCCGCGCGGCACCGCCCGAGCACGTCGAGGTGCTCAGCCCGCGCCTCAGTCCGGCGCCTCGAACCCCCAGCCGGCGGGCTCGTAGCCATGGGCGAGCGCGATCTCGGCGGCCCGCGCCTCCTCGGCCCAGACCGCCGCTGCCGCGAGCGGCACATCCGGCACCGTCGCCTCGATTTCCTCAACGCCGTCAGCGGTGTAGCTGTGTCCGGAATAGCCGGCCGCGCGCATGGCGGACACGAAGCCGTCCCGGTTCGCCGCGGGGCCGGGCACGAAGCGCAGGTCGAGGCGGACCGGCGTGCCCGGCGCGAGGCCCGCCTCGGCGCTCAACTCCGCGATGGAGGCAGCGGTCTCCGCCTCGGCGGCGGCGCGGTCCCAGCCATCTGGCGCGCTCACTCCGCCGCGGCCCGCGCGCCCAGATGCCGCGCGATCGCCGCTTCGGGGTCAGCCAGCAAGGCGCGCACCCCGCGCGCGGCCTGCCGGATGCGCTGCTCGTTCTCCACGAGACCGAGGCGCACGAAGCCCTCGCCATACTCCCCGAAGCCGACGCCGGGCGACACGGCCACCCCTGCTTCGGCCAGTAACAGCTTGGAAAAAGCCATGGAACCGGCCTCGCGGAAGGCCTCTGGCACCGGGGCCCAGGCGAACATCGTGGCCGGCGGCGCCGGTATCTCCCAGCCCGCGCGCCCGAAGCTCTCCACCAGCGCATCGCGGCGCGCGCGATAGACGCCGCGGATCTCGTCGATGCAGTCCTGCGGGCCGTTGAGCGCATGCGCGGCGGCCACCTGCACGGGTGTGAAGGCGCCGTAGTCGAGATAGCTCTTGATCCGCGCCAACGCCGCGACGAGGCGGGGATTGCCGACAGCGAAGCCCATCCGCCAGCCCGGCATGGAGTAAGTCTTTGAAAGCGATGTGAATTCCACGGCGCATTCGCGCGCGCCAGGCACCTGGAGGATCGAGGGAGGGGCGACGCCGTCGAAATAGATCTCGGCATAGGCGAGGTCGGAGAGCACCCAGATTCCATTGGCCCGCGCCAGCGCCACGAGCGCCACATAGAAGTCGAGATCGCAGAGCTGCGCGGTGGGGTTCGACGGAAAATTCACAACGATTGCAACGGGTTTAGGGACACTGTGCCGGATCGCCGTATCCACCGCCGCGAGATAGGCCTCCGGATCGAACCGCCCCTCCGGCCCCAAGGCGGGGATGTGCCGCAGGGCGCCGCCGGCGATCATGAAGCCATAGGGATGGATCGGGTAGGAGGGGTTCGGCGACAGGATCACATCGCCCGGCGCCGTGATCGCCATGGCGAGGTTCGCGAGCCCCTCCTTCGAGCCGAGCGTGGCGATCACCTCCGTCTCCGGGTCGAGCTCCACGCCGAAGCGGCGCGCATAGTAGGCCGCCTGCGCGCGGCGCAGTCCGGGGATCCCGCGCGAGGCGGAGTAGCGGTGCGTGCGCGGCTTCCGGACGGTTTCTATTAGCTTTTCAACGATATGCGTCGGGGTGTCCTGGTCCGGATTGCCCATGCCGAAGTCGATGATGTCCCGCCCCGCCGCGCGATACTCCGCCTTCAGCCGGTTCACCTCGGCGAACACGTAAGGGGGCAGGCGCTTGATGCGGTAGAAATCCTCGGGCATCGGACGGGTCCTCTCTGGGCGCCGCTGCAGGCGCGAATTCGGGGCGCCCTATAGCATGATCCTGCGTGGAGGGAAGCACCACAGCAAGAATCGTGCAGAGCCGGTGCAGGACGACAGGAGCCGCCTCCAGGGTCGGAAAAGCGGGTAAATTAACTCAGTAAAACAATCAAAAACGGGCCCCTTTCGCGCGCCCCCCGGGGCGCGAGCGGAGCGGCGCGCGAAGCCCCGGCTGCGCGTTGCGCTGGGCGGGGGGGCTGCCTATCTCGGGCCGGTCGCGGACTGGGCGGCGCGGACTGGGCGGCGCGGATGGTCGGGGGCCGGGATGGACGATCTCTTCGGTCGGGCGGTGCAGGAGTACTGGGAGGGCGAGCGGCGCCAGGCGCTCGTGGTGCGCCGCGACGATGGCTGGGCCCATCGCGCGAGCCCGGCCATGTGGTTCGCGCCGCTCTGGCGGGCCGAGGCGGCGATCACCGGGCATGTGCGCGGCCGGGTGCTCGATGTGGGCTGCGGCGCGGGCCGGCACCTCCTGCATTTCCGGGCGCGGACGCTGGAGGCGACGGGGCTCGACCGCTCGGAAGGCGCGCTCGCGGTCTGCCGCGCGCGGGGCTGCACGGTGCTGCCGGCGGCGAGCGTGTTCGAGACCGCGCTGCCGGCGGGCGGCTTCGACACCGCCGTGCTCTTCGGCAACAATATCGGCATGGGCGGCACGCCGGACGGGGTGCGCCGGATGCTGCGTCTTCTCGCCGAGGCGGTGGCGCCGGACGGGACGGTGGTGCTCGCCTCGCAGGATGTGTCGCTGACGCGGAACAGGCGGCATCTGGACTACCACGCCGCGAACCGCAAGGCGGGCCGGCCGATCGGGCAGATCCGGATGCGGCTCGAATATGCCGGCGCGACCGGGGGCTGGTTCGACTGGCTGCACCCGCTGCCCGAGGAGCTGGAGACGCTGGCGCAGGAGAGCGGCTGGCAGGTGGCGCTGCTGGAGAGCCTGGAGGGCGGCGGCTACGGCGCGGTGCTCAGCCGGGCGCGGTGAAGGGCGTCGCCAAGGGTCTGGGGCGGACGCCGGGGCGCAGCCGGGTGTAGACGAGGCCGGCGGGGTCGCGGTCGGGCGCGCCCACCTCGATGATCTCGGTGGCGATGGGCTGGAAGTCGGCCCGGAAATGGACCGCGCTTTTCAGCACGAGGATGCGCGCGGCGGCCGGGTCGATGCCGAGATGGGTGAACATGGCGCGGTCCGCCGCTTGCTCGCGCCGCGAGGAGACGACGATGCGCACCCCGGCGATGCGCAGGGCCGCCATGGGGCCGAGATCCATCGGTGCGCCGGCGAAGTAGATCCCGGTGCTCTGGAAGCGGCCGTCGCTGACCGCCTCGACCGTGAAGGCGCCGCGGACGGGGCGGTGGCCGGGCTGGCCGGAGCGCGCGCCGAGATCGAGCGTGACGGTGGCGCCGCGGCCCGCGGCATGGGCGGCGGCGGCGGCGGTGGGGTCGTGCAGGACGCCGAGCGCGGCGCCCTCGGCCCCCTGGGCGAGGAGCTCGGCGAGGATCCAGGTGGTGTCGCTGCTCTCGCCGCCGCCGGCATTGTCGTCCACATCGGCGAGGATCACGGGGCCGGCCGGGGCGTCGCAGGCGCGCCGGACGCCCTCGGCGACGCTGGCGAGCGCGAGGGCGAAGTCGGGCTCGCGGGCGAGGATCTCGGCGTGGAGCCTGTCGATGGCGCCCTCCACCGCGGCGGGGTCGCTGCCATAGCCGACGAGGGCGGGGCCGCAATGGGGCACGTCGGACGGGCCGTAGCCGCAGGCGAAGGACAGATGCGCGATGCCGGGCGCGGCTTCGGCGGCGGCGAGGGCGGCGTAGAGGCTGCGGGCGGGCTCGGTCATGGTGCAGCCGCGGGTGGTGGGGATCAGGAACGGGATCTGGCGGAAGGCGCTGTGGCGGATCGGCTCGCCGGCGAGGAGGCGGGCGAGGAGGCCGGCCGCGCGCCGCCCGGTCTCGGCCATGTCGAGATGCGGATAGCTGCGGCAGAGGACCAGCATGTCGCTGAGCGCGACCATCTCGGGGGTGAGGTTGGCGTGCAGGTCGAGGCTGCAGACGACGGGGATGTCCGGGCCCACCAGGGTGCGCAGGCGGCGCAGGAATGCGCCGTCGCCGTCCTCGAGATGGGTGGCGACCATGGCGCCGTGCAGGTCGAAGAGGACGCCGTCCACCGGCAGGGCGGCGGCGAGCGCGTCGAGCAGGAGCGCGGAGATGCGCTCGAAGGCCTCCTCGGTGACGGTGCCGCTGGCGCCGCCGCCGCACCAGGCGAGGGGCGCGATGTCCCAGCCCGCGGCGCGCGCGCCCTCGAGGAGGCCGGCCATGCCGATATTGTAGCCGGCGAGCGCGTCGATCACGGCGGGGCCGCGGGTGAGGCCGGGCCAGCCATCGGGCTCGGCGAAGGTGGCGTAGGTGCCGGGGACGGGGGAGAAGGTGTTGGTCTCGTGCTGGAACCCGCCGATCGCCACGCGCATGCCGCTGCCCCCCTGCCCTCCGGCGCCCCCTGTCGCGGAGAGCATGGCATGGTGGGGCGGGGCATGGGGAGCGGTTTCGGGCGGCTGGCCGGTCCGGTGGAGTGGGCTTCAAGGGTCTTTCGGCCGCTCCCGCCCACGACATTTTTCTCTGCGCTCCGTGAACATCCGGTGAGCGGATGGCCCTGGGTGGCGGTTTGCCTCTCAGTGCCTTGGCGTTCATGCAGCGTTCGTGATTCGCGAAGAACGATGTCGTGGGTGGGAGCGGCCGCTGAGAAGTGCAACGCACGATCGCTGAGCGCTAGAGGAGGAAGGCGTCGGTGGTGCCGGCCTCGTCGTTGAACGCGAAGGCGAGCGCGGTGTCGGCGCGGGAGAGGGTGTCGGCCGCGAGCAGGTCGCTCCAGAAGGCGAGGCCCGCGGCATCCGCCTCGCGGCCGAGCGCGTTGGCGTAGAGGAGCGCCACGAAGGCCGCGTCGTCCGGCGTGCCCGCGGTCTCGGCGAATTCGAGCGAGCCGAGGAGGGCTTCGGCCACCGCGTCGAGGCTGCCGCCGCGCAGCACCGTGTCGGCCCAGAAGTCGAGGCCGGCGCTCTCCGGCGCGCGGGCGAGGAGGGTTTCGTAGAGCGGCGCGACCCCGGCCTCGGCGCCGGCGCGGTCGCGCCCGGGGCCCGGCGGCACTGTGTCCTCGGCCAGGAGCGCGGCCTCGATCGCGGTGGCGAACTGGCGGTGCACCGCCGTGGTGGGGTGGAAGTTCTGGTCGAAGAAGAGCGTGGCGTCGGCGACCGCGGGGTCCTGCCCGTCGATGGCCGGGTTGAAGACCGGCGTGAGCGCGGTGGAGGCGGTGAGCAGCACTTCCTCCTCCACATTCTCGATGCCGAAGGCGGCGGGGTCGGCGACCACGGCCTCGAAGAAGCCGAAGGCGTCGAACAGGCTCACGGCGAGGCCGGTGCGCGCCTCGAAGCTGCCGAGCGCCTCGGCGAGCAGGGAGTTGAAGGTGCCGGTGAGCGCCGAGAGCCCCGCGGGGCTGATGCCGAAGGCGGCCTCGATGCCGGCGGGGTCGGCCGCGACGAAGGGCACGAGGCCGAGATCCGGCAGGTTGGTCACCAGGATCCGTTCGGCGCCGAGCCCCGCGAGCCGGTCGAGCCCGGCCACGATGGCGGCGACCGTGTCGGCGAGGCCCTCCTCCAGCGCCGCACCGGTCTCGGCGGTGCGGCGCGCGACGAGCGGCAGGTCGTTGCCGCCGAAGGTGACGGTGACGAGATCGTCTGGCCCGAGGCGGCCGAAGCTCTGCTGAAAGAGGTCGATCTGGCCATCGAAGTTGGCGAGTGTCTGGAGCGGATCCTCCGGGTCGTCGATCAGCCCCGCGGTGGCGCCGCCGAAAGCGAAGTTTCGGTCCTCGAGGCTGGGGATGCCGAGGCTGTCGGCGAGGTATTCGGTCCACATCGGGCCGTTGGAGTAGCGGCCCTCGGCATAGGGTGGCGAGGCCGGGAAGGGCGCGCCGCCGAAGCTGGGGGCGAGCGGGAAGGTGCCGAAGGTCTGGCCGTCATCGACCAGGCTGTCGCCGAATGCGTAGAGGTTCCCCGGGGTGATCGCCGGGTTGGTCATCGGGTTGGTCATCGCTGTCTCCTCCGTTCGGGGGCGGTCGGGGAGGAGGGTTGCGCCGGGGCGGCGGTGCGGTCGCCCGGGCCGTCGGGGCCGGACGTGCGGGCCGTTGCGCTCGGATGGCTGCGGCGCGCCTTGCGCGCGGGACTGAGCGGGTGGGCCCGTCAGCGCTGCGGCGCAGGCGCCGGGGGACCGGCGCGGCGCCAGGCCGAGGGTGTGGTGCCCGTGTGCTTGCGGAAGGCCGCGTTGAAGGTGGATTTGCTGTTGAAGCCTACCGCCTCGGCGATGGTGAGCACCGGCGTGTCCGGCTCGGCGGTCAGGCGCTCGCAGGCCTCGGCGATGCGCCAGCGGTTCACATAGTCGAAGAAGTTCACGCCGAGATAGCGGTTGAGGACCTGCGAGATGCGGTGGGGCGAGACCTGAACCGCCTCGGCGAGGTCGCGCAGCGCGAAGAAGGGTGCGCGGTAGAGCCGGCCGCTCTCCATGGCGGCCTCCAGCTTGGCGGCGATGCGGCGCAGGCTGGCCTCGTCGAGCGGCGAGCGGGCATAGGCGGGGCCGGGGGGCTCCTCCTCCGGCCCCGGCGCGGCGAAGAGGCCGCGGGGGCGGAGCGCGAGGACGGCGAGAAGCGCCACGCAGCCCATCCGGAAGAGGCCGAGGGCGAGGCGGAGCCGGTTGTCCAGCGCCACGAGGCGCGCGGCGAGTAGCTCGAGGACGAGCGCGGCGAGCGGCAGGGCGAGCAGGAGCAGCGCGTAGCCGAGCGCGCGTTCGGCCGGGCTCGCGCGGTGGGAGAGATGGTCGCGCAGCCGACGGTAGCCGAAGCGGATGCGCCAGGCCGCGGTGGCGAGATAGGCGGCGGCGAGCGCGGCGAAGGCGGCCCATAAGGCGCGTTTGAGGGTGTCCGCCGCCGGGCTCTCGAGGCCGTGGCGGTGGAAGGCGAGCGCGAGGGCGATGCCGGCGGCGAGCGGCGGCAGGGCATGGGCGAGATCGGCGCGGGCGGGCGCGCGGGCGGGCTCGGCGAGCCGGCGGATCGCGAGGTGGAGCGCCGGCGGGATGAGGAGGACGAGCCCGTAGGCCGCGCCGGCGAGCGCGCCCCGCCCGGCATAGAGCCCGTAGGCATTGGCGAGGCCCGCGCCGGTGGCGAGGGCGAAGGCGAGGAAGGGCAGCGCCACGGGCCAGGCGCTGCGCACCGCGCAATCGGCGAGCATCAGGCCCGCGGTGAGCAGGCAGAGGGCCGTGAGCGCGGCCTGGCCGGCGATCTGGGTGACGAGGACGGGATCCATGGGCCGAGCCTAGCGCGCCGCGGCTTGCGGAAGAACGTGCCGGGCGTCCGCGCCGGCGGGTTCGGACGGGATATGCAGGATGCCGGGGGCGCTGGGGGGGCTCAGCGGCCGAGGGCGCGCCGGTCGGCCTCGGTCAGCACGGGTTGGGAGACGCGCGCGGCGCGGGCGTTCTGCTCGGCGGCGGCGGCGGCGAGATCGGCCTGGGTGGCGACGCCCACCGCCGGATCCGGCACGCCGGGGCCGAACTCCCCGCTGGCCGGGGCCTCCGGCACATCCACCAGCCGGGGATAGGGTGCCTCGGCGACGCCCTCGCTCTCCGGCACGTCGTAGGTGCCGAAGAGGCCCACGGTGCCGCAGCCGGCGAGCGCGGAGGCGAGCGCCAGCGCCAGGATCGCGCGTGTTCGGGCGCGCCGGACCCCGCCTCGCCCCACTCCGATGATTGAGATCAAAGCCATGTGGGATAGGTTAAGCTACTCGGCGGCGGAGCGCCAGACGTCGGCAGACGGGCTGGCTTCGCGCGGCATGCGCAAACAACAAACCGCACCCCGCGAGGCCGGGGAAACAGGAGGACGCGCCATGGCGAAGGACCAGCCCAACCCGGCGGATGCCACCCACCAGACCCCTGCGGAGGGCCCGAGCTTCGCCGAGCGGATGCAGGCGCTGACGACGCGCAGCCAGGGCGCCTGGGCGGCCTCGCTCGACCGCGTGATCGACGACATGACGACGCTGCGCCCAGACCCGCTGAACGCGGCGCCGGCCTTCGCGCGCTTCTTCTACGACTATCTCGACCATCCCCAGAAGATCGCCGAGGCGGGGATGTCCTACTGGGCCGGGCAGGCCGATCTCTGGATGCGGATGTGGCAGCGCTCGATGGGCGCGGCGGACACCGCCCCCGCCGCGACGCCCAAGCGCGGCGACCGGCGCTTCAAGGACGAGGCCTGGGAGAAGAACCCGTTCCTGGACTACATGAAGCAGTCCTACCTGCTGACGGCGGACTGGCTGATGGAGCGGGTGAAGGACGCGGACAACCTCTCGCGCCAGGACCAGCGCAAGCTCGACCTGGTGCTGCGCAACTTCATCGAGGCGCACGCGCCCTCCAACTACCCCGCGCTGAACCCCGAGGTGCTGAAGACCACGATAGAGGAGAAGGGCGACAACCTGATCCGCGGGCTCGAGCACATGGTGCGCGACATCGAGCGCGGCGAGGGGGTGCTGCGCATCCAGCAGACCGATCCGGACGCCTTCCGCGTGGGCGAGAACATGGCGACGACCCCGGGCTCGGTGGTCTTCCAGAACGAGATCATGCAGCTCGTGCAGTATGCGCCGGCGACCGAGACGGTGCACAAGCGCCCGCTGCTGATCGTGCCGCCCTGGATCAACAAGTTCTACATCCTCGATCTCAACGCCAAGAAGTCGATGATCCGCTGGCTGGT
Source organism: Pseudomonadota bacterium (assembly GCA_039817245.1). Classification (GTDB taxonomy): domain Bacteria; phylum Pseudomonadota; class Alphaproteobacteria; order Rhodobacterales; family Rhodobacteraceae; genus Thermohalobaculum. The sequence goes on along the minus strand of JBCBWF010000102.1, from coordinate 4,888 downwards.
GGGCCAGGGCCATACGGTCTTCGTGGTCTCCTGGGTGAACCCGACGGAGCGCCAGAAGGACGAGACCTGGGAAAGCTACATGAAGAAGGGCGTGCTCACCGCGGTGGAGAAGACGCTGGAGGAGAGCGGCGCCGACAAGCTCAACATCACCGGCTACTGCATCGGCGGCACCATGCTGGGCACGACGCTGGCCTATATGGCGGCGACGGACGACAAGCGCATCGCCTCGGCCACCTTCTTCACCGCCCAGCTCGATTTCACCGATGCGGGCGAGCTGCAGGCCTTCGTGGACGACGAGGTGGTGAGCCATGTCGCCTCGGTGGTGGAGGAGCACGGCTTCCTCTCTGCGGAAAACATGTTCAACGCGTTCAACTGCCTGCGCTCCACCGATCTGATCTGGAGCTTTGTGGTGAACAACTATCTGCTGGGCAAGGGTAACTTCCCATTCGACCTGCTGTACTGGAATTCGGACAGTACTTCGATGCCCGGGCGCGTGCATGTATTCTATCTGGACACCTTCTACAACAAGAACAAGCTGGCTGCCGGGGAGATGACGATCGACGGAAAGGCGTTGGATCTCAAGTCCGTGACACTTCCCTGCTATCATGTCGCCACAGTCGAGGACCACATTGCTCCCGCGGCCAGCGCGTATAGGGGCGCGAAATTGCTGGGCGGGCGGAGCCAACGGTTCGTGCTCACCGGGTCCGGCCATATCGCAGGCGTGGTGAACCCGCCGGCCGCAGGCAAGTACCAGTACTGGACCAAGTCCGGTATGAAGGGAAAGACGCTGGAGGAATGGCGTGACGGCACGGACGAGACCCCGGGGTCCTGGTGGGGTGACTGGGACAACTGGCTCGGCAAGCATGGCGGCGGCATGGTGCCGGCCCGCGAGCCGGGGGCCGTGCTCGGCCGCCTCGAACCCGCGCCGGGCAGCTATGTCCGGGCAGGCGCCGGGCGCTGAGGCGCCGGCCGGGGCCCCGGCTGAGGCTCCGCATGCACGCATGATGCCAGGCGTCGGACCCGTCACCAGCGGGAGACCTGACATCATGCCTGAGATCGACACGCGCTGGCTTCGTCACGGGGTCGCCGGGGGCCTGGTGGCCGCGGCGGCCGCTTTCGTTTGTGCGGCGCCTGCGGGGGCGCAGGAGGCTGAGGCCGGGGTTGTGGCGGAGGCTGAGGCCGAGGCGGGCGCGCAGGGCTGCGCGCTGCCGCCGGGCGGCGGCTGCGCGGTGCCGGGCGGGCGCTACCATGTGCTGCTGCCCGAGGGCGCGGGGCCCTTCCCGGTGGTGCTGGCGCTGCATTCGAGCGGGCAGACCGGGGCGAGCCTGCTGGAGGAGCCCGTCTATCGCGAGGTGCTGCAGGCGCGCGGCTATGCGGTGATCGCGCCGGACGGGGCGCCGAAGCGCTTCGCCGATGGCAGCGAGGCGCCGGGCTGGTATCTGCGCGGCACCGCGACCGCGGGGCGCGACGAGATCAGCTTTCTCGAGCAGGTGCTGAACGATGCGGAGGCCGCGTTCGGGATCGACCGCGCGCGCGTGGTGGTGACCGGCTACGGCCTCGGCGCTGCGCTGGCGCTGGAGATCGCCTGCCTTTCTCCCGAGACCGCGGGGGCCTATGCGCCGCGCAATGGCGGCTTCTTCGCCGCGCTGCCGGAGGCCTGTGCCGCGCCGGTGCGGCTGATTCATCTCCATGCGCCGGTACAGGGCGGCTGGCCGCTGAAGGAGGCGCGCACGCCGGAGGTCGACGGGGCGGCCGCGATGATGCCGGTGCAGGGGCATATGCAGCTTCTGGCCGAGGCGGCGGGCTGCGGGGGCACCGCGCCGATCGAGGCTGGCCTGCCGGCGGGTTTTCAGGGCGTGCGCTGGACGGACTGTGCAGATGGCGCGGAGATCGGCCTGGTGGCCCATGACAGCCGCAACCGCACCACCGCGGCGGTCATGAATCTGGTGCTGGACTGGTTCGACGGGGCCGCCGGGGGCGCTGCCGCCGGGCCGGAGCTTGCCACCACCGACGAGACCGCCGCGGAAGACGCGACCAACTGAGGCGCAAATGGCGCGCACGCGTGCGGGCGGGCAACAGTTGCCCGCAGCATGCCTGGGAGACGAGATGCAGCAGTGCCGAAAACGCCGGGAAACCGGCAGAATGACGATGCGTGCAAGCGTTTCCGGCCGGTCGGGCCGGGGCGTCGCCTGCCGTGGTTCAGGGGCGATGGGAGGCTGCGATGACTGAGGGGCGGGGCCCGATCGGCCGCTACGACCTCGAAGCGTCGCTCCGCCGGCTGGGGATCACCTCGGGCGACGCCGTGCTGGTGCATGCGCGTCTGGAGCCCATGGGCGAGGTGATCGGCGGTGCCCGCGCGCTGATCGAGGCGATGGTCTCGGTGATCGGCAAGCGCGGGCTGATCGTGATGCCGGCGCCCTCACGCGATGCGCTGCTGCCGGAGATCGCGAGCGAGCTGGACAGCGCGGCGCGCGCGGCGCTGGAGGCGCAGGTGCCGGGCTTCGACCCCGAGCGCTCCGATGCGCGCGCGGCGGGCACGCTGGCGGAGGCGTTCCGCAACTGGCCCGGGGTGTTGCGCAGCCGCCATCCGATCTGCTCGATCGCGGCTTACGGGCCGGAGGCGGCGGGGCTGGTGAACCATCACCCGCGGGACTGGGCCTTCGGGCCGGACGGGCCGATGGGCCGGCTGAACGAGCGCGGCGGGGCGAAGGTGCTGCTGGCCGGCGCCGGCTGGGCGGACTGCACGGCGCTGCACACCGCGGAGACCATCGCGCGCTATCGCCGGCTGAGCGTGACGCGCTTCAAGGACGTGTCGCAGACGCCGCCGCGCTGGATCCATGCGCGCGACGTGTCGAAGGACCGCGACGGGCTGTTCGACCGGGTGGGGGCGGCCTTCGAGGATCGCGGGCTGGTGCAGCGGGGCACGCTGGGCCTGGCGGATGCGCGGCTCTTCCCGCTCGACGAGCTTCTGAGCTTCGCGGCGCCCTGGATCGCCTCGGCCGTGTCGCAGCTGACCGAGGCGCGGCAGGAGGCGGAGGGGCCGCTCTCGCTGGTGCTGCCCGAGGGCGGGCAGACGGGAGCCCAGGCTCAGACAGGAGCTCGGGCGGGCACGCCGCCGGGGGTCATCCCGCCGAGCGGGAGCCGTCGAGGGCCGGCGCGCCGCTGAGGCGTTTGCTCAGGAAGTCGATGAGCGCGCGGGCCTTGCCGGAGAGATGGCGGGTTTGCGGGTAGACCGCGTAGAGCGAGAGATCCGGCCAGCGGTGATCCTCGAGGAGCGAGACCAGCCCGCCCTCGTCGAGGGCGCGGCGCACCACGAAATCCGGCTGCAGCGCGACGCCGAGGCCCATGCGCGCCGCCTCCGCCAGCACCGAGCCGTTGTTGGCGCGCATTCGCACCTGCATCTGCAGCGAGCCCTCGGTGCCGTTCGGCCGGGTGAAGCGCCAGATATCGGCGCGCTCGGAGCCGGAATAGACGAGGCCGGGCCAGTCCGCCATGTCCTCCGGCGTGGCTGGCTGGCCGAAGCGGACGATGAAATCAGGCGAGGCGACCACCTGCATGCCCATCTGGGTGAGGCGGCGGGCGATGAGGGTGCTGTCGCGCAGCGCCCCGATGCGCAGCGCCAGATCGAAGCCCTCGCCCACGAGATCGGCCATCCGGTCGGAGAGGTCGAGATCGACGGTGAGCGCGGGGTGGTCGGCGGCGAATTCGTTGAGCAGCGGTGCGAGATGCTGCGTGCCGTAGTCGAGCGGTGCGGCAACGCGCAGGATGCCCGAGAGGGCGCGCGATGCGTCGGAGACCTCGCCCTCGGCCTCCTCCACATCCGCGAGGATGCGCACGGAGCGGTCGTAGAAGGTCTGGCCCGCCTCGGTGAGCGACATGCGCCGGGTGGTGCGCGCGAGAAGCTGGACGCCGAGCCGGCCCTCGAGCTCCTTGATGCGGCGGCTGACGGCGGAGGGCGCGATGGAGAGCGTCTCCGCGGCGCGGGTGACGCTGCCGTGGTCGACCACCTGGATGAAACACCGCATATCCTCAAATCGGTCCATGATTATTCACCCATGCGCAATTCTCCCGTCACACATATGCGGGTTTTCATCGGCAATGCAACAAGCACATACCCCCCAACGGAGCGCAACCTCGCTCGTTCCAACGGAGGATCAAGTCCATGGAAAAGACGCGTTCAATTCTTCGCATCGACGCAAGTATGCGTCAGTCCGGCAGCGTGACGCGCGGGCTGACGGACCGGGTGATCGCGCGGCTCGAGGCCGCGGAGGGCGGCGCGTCGGTGGCGGTGCGCGACCTCGCCGAGCCGCTGCCTTTCGTGACCGAGCGTTGGATCGGTGCGAACTTCGCGGATCCTGAGGCGCGGACCGGGGAGCAGCGCGACGCGCTGGCGCTGTCGGACAGCCTGATTGCGGAGCTCAAGGCGGCGGATACGCTGGTGATCGGGCTGCCGATCTACAATTTCGGGGTGCCGGCAGCCTTCAAGGCGTGGTTCGACCTGGTGGCGCGGGCGCGGGTGACGTTCCGCTACACCGAGACCGGGCCGGTGGGGCTGCTCGAGGGCAAGCGGGCCATCGTGATCGTCGCTTCGGGCGGCACGGAGGTGGACGGTCCGATCGATTTCGCCACCGCGTGGCTGCGCCATGCGCTGGGGTTCATCGGGATCCGCGACGTGGAGATCGTGCCGGTGGGCCGGCAGATGGTGGTGGGCGAAGCGGCGCTGGCCGCGGCCGCGGCGCAGGTGGACGCGCTGGCGGCCTGAGGGTCGCTTGAGGGCGGCACTCTGCTGGTCCCATGGTGGGCTCGGGCGGTCCCGGCGCGGGGCCGTCCCTGGCGCGGTAGGGATGGAGAAACCCCGCCTCCGGCCGCACCCACCCACGTCATTGTG
>JBCBWF010000623.1:0-2073 GCA_039817245.1 Pseudomonadota bacterium | reverse complement strand
CGGTAATAGGGCAGCACATCCGCATAGCCCCAGCCGGCCGCCCCGCTCTCCTCCCAGTGGTCGAAATCGCAGGCATGCCCGCGCACATAGACCATCCCGTTGATCGAGGAGGAGCCGCCGATCACCTTGCCGCGCGGACAGGCCAGCCTGCGCCCGCCGAGATTGGGCTCGGGCTCCGAGCGATACCCCCAGTCGTAGCGCGCCATGTTCATCGGATAGCTGAGCGCGCCCGGCATCTGGATCAGCGGGCCCCAGTCGGTGCCGCCATGCTCGAGCACCAGCACCGAGGCGCCGGCCTCCGACAGCCGGTAGGCCATGGCAGAGCCCGCCGAGCCCGCGCCCACGATCACGTAATCCGCCTCCATGGCGCTCCTCCTCCCGCGGGTCGGGCTCAGCGCGCGCGCAGCGGCTCGTAAGACACCATCACATGCTCGGCATAGGCGGGGCGCGCCTTCAGCCGCGCGTAATAGGCGTCGAGCGCCGGCGTCTCGGCGCGGTCGAAATCGAGGCTGTAGTAGCGATAGAGCAGGTGGCCCACCATCACATCGGCGAAGCTGAGCTCCGCGCCGCCGAGCCAGGGGCCGTCGCCGATCCGCGCATCGAGCCGCTGGGCGAGCGGCTTCAGCGCGGCCACGCCGGAGAGGATCGTGCCCGGGTCGCGCTTCTCCGGCGGGGTGCGCACCATCTGCCAGAACACCTTGGTGGCGAGCACCGGCGCGAAGCTCGTCTTCATCCACTCCGCCCACATGTCCAGCACCGCGCGCGCTGCGGGATCCGCGGGCCAGAACGCCGCGTCGCCGTAGCGCGCCGCCAGGTAGCGCAGACAGGCGGCGGACTCCCAGATCGCCGGCCCGTCCCGGTCGCGCAGGGTCGGCACCAGCCGGTTGGGGTTCATCGCGCCGTAGTCCTCGGTGTCGAGCCCGCCATAGACATGGCCCGCATCGATCCGCTCATGCGCGAGGCCGAGCTCGCCCACCGCCCACATCACGAGCTGGACATTCGAGGATGTGGTGCGGCCCCATATGGTGAGCATCGGCGGCGTCTCCCTTGCGCTGCAACTGCGAAATCGGGCCCCGCCGGCCGGCGCATGACCCGCGCGCGACGCTAGGCGCGGCGCGGCGCGAGCGCAATCCGATCTTGCCTTGTCCCGGGCGGGGTGGTTCGCTTAACCACGAACGCGTTCGGCAGCATGCAGATGAGGGGAAATCCATGCATCCGACACTTCGCTTCGTCGCGAGTCTCGCCACAGCGAGCCTGCTCGCCGGTCCCGCCGCGGCGGCCTGCGAGCGCGTGACCTTCGCCAATGTGGGCTGGACGGAGACCACGATCACCACCGCCGTCTCGAAGGTCATGCTGGTCACGCTCGGCTACAAGGTCGATATCGACGTCCTCGGCGTGCCCGAGACCTATGCCGCGCTCCATGCGGGGGAGGCGGATGTCTTCCTCGGCAACTGGATGCCGGCGATGGATGCCGATCTCGCCCCCTACCGCGCGGAGGGCACGGTGGTCACGCTGCGCGCGAACCTGCGGGGTGCCAAATACACGCTCGCGGCCAACGCGCCGGCCGCCGCCCTCGGCATCGCCGATTTCGCCGATATCGCGCCCCAGGCGGCCGCCCTCGGCGGCAGGATCTACGCGATCCAGCCGGAGAGCGACGGCAACCGCCTGATCCGCCAGATGATCGAGACCGGCGCCTTCGGCCTCGGCGGCTTCCAGATCGCCGAGAGCTCGGAGGAGGGGATGGTCGAGGCCGTCCGCGCCGCCACCGAGGCCGGCCAGCCCGCGGTCTTTCTCGGCTGGGAGCCGCATCCGATGAACGCCGAGCTGGAGATGACCTATCTCTCCGGCGGCGACGACTGGTTCGGCCCCGATTTCGGCGGCGCGAGCATCTACACCAATGCCCGCGTCGGCCTCGCGGCCGACTGCCCGAACCTCAACCGCTTCTTCGTCAATCTCGGCTTCTCGCTCGAGATGGTGAGCGCGCTCATGTCCGCCGTCCTGCTGGGGGGCGAGGACGAGGAGGACGCCGCCGAGCAATGGCTCGCCGACCACGCCGAGGAATGGGAGGGCTGG
>JBCBWF010000101.1:0-13634 GCA_039817245.1 Pseudomonadota bacterium | reverse complement strand
TGCGCCTGGGCGCTCCGGTCGCCCCTCTGCCGCCCCGCGGGGCGCCGACCGGGGCCCCGCCCCCCCCCCCCCCCCGCGCGCCCCGGTGCGGCCCCGGGCGGGGCGGAGGGGCGCCGGCCTCAGGGCTCGAGCGTCAACGCGAAGAGGGCAAGGCCGAGCGGGCGCGGGTCGCCCCCCTCGCCGAGGCTTGCCGGGCTTGCCGGCGCCTCCGGCATCAGCGTCACACGCAGCATCGCCGCGCCCTCCATCCCGTTGGCGAGCAGGATACGGCGCCGGCCATGGCCGCGCTCGAACACGATCTCCGCGCGGTCCTGCTCGGCCCAGGGCCTCTCTGTGCCGGTGCGGGCCTCGAGGCGGATCTGCGCGGCCGTGACGGGACGGCTCTCGGGCAGATAGGCCTCGGCGAGGAGCTGCACGCGGCGCGGTGCCGGCCGGGCGACCGGGATCAGCAGGCTGGAGCGGGGGCCTTCGCTCCACACACCCCAGTCCTCCGCAGCCGAGAAGCCTTCGTGCAGGAAGGCCGCGCCCGCGCCGCCGCGGCTCATCGCCATCTCGGCCGCGCCCACGGCGAGCGGGGCGGCAAGCGCGCCGAAGCGCGGGAGCAGCGCGCCCCGTGCCGGCCAGTCGGCGAGGCAGAAGGTCATCGCCTGCCGCGTGCGGCAATGCTCCGGCGGTACCGCGCCCGCCAGCATCTGCGGCGCGCTCGGCTCGGTCACCACCACGGCCAGGGTGCCGGCCGGCGGCCTGCCCGGCATGGCCTGCGCCTCGGGCAGGGCGCAGTCGGCGCCCGAACGGCCGCTGTAGAACGAGTTGGCGACCGGTATGGCGGCCCGGGCGGCAAGGAGCTGGAGCTCCGCATCCACCGAGTTGCCCACCCGGTCGCCGCAGGGAAAGCGGGGATGGATGGACACCCGGTCGGCCGCGCGCATGAGCGTCGCCAGGGTGTCGTCGCCGGAGTCATAGCCGCGGCCGAGGGGGACGATCTCGGCCATGGGGCGCATCTCCGCGACCGAGAGGCCGGCTGCGAGCGCGAGCGCGGGGCCCGACCAGCGGCGCGGCAGGCCGAGGGCCACGGCGGCGACCGCGAGCAGCAGGGCGGCGTAGACCGCGATCCAGACGAAGCGGCCGCTGGAGCGGAGCGCATCGCCGATATCGCCCACGACCGGGCGGAGCGGGAGGCTGAGAAGCTCGGTCTCCGCCCACCAGAACTCGCCGGCCGAGGCGAAGAGCAGCACGGCGCCGAGGGCGAGCGCGCCGAGGAGCCGCGCCCGCGGCTCGCCGAGCACGCTCATGCGCGCGAGCGGGGCGGCGCGCCCGGCGCGGAGCGTGAGAACCGCGGCCGCCAGGATCAGGGCCCAGAGCGCGAGCGGCAGATAGGCGAAGCCCTCCCCCTGACCATGCGGGAAGGGCGCGCCCTGCGGCAGGAAGGCGGAATGGCCGAGCGGCATGAAGAAGGCCGCGAGGTTGACGTTGAAGAAGCCGTAGCCACCGGTGCCCTGTCCCCCCGCACCGAGATGGCCGGCCGCGACCATCAGCGCGAGGATCGTGCCCAACACGCCGGCCGCCCCCGCAGCGAGCGCCGGCAGGCCGGGGCGGCCGCGGCGCAGGGCTTCGATGGCGAGCGCGAGGCCGAAGAGCCCGCCGGCCATGGCGAAAAGATAGGGGTGTACGAGGAGGGCGGCGGCCAGGAGTGCCGCCCAGGCGAGGAACCGCATGGCCGCAGCACGGCGCGCCTGCGGGAAGGGCAGGAGCGCCAGGGCGAGCGCGAGCACCACGATCCAGTGACCGCTGAGCGCCAGATGTCCGCGCGAGATGCGGTGGAGAAAGACCGGAAAGCTCGCGAAGAGCGTGGCGCCCGCCGCCAGCGCCAGCGCGCCCCGGACGCCGAGGATCCGCAGCGACAGCGCGCCGCAAACGCCCTGAAGCAGGAAGGTGAGGAGGAAGAAGACCGGCAGAAAGAGGCGTTCCGCGGTGTCCGGCCCCAGGCCCGCGAGCTTCCAGGGGATGAGGTAGAGGGGGATCGAGTCCGTGAAGGCGACATTGACGGCGCGGCCCTCCGCGAGGCCCTGGGCCTCGAGGATGGGAAAGCGCCAGTCGTCGCGCAGAAAGGCGATGGCGCCGGAGAGGCTCTGGGCGATGTCGCCCGGGGGCGCCGAGGCGACCGTGGGATCGAAGATCTGGGCCGGCGCGGAGAAGAGCGCGAAGCAGGCGAGGCCCGCCGCAGCGCCGAGCAGAACGGCGAGGAGCGTGGCCCTCGCCCCGCTCTCCCCGCTGTCGCCCCGCGCGTCCCGCCCTTCGGCGGCCGGCGCGGGGGCGGGCGCGCTCATCCGCCGGTGAGGCTCATATGGCGCGCGACCTGGCCGTCGACCCGCTGGCGCGAATAGTCGAAGTCGTGACCCTTGGGCTTGCGCGAGATGGCCTCGCGGATCGCGGTCTCGAGCGCGCTGTCGTCCTCGGTGCTGCGGAGCACCTTGCGCAGATCCGCGTCGTCGTCCTGGCCGAGGCACATATAGAGCTGGCCGGTACAGGTGAGGCGCACGCGGTTGCAGCTCTCGCAGAAGTTGTGGGTAAGCGGCGTGATGAAGCCGATGCGCTGGCCGGTCTCGTCGAGGCGGACATAGCGCGCGGGCCCGCCGCTGCGCTCGTCGGTATCGGTGAGGGCGTAGCGCGTCGCAAGCTCGGCGCGGAGATCCTTCAGCGACCAGTACTGTTCGAGCCGGTCCTCGTTGCCGAGATCGCCCATGGGCATGACCTCGATGAAGGTGAGATCGAGACCGCGATCGGCGCACCATTCGGTGAGCGTAAAGAGCTCCTCCTCGTTGAAGCCCTTCAGTGCGACGGTGTTGATCTTGACGCGCAGGCCCGCCTCGAGGGCGGCGTCGACGCCGTGGAGCACATCCGCGAGGCGGCCCCAGCGGGTGATCGCCTTGAACTTCGCCTCGTCCAGCGTGTCGAGCGAGACGTTGACGCGCTTGACGCCGACCTCGGCCAGCGGCTTGGCGAAGCGGGCGAGCTGGGAGCCGTTGGTGGTGAGCGTCAGCTCGCGCAGTGCGCCGCTCTCGAGATGGCGGCCCATGCGCTCGAAGAACCAGAGGATGTTCTTGCGCACCAGCGGCTCGCCCCCGGTGATGCGCAGCTTGGAGACGCCGAGGCCGACAAAGGCCGTGCAGAGCCGGTCGAGCTCCTCCAGCGTCAGCAGCTCGCGCTTGGGCAGGAAGGTCATGTGCTCGGCCATGCAGTAGACGCAGCGGAAGTCGCAGCGGTCGGTCACCGAGACGCGCAGATAGTTGATCGCGCGGGCGAAGGGATCGATCAGCGGCGGGGTCCCGGCGGGCGCGGTCTCGGGCGTGGCGGGTCGCAGGTCAGTCACGGCGTCTCCTCGCGATGGCTGTTCGCAACCTAGCGACGCGGTCCGGCCCCTGCAACCGAGGGCGCATCCGGTCGCGGCTGTCGCGGCCGGGCGGTCACGTTTCCGCGATCTCGCGGTGGCGCGGCGGGGCTCCGGCAAGCTGAGGGGAGGCACCGCGCAGGCGGCAGTTTCCGCCGCGGCGAAGCTGTGCCATGAAGGCGCCCCGCCCCCGCCAGCAGGAGACCTGCCATGATCCTCTATGGTCGCAACCTCTCTCCCTTCACGCGCCGCGTGCTCATCTGGTGCCGCATGCAGGGCCGAGCCGTGGAGCAGCGCCCCCTCGCCGCGACCGAGCCGGCGGATGCGGAGGCGATCCGCGCCGTGAACCCCGTGGGTCGCGTGCCGACGCTGGTGCTGGAGGACGGCACGGCGCTGACGGAGAGCTTCGCGATCTGCGACTGGCTGGAGGAGACCGCGCCGGAGGGCAAGCGGCTCATCCCCGCTTCCGGTACCGCGCGGCGGGACTGCATGCAGCGCATCGCCACCGCCCATTCCACCACCGAGAAGATGGTGGCGATGGTCTACGAGAAGAACCGGCGGCCCGAAGAGCACCAGTGGCCCGCCTGGCAGGAGCGGCTGAAGGGCCAGATCCAGGGCGGCCTTGCCACCATGGAGGCCGCGGCGCCCGAGACCGGCTTTCACGGCGGCGCCGCGCCGGACGGTTCGGACATCGCCGTGGTCGCGGCCTGGCAGTTCTGCGCGCTCACCAATCCCTGGCTCACGGAGCCCGGCTATCCGCGCCTTGCCGCGCTGGTGGAGCGGGCCATGGCGCTGCCGGATTTCGCCGAGACCAAGCCGGGCTGACACGGCGCCAGCGCCCGCCCGATTGCGGCGCGCGCGGGCATGACATAGCGTCCGCCCGGGAACTTCGGGACGGGAAGGCGACGATGGTCGACGTGACGGAAGGCGGGGACTGGGCGGCGATCCGCGCGCGCCACCGCTGGGACATTCCCGCCCGCTACAACATCGCCTGGGATGTGTGCGAGCGCTGGGCGCGGACCGATCCGGACCGCCGGGCGCTGATCTATCTCCGCCCGGATGGCGAGCGGCGGGACTACAGCTTCATCCAGCTCTCCCGCGCCGCCTGCCGCTTCGCCAATGCGCTGGAGGGGCACGGGGTGGCCCGCGGCGAACGGGTCGGCATCCTGCTGCCCCAGATGCCCGAGACCATCATCGCCCATGTGGCGGCCTACATGCTCGGCGCCGTCGTGGTGCCGGTCTTCACGCTCTTCGGCGAGGACGCGCTGGTGCACAGGCTCGGCGATGCGGGCGTGAAGGCGCTGGTGACGGACGATGCCAATCTCGCCAAGGTCGCCGCGATCCGCGACCGGCTGCCCGCGCTTGAGACCGTGTTCTCGGTCGATCGGCCGGGGGACGGGGCCTGGGGGTTCTGGCAGGAGCTCGGCAAGGCGCAGGACGGGCGGCGCGTGGCGGAGACCACCGCCGAGGACCCGGCCTTCATCTCCTACACCTCCGGCACCACCGGGCCGGCGAAGGGGGCGCTGCATGCGCACCGGGTGCTGCTCGGCCATGTCCCCGGCGTGCAGCTCACCCATGGCTTCTTCCCCCGGCCCGGGGATCTCGCCTGGACGCCGGCGGACTGGGCCTGGATCGGCGGGCTCTGCAACATGGCGCTGCCGGCGCTGCGCTTCGGCGTGCCGCTGGTCGCGCACCGGATGGAGAAGTTCGACCCCGAGCGCGCCTTCGACCTCATCGCCCGCCTGGGGGTGCGGAACAGCTTCATCCCGCCGACCGCGCTGCGCATGATGCGCACGGTGCCCGATCTCGCCCGGTTCGGCATCGCGCTGCGCTCGGTCGGCTCGGGGGGCGAGAGCCTCGGCGCCGAGACGCTGGACTGGGGGCGGGGCGCGCTCGGGCTCACCATCCACGAGTTCTACGGCCAGACCGAATGCAACCTCGTGCTCGGCAACTGCGAGGACGCAGCCCCGATCCGCCCCGGTGCCATGGGCCGCGCCTTCCCCGGCTCGGAGGTCGCGGTGCTCGGCGAGGGCACGGAACCGCTGGCCGCCGGCGAGACCGGCGAGATCGCCGTGCGCCGCGGCGATGCGGCGATGTTCCTCGAATACTGGAACCTGCCGGAGAAGACGGCCGCCAAGTTCCGCGGCGACTGGATGCTGACCGGCGACGAAGGCGTGATGGATGGCGACGGCTATGTCCGCTTCGCCGCCCGGGCGGACGATGTCATCACCTCGGCCGGCTACCGGATCGGGCCGACGGAGATCGAGAACTGCCTCGCCGGGCACGATGCGGTGGCGCTGGCCGCCGTGATCGGCGTGCCGGATCCGGTACGCACCGAGATCGTGAAAGCCTTCGTGACCCTGCAGCCCGGCCGCGAAGGCAGCGAGGCGCTGGCCGAGGAACTGACAACCCTCGTCCGCCGCCGCGTGAGCCCGCATGTCGCCCCGCGCGAGATCGCCTTCATCGACGCGATGCCGACCACGGCGACCGGCAAGATCATGCGCCGGCTCCTCCGCGACCGCCCCGCCTAGGGTGTAGGCGGACGCCGGGGTCGCGAGCAGGGCCTGCCGGCGCGGCCGGGCCCACGGCTCGACGAACCCCGCAGGGGTGAGGAGAGCGCGGGATGCATCGGCGCGCGGAGCGCGGCGATTCCGCCAGGTTCTTCCGCGAACGGTCCCGTGTGGCGCAGGTCAAGGGATGTCAGCGCAGATTTGCGGACTATTTTCCCACACGTCGATCAGTCATGGAGGCATCGATGTCTGCACTCGCCCGATCCGCCCTTCTCGCCGTCGTTGCCGTCACGGCCGCGGGCTGCTCGGTCTTCGGCGGCAAGGCGGCGGAGGAGCCGGCCTACACCATGGAGCGCCAGGAGGGCGCCTTCGAGATCCGCGCCTATCCGGGCCTCGTCGTCGCCCGCACCACCGCGCCCGGCGACCGCGATGCGGCCACGAGCGAGGGGTTCATGCGGCTCTTCGACTACATCACCGGCGAGAACGGCGGCGCGCGCGAGATCGAGATGACCGCGCCCGTCATCGCCTCGCAGGGCGCTGAGACCACCGAAGGCGCGGAGATCGCGATGACCGCGCCGGTGATCGGCACGCCGGTGCGCGGCGGGGCGGAGACCCCGGATCCGGATGCGGCCGGCGCCGAGATCGCCATGACCGCGCCGGTCATCGGCACCCCGGCCGATGCCGCGGCGGGCTGGCAGATCGCCTTCGTGCTGCCCGAGGGGGTCACCGCGGAGACCGCGCCGCGGCCCACCGATCCGTCGGTGGAGATTGCGACGCTGCCCGAGCGCCGCCTCGCCGTCGCGCGCTTCTCGGGCTTTCTGAGCGACAGCAATCTCGCAGAGAACCGCACTGCGCTGGAGGGCTGGCTCTCCTCCAAGGGCATCGCGCATCAGGGCGATTGGCAGTGGGCCGGCTACAACCCGCCCTGGACTATCCCCTGGCTTCGCCGCAACGAGATCTGGGTCACGCTTCGCTGAGCCTCAGCCCGGGGGCCGGCCGGCCCCCGTCTCTCCGCCCGGCCAGCCGCCCGTGCGGTTCAGCCCGCGGTCGCGCTCGCAGGCGCGCCGGCCGTCGCGGCACCCAGCGTGGCCGGGCGCGGCACCGGCAACGGCACATCCCAGGGCCGCTTGAGCTGGGCCACATATTCCCCGGCAAGACCGGAGGTCCGCTTGGCCATCAGCCGTCCGTTCACGATGCGGTAGCTCCGCTGCGTCTGGCCATGGGCGAAGCGCAGCTCGCCATCCTCCGTGATCCGCCCCGAGCGGCGGAAGGCGGAGGCCGGCTGGTTCCACGGCTCGTAGGGCGCGTGCATGTCCATCAGCTGCACGGCCCCATCCGCCGCAACCTCGAAGATGATGAGGTCGTGGCACCATTTGCCGTCCCACGCGCCGTTGCGCCATTCGCCGTAGAAGGCGGCGTAGTCCGCGGGAACATCCGAGCCGGGCTGCTTGCTGTCCAGCTCGTCGAAGAGTTCGACCGTGTAGCAGTCCGACCGCGTGAGATCCGGTGCCTTCGGCGGCGCCTCGGCCACCTTCTCCGGCTTCTCCGCACAGGCTGCGAGCCCGAGCAGGCAGGCAGCGACAATCGCTAAGCGTCTCATCGGTGATTTCCCCCCCAGGTCCCGATAAACCATAGTCTACTCCACCGTGACGGATTTTGCGAGATTCCGCGGCTGGTCCACATCGGTCCCCTTCGCGAGGGCCGTGTGATAGGCGAGGAGCTGCACGGGCAGGGCATAGAGCAGCGGCGTCAGCCATTCCGGGCAGCGCGGCATCTCGACCGTGCGCCAGACCCCGTCGCCCGCCTCGGCCAGCCCTTCCGTATCGCTGATCAGCACCACGCGCCCGCCCCGTGCCAGCACTTCCTGCATGTTTGACACCGTTTTCTCGAACAGCCGGTCGCGGGGCGCAAGAACGATCACCGGCACGTTTTCGTCAACGAGCGCGATGGGGCCGTGCTTCAGCTCGCCCGCGGCATAGCCCTCGGCGTGGATGTAGCTGATCTCCTTGAGCTTCAGCGCCCCTTCGAGCGCGAGGGGATAGAGGAGCCCGCGGCCGACATAGAGCATGTCGCGCGCCGCCGCGATCTCCTGGGCCACGGCGGCGACGGTCCGCTCGGTGCCGAGCGCCTCGGTGCAGAGCCGCGGGATCTCCATCATCTCGCCGAGCTTGGCCTTCTCGGCGGCGGCGTCGAGCCGGCCCCGGCGCCGGCCGGCGAGCACGGCGGCCCCGGCGAGCGTGGCGAGCATGCAGGTGAAGGCCTTGGTGGAGGCGACACCGATCTCGGGGCCGGCCATGATGGGAAGCGCGATATCCACCTCGCGTGCGATCGTGCTCTCCATTACGTTGACCGCCGCGATGGTCGCCACACCGCGCGCCTTGGCGTGGCGCATGGCGGCCAGCGTATCCGCCGTCTCGCCGGACTGGCTGATGAAGAGCGCGGCCTCCCCGCCCGTGAGCGGCGCCACGCGGTAGCGGAACTCCGAGGCGATATCGAGCTCGCAGGGCAGACCCGCGATCTGCTCGAACCAGTACTTGCCCACATGGCCCGCGAGCGAGGCGGTGCCGCAGGCGACCAGGAAGAGCCGGCTGATCTTCTCCCAGCCCAGCGTATCGGCGGCCGAGGCCATGCGCTCATGCGACTGGGAGATGCTGCGCGCCATCACGAGGCCGAGGGCGCCCGGCTGCTCGTGGATCTCCTTCAGCATGAAATGGCGGTAGCCGCCCTTCTCGATCAGCGCCGGATCGATGGCCACCTGGCGCCGCTCGCGCACAACCTCCGTTCCGGTCGAGTCGTAGACGCGCGCGCCGTTGCGGTTGAGCACGGCCCAGTCGCCCTCCTCCAGATAGGTGATCTCGGAGGTCATGGGCGAGAGCGCGAGGGCATCGGAGCCGACGAACATCTCGTCCTCGCCATGCCCGATGGCGAGCGGCGAGCCCATGCGCGCGGCCACCAGCAGATCGGGCTCGTTCTCGAAGAGGAACACGAGGGCGAAGGCGCCGCGCAGCGTGGGCAGCACATCGCCGACCGCTTCGGCCGGGTCCATGCCGCCGCGGATGCGGTGGGCCACGAGCTGGGCGACCACCTCGCTGTCCGTCTCCGTCTCGCAGGTGACGCCGGCGGCGGCGAGATCGGCGCGGAGCTCGCGGAAGTTCTCGATGATGCCGTTATGGACCACATGGACCGGGCCGGCCGCGTGGGGATGCGCGTTGGAGACCGTCGGCGCGCCATGCGTCGCCCAGCGGGTGTGGCCGATGCCGAGGGTGCCGGGCGTCGGCTCGGCGCGCATCACGTCGCGCAGCGCCGAAAGCTTGCCGACGGCGCGCCGCCGCTGGGCCCGCCCGTTGAGAAGCGTGGTGATGCCCGCGCTGTCGTAGCCGCGATATTCGAGCCGGCGCAGCGCATCGAGGATGCGCGGTGCCGCGTCCATCTGGCCGAGCACGCCAATGATGCCGCACATTTGGGGAGTCTCCCTACCTGTGTTGACTAACCCGTCACTGCCTCTGGCCGCGGTTCAGCCCGCGGCCTTTGCGGTCTTTGCCGCCTTTCTTGCCTTCAGCTTCGCGCGCAGGCGCCCGGCGGCGCCCGATTTGTTGACCTGTTCGGTGCGGGCGATAGCCAGCGCCCCCTCCGGTACATCGCCGGTGAGGACGGTGCCGGTGGCCACATAGGCGTCGGCGCCCACCGAGACCGGGGCGATCAGCGCGGTGTTGACGCCGATAAAGGCGCCCGGCCCGATCTCGGTGCGGTGCTTGTCGAAGCCGTCATAGTTGCACGTGATGGTGCCGGCGCCGAGATTGCTGCCCGCGCCCACATGCGCATCGCCCACATAGCTCAGATGGTTGGCCTTGGCGCCCGGCTCGATGACCGCGTTCTTGATCTCGACGAAGTTGCCGATATGGGCGCCGGCGCCGATCTCCGCGCCCGGGCGCAGGCGCGCATAGGGCCCGACGATGGCGCCCGGGCCGACCGCGGCGCGCTCGAGATGGCAGAAGGCGCGGATCTCGGCCCCTTCGGCGACCCGCACGCCGGGGCCGAAGACCACATGGGGGCCGACCGTCACATCCTCCGCGAGTTCGGTATCCCAGGCGAGGAACACGGTCTCGGGCGCCGTGAGCGTGGCGCCGGCGAGCATGGCATCGCGCCGCGCGCGCGCCTGGAAGGCCGCCTCGGCCGCGGCGAGCTGCACGCGATCGTTCACGCCGAGCGTTTCTGCCTCGTCGCAGAGCACGGCGGCCGCCGTGAGCCCCTCGGCGCGGGCGAGGCCCACGAGATCGGTGAGGTAGAACTCGCCCTGCGCATTGTCGTCGCGAAGATCGCCGAGGAGGCGGAGCATGGTGGCCGCATCGCCGGCCATGACGCCGGAGTTGCAGAGCGTGATCGCGAGCTCGTCCGCGCTGGCGTCCTTGGCCTCGACGATCTGCTGGAGCGTGCCGTCCGCGCCCAGCACGAGGCGGCCGTAGCGGCCCGGATCGGCGGCCTCGAAGCCGAGCACCCGGACCGCGCCTTCGGCCGCGCGCAGCCGCGCAAGCGTCTCCGCGCCGATCAGCGGCGTGTCGCCGTAGAGGACCAGGAGATCGCCCTCGAAGCCCTCGAGCGCCGGGGCGGCCATGCGCGCTGCATGCCCGGTGCCGCGCCGCTCCGCCTGCAGGCAGACGGCGATGCCGGGTGCCACCGCCTCGGCCGCGGTGCCCACCGCCTCCGCCCCGTGCCCCACCACGACGGCCATGCGCGCCGGCCCGAGCGCCGCGGCCGTGCGCAGCACATGGGCCAGCATGGGCGCGCCGGCGATCTCGTGCAGCACCTTCGGACGGGCGGAGCGCATCCGCTTTCCCTGCCCCGCCGCGAGCACGACGACGGCCAGCGGGCGGGCGATATGTCCCATTTCGGTCATGCGCCTCCCATACCCGCCGGGCCGGCGGCAGGGAAGCCGCCACGGCGGGCCCGGGCGTTCAGAAACTGTTTCGGCCTGAAGTCTTTGTTGAGTCGCGGCCGGCCGTGCCGGGCCGGGGTGTTTCGCTTAAGCGCCTGCTAGGGATGTTTTACTGGCTTGGAACGGAGTGTTTCTGTTCCGGGGAGGCGGCTTGGCGAGCGCCGCGTGAGCGGGACGATGGAGCCTCTCAGCTGGCTCAGAGGCGCCGCCAGGTCAGCCGGTCCAGATCGAGCGACCAGGCGCCGTTCATGGAACCATCGCCCGTCTCGGTCGTCACCTTGCCGCCCCAGACATGGATTGCGTTCTCCTTACGCGCTGCGCGGTGCATGTGGATCCAGCCGGGGCAGTCCCCGGTGGTCTCGAGCCGCGTCATCGCGAAATCCTCGAGCGAGAGCGCCATCACCTGCGTCTCCCCCGGCCGACGGAGCTCCGGATAGGAGAGACTGCCGATCAGGAGGATCCGGTCGCCGACCAGTGTCGCCGAGTGGAAGTCCGTCGGCGGGAACACCGCATGGGGGTAGAGGAAGACGCGCAGGCCACCCCGCCCGTCGTGCAGGATCACGTCGTTGTAGATGTGGAAGTCCGGGTCGTAGTGGTCCTCGTGCTCCCCGGCGATCTGCACCCAGCGCCCGTCCGGCAGCCGGGTGGTCGTCATGCCGAAGCGGTTGTGGGACCAGACCGGCGGAAGGTCGTAGGGCCGCTTTCCCGGCCCGAAGGTCTCGTGGCCGGAATAGCCGCTCTCGCCCGTCCGGATCATCTGCTCCCAGAAGGGCTCCTGCACCGCCTCGGGGTTGGCGCGCCCCTCCCTCGGATGCCTGGCGCGCTCGAACTCGGCGGGCGCGACGGCCTGCTGCGGGACGCGATCGGCGCCGAGGACCGCACGCAGCACGTCGTGCTCGAATTCGGCGGGCGCCGCGCCCGCCTCGATCAGCAGTTCGGCGACCGCCTTGCTCCGCGCCGTGTTCGCCGGCGTGCGCAGGGTGTCCGGCAGCTCCGCCTGCACTGTGCTCGTGAGGTCGGCCGCGATATCCGCGGGCAGCTTGGGCGGATTGTCGCGCAGGGAGGCGGAGATGTTGTCTGCCGCGTCCAGGTCGGCGCCTGCGCCCAACAACAGACGCACCGCCTCGGGCCGGTCCCACTCGACCGCCGCGATCAGCGCTGTACCGCCATATCGGCTCGCGGCATTGACGTCGACACCTTCGGCCAGCAGCCACTCGATGATCTCGACCCGGCCCATTGCGGCGGCCAGGACAATGTCCGGCTTGCTCTCCCGCGATGACCGATGCCCGTCGGCCGGGGTCGCGCCACGCAGACGCTTCGCCGCCTCGCGCTGGTCGAGCTGGCAGGCGACGAGATAGGGCGTGTTGCCGAAGCGGTCCCGCGCCAGCGGATCCTCTTCGCCGAGCGACGCCGCGATACCGGCGACATCGCCAAGGGCCGCTGCGAGGTGAAGCCGCGTCCATCGAAGGCCGTCCGTCTCGGCCTTGTGCTCGATCAGCAGGCGCAATGCGCCGGCGTGTCCCTGGCGATACGCTACGGAGAGCGGCGTCTCGCCATAGACGGTCCGGGCATTGGGGTCCTCGCCGCGCTGCAGAAGGCGCACGATCACGCGCGTCAGCTCGGGCCCGCCGGCGTAGACCGCGTCGATCAGAGCGGTGTATCCGGCTGCGCGACTGCCAGCCTCGGGATCGGCGTCCTCGGTCATCGGTCATCCATTGGAGCGGGGCGGATGGCGGGCTCGGTCCATTGCGGGCTGCGTTGCGACGCAGATCCGAGCTTTCCAAACGAATGCGGCGCTGGCGCGGCGCCGCAGCCCCTCAGTCTATCCTGAACCGGCCATCGCCGCAGTGAGAACGCGTCTCGCGGGGCGGCGGAACGAACGGTTTCCGATCCCGGCTGCGGGCGCTATGGGAAGGGGCCGCCGGGGGATGGCGGAGGGGTTCTGGAGGGTGGCATGCGCGGCGCGATTTTCGATCTGGACGGGACGCTGGCGGACACGGCGGAGGATCTGCTCGCCGCGGCCAATATCGCGCTCGCGCCCCACGGGCTGCCCCCGCTGATCCTGGCCGAGGACCGCCAATATGCCGGGCGCGGCGGCCGCTCGATGATCCGCCGCTCGATCGAGCGCGCCGGCGGGGACCCGGAGAGTGCCGCCTCCGACGCGCTCTTTGCGCGCATCTACCCGGACCTGCTCGATGCCTATGAGGCCGCGATCGCCGAGCGCACGCAGCTCTTCCCCGGCGCCGTGGCCTGCCTCGATGCGCTGGAGGCGGCCGACTGGCGCCTCGGCGTGTGCACCAACAAGCCCGAGCGGCTGGCGCTGATCCTGCTGGACGCGCTCGGCGTGCGCCAGCGTTTCGGCGCGATCCTCGGTGCCGACACGCTGCCGGTGCGCAAGCCCGACCCTGAGCATTTCCGCGAGACCGCGCGGCGCATCGGCGCCGATCCGGGCCGCTCGGTGATGCTGGGCGACACGGCGACGGACCGCGAGACCGCCCGCGCCGCCGCCGTGCCCTGCATCATCATGACCCACGGCTTTGCGGCCGAGCCCATCCACACGCTCGCGCCCGAGGCGGTCGCCACTCATTTCGACGAGCTGCCGCCGCTCATGGAGCGCCTCTGCCCAGTCTGAGCGTCGCTCCTGGGCGGCCTGCGTGACGGCAGCTCTGCCGAACGCCGCGCGCACGCCCTGTCCCGAGCCCTCTTGACCGCGACACCGTGCTGGCCCTATAGCGACGCCTCGGCGGGCGGTTAGCTCAGTTGGTAGAGCACAGTGTTCACATCGCTGGGGTCACTGGTTCGA
>JBCBWF010000176.1:0-9904 GCA_039817245.1 Pseudomonadota bacterium | reverse complement strand
CGGCGGCAACGGGCTGGTGCAGGGCTCCACCTTCCTCGCCATCATCTTCGGCACCATCCTCGGCAACGAGCTGATCCTCACCGAGCAGGGGGTCACCCTCGTCTCCATCGTCGTCGTGGGCGTCGCCATCGCGGGCTTCATCGCCTCGCTCTACACGCCCTCCGCCAAACCGGTGGACCCCGCCACGGTCACGCGCCGGCCGGTGGACTGGGTCTTCCCCCGCGCGATCTGGATGCTGATCCGCCTCGTCGCGAAGAACCGCCCGGCCTTCCGCACGATCATGGCGATCTCCTGGTTCTGGTTCCTCGGGGCCACCTTCCTGTCGCTCCTGCCGGCCTATGCCAAGGAGGTGCTGGGCGGGGACGAGAGCGTGCTCACCGTCCTGCTCGCGGGCTTCTCCATCGGCGTGGCCATCGGCGCGCTTCTCTCAGAATGGGCCTGCCGGGACCGCGGCGCCCTCGATGTCGCCCCCTATGCCGCTCTCGGCCTCGCAGTCCTCGCCATCGAGCTCTACGCCGCCACGCCCCTCGCGCCCCCGCCGGAACTCGTCGACCGCGCCACCTTCTTCTCCGACCTCACGGGCTGGCGGATCCTCGCCGATTTCGTCCTGCTCGCCGCCTGCGCGGGCCTCTATGTGACGCCGCTCAACGCCGCCCTGCAGAAGGAGGCGGAGGAGGCCCGGCGCGCCCAGTACATCGCCGCCTCCAACGTCATCGATGCGAGCTTCATGGTGGTCTCCGCCGCCGTCGTCGGCGTCCTCGTCTCCCTCAGCATCGGCACCGCCGAGGTGCTGGTGGTCATCACCCTCACCGCGCTGCCGGTCGCCATCGTCCTCGCCCGCTTCGCGCCCGGCACCCGCCTCGGGCGCATCGCGCTCATGCTCTGGCCGCGCGGCCCGATCGGATGATGCCGCAAATGCCTGTCATTGATTCGCCACCCTTACATTGCTGGCCAAGGAAGAGCTGCTAGATGCCCCCCAAGGACATGCGTAGCGGGCGAGCCAGGCGGCCGGCCCGTAGAAAGCCCGTTGTGGGGAGGAAACCGTCGTTGCGATCCCGTTTCTGGGAAACCCTGCCGCTCGAGCGGCTGGCACCTGACGAGTGGGAGGCGCTGTGCGACGGCTGCGGCAAATGCTGTGTCGTGAAGCTGGAGGACGAGGAGACCGGCAAGGTCCACTACACCGATGTGGCCTGCCGCCTGTTCGACCCCGACACCTGTCGCTGCGGCTTCTACGCCATTCGCCAGCGTCTCGTCAGCGGCTGCGTCGTGCTCACGCCGAGTACCCTGCCCGATGTGGCCTCCTGGCTGCCGGAGACCTGCGCCTATCGCCGGCGCTACGAGAACCGCGCGCTGCCGGACTGGCATCCCCTCGTTGCCGGCGGCCCGGAAAAGATGCATGAGAGCGGCGCCTCGATGAAAGGCCGCACCGTGCCCGAATGGGAAGTGCCGGAGGACGAGCTGCAGGACCACGTCGTCGACGACGAGTAAGCCCGCGCGCGCCGCATCCCCGCGCCGAAAGAGAACAGCGATGATCTTCACGTCTGACAACGCCTCCGGTGCCGCGCCGGAAGTCCTCGCCGCGCTCACGGCCGCGAATGACGGCTACACGCTGCCCTATGGCGCCGACCCGGTCTCGGCCCGGGTGGAGGCGCGGATCCGCGAGATCTTCGAGGCGCCGGAGGCCCGCGTGCTCCTCGTCGCCACCGGCACGGCCGCCAACTCCCTCGCGCTCGCCGCGCTCTGCCCGCCCTGGGGCTCAACCTTCTGCCACCGCATCGCGCATGTGGAGGAGGACGAGTGCAACGCGCCCGTCTTCTTCACCGGCGGTGCCAAGCTCGCCCATGTGGAGGGCCCGGATGCGCGGATCGACCCCGCCGCGCTCGCCCATGCCGTTGCCCATGCCGGCGCCGGCGTCGTGCACAGCGCCCAGCCCTCGGCCGTCTCCATCACCCAGGCCACCGAGCGCGGCGCGGTCTACACCGTCGAGACCATCGCCGAGATCGGCGCCATCGCCCGCGGCCACGGCCTCGGGCTGCATATGGACGGCACGCGCTTCGCCAACGCGCTCGCGCGCACCAACGCCACGCCGGCGGCGATGAGCTGGCGCGCGGGCGTCGACATCCTCTGCCTCGGCGCCACCAAATGCGGCGCCCTCGCGGCTGAGGCCATCATCCTCTTCGAGCCCGAGCGCCATCCCGGCAAGGCCTGGGAGCTCGAGCTCCGCCGCAAGCGCGCGGGCCACCTCTTCTCGAAGATGCGCTTCGTCGCCGCGCAGATGGAGGCCTGGCTGGCGGGGGATCTCTGGCTCCGCCTCGCCGCCCATGCCAACGCCATGTGCGACCGGCTGGCAGCGGGCCTCGGCGCCGCCGGCGTCGAGATCGCGAGCCCGGGCGAGGCCAATCTCCTCTACGCCCATATCACGCTCGCCCAGCACCGCCGGCTGCAGGCCGCGGGCGCGGTCTACTACGTCACCAACCCGCCCGTCCTGCCCGATGGGCAGGACGATGCCCGCCTCGAGATCCGCCTCGTCTGCTCCTTCGCCACGCGCGAGGCCGATGTGGACGCTTTCCTCGCGGCGCTCTCGGGCTGAACGGGGGACCGTCCCGCCACACATCCCCCGCCCGGCTGTTTCATCCCTGCACAGACAGGGAGGCGCTTGTGCGTTCAGGCCTTGTTTGCGACATTTTTATATGAAGACTGTGACAGTCTCTCTCGAATTCATGAAACCAAGCTCGTAGGAGGCCTGATGGTATGACTGCCAACGTAGCCGCGCCGGTTCTCGCGCTCACCCTTGTCGCCATGCTTGCACAGGGGTCCGTCGCGACGGCTGAGGACCGGCCACAGGCAGCGCCGCCCGGCTACACGCTCGATTGCCGCTTTTTCCACGGACAGGCGTTCAACAAGCCAGAGGATCATTATCTCGTGCGGATCGCGCGCATCTGCAGCCTGCTGTCGGACTACAAATCCGCCGTGATCGAGGAGAACAGCCGCCGCTTCCGCAGCGAGGAGCCGGCCGCGCCCAGCCTCCAGACCCGTGTCCGCCCGCTGCCGCGCACCAGCGAGACCGGCGGCTTCCTGATCGCCAAATCCATCGGGCTGATCGACGCCCTCGCCGCGATGGATGCGGAGCGCCCCGCAGGCAGCTTCCCCAACGAGCCGGACTGAGCCGGCCCGCTGACGCCCCGTGTACCGTACTCCGCGCTCCGTACTCCGTGCCCTGCGCTCCGTGACGCTCACATAACGGTTGTGTGACAGCCGTTACGGACCCCGGTGCCCCCGCCTCCGATACTCCAATGACACTGAGCAAAGGAGTATCGAGAATGAGCACCGCCGCAGTTCGTGCAGGCCGCAGCCCGGCCGGAGCCGGGCAGAGAGCGCTGACGCGCCTCATCGCGGCCACCCTCTTCGCCCTCGCCGTCGCAGTTCCGGGCAAGGCCGGTGCCGGCACCGGCGAGCACGCCGACCTCCCCGCCGCCTTCAAGATCGACTGCACCTTCTTCGAGAGCCAGGCCTTCAACCGCCCCGAGGGGCATTTCACCGTCAAAATGGCCGCAATCTGCGCCATGCTGTCGGACTACAAATCAGCCGTGATCGACGCCAACAGACGGCGCTTTCGCGGCGAACGCGACGCCACCTCGCCGGCCATGCACGCGAAGAACCGCAGCCACCCGCTCCCTGCAGGCAGCGACACCGGCAAGTACCTGCTGGCCAAATCCCTCGGCCTGATCGACGCCATGGCCGAGCCGATGTCCGGCACCATCGCCGCCGCCGACGAGAGCACCGTCCGACCGAAGTGATCTCTCCCCGCGGCCGCTCCCACCCACGTCATTTTGCGCAACGCAGCGTAAAGACCGGGTAACCAACTTGGTTTTCGTGCCAAACGGAGTACGACGACGGATGTTCACAGTATGTTCGTTCATCCAGATCTAAGCTGACGTGGGAGGGAGCGGCCGCAGCACGAGCTCTGCCCCTCCGGGCGAAAAAAGGAGCCGCGCTTACTCCCCCTGCTCCTGAGCCTCGAAGCCCAGCGTCTCCGGCGCGAACTCGTAATGCGCCCCGCAGAACTGGCAATCTGCGGTGACCCGGCCGTCCTCGGTCGTCATGCTTTCGATATCGCGCGCCGAGTAGATCGAGAGCGCCTGGCGCACCCGCTCCGCCGAGCAGGTGCAGCCGAACGCCACCGGCTGGGCGGGATAGACCCGCGGTCGCTCCTCGTGGAAAAGCCGCCGCAGCAGGCTCTCGACCCCCACATGCGGCCCGATCAGCTCATAAGTCTCTACCGAGCGCATCAGGATCGAACTGCGGTTCCAATCCTCCTCGCGCGAGCCCATCGCGGCCACGTCGTCCGCCGTCATCAGCCCGTCCTCGCCGGAGGGCGCGTCCGGCACCTGCCCCCCCTGATCCGGCAGCTGCTGCAGCATGATCCCGCCGGCGCGCCATGCGCTGGTGCCCCCCGGCCCATGGGCCTCCGCCGCCTCGATGTGAAACCGCGTCGCCAGCTGCTCGGACTGCGCGAAATAGGTCTCCGCACAGGCGCCGAGGCTGCCCCCGGTGAGCGGCGTGATCCCCTGATAGGGCTGCATGTCCGGCCCCTGATCGATGGTCATCCCGAAGATGCCCTGGCCCATCAGGTCGAACGGGCGCTCCGCCCGGCGCGACGCCACCTCGCCGCGGTCGAAGCTGGCATAGGCCCGCATCCGCGCCGGCTGCCCCTCGTCCTGCGGCGCGAAGTAGTCCGTCGCGATCAGCCGCACCGGCCCCTCGCCGCGCACTTGCAGCGAGAACCGCCAGCGCAGCTTCATCGCCTGGCCCACCAGCGCGGTCAGCACCACCGCCTCGGCCACCAGCGCCGCCACCGGCGGCGGATAGCGGTGCTGCGTCAGGATCCGGTCGAGCGTATTGTCCACCCGCGCCACCCGGCCGCGCATCTGCGTGCGGTCGAGCTGGAAGGGCAGCACGCTGTCATCGCCCGGATGCTCGGGCGCGGGATGGGGCGGGGGGGTTGCATGCGGATCGGCCATGGCGGTCCAAATAGCCCCGCGCCCGACGCCGGAAAACCCCCGTCTTTCGCATGCGTTTCCGTATCCGCGCCCGGGCCCGGCCACCGCGACCGCACCCCGCCTTCCGCCTCTCCCGCGAATCTGACAAACCCGGGCTCATGCAGCGCATCGGCGAACCCTGGCGGCCCGGCCGCCCCTATCGCGACCGTCCCGGCGCCTACGCCATCATCCTCGGCGGCGGGGTGCATGGCGGAGCGCATGCCGGCCGGCTCCTCTGCGTCGACCAGGAGGGCGAGATCCAGCTCCCCGGCGGCGGCCTCGACCCGGGCGAGAGCCCGCTCGCCGCGCTCCACCGCGAGGTGCTGGAGGAGACCGGCTGGCGCATCGCCCCGATCCGCCGCGTGGGCGCCTTCCAGCGCTATGCCTGGCTGCCGGACTACCGCTACTGGGCGCGCAAGACACAGGTGGTGTACCTCGCCCGCGCCACGCTCCGCGCCGGCCCGCCCTCCGAGCCCGGCCACACCGCCCTCTGGCTCACCCCTCGCGACGCCCTGGCCACCCTCTCCGTCGAAGGCGACCGCCACACCCTCCGCCGCCTCCTGGCCCGCTGAGCCGCTGCAGGTCTACCCTTAGCGTTTTTCCGTTCTACACTTTGGAGTAGTGCGAGATGACTGCTTGTACCTCACCTTTAAACTTGAAAATCTCGGCAATATCAGAAATCTCATGCTTGATTTCTTTCTTTTCGGAGTCAAAAACGCCGACATGCCTCTTCGATCTTGAGTGAAAATATAGGCGGCATACTGGTCTCCGATTGTTGTCATACATGAACATACTGCAGTAGGTCTTTGCGTCCCGCAGTGTTATCCTATTTGGGTCGGTGACTTCTGAGCCAATCGCTCTGAGTATGTGAAATGCACCCAATTCTTCTTCCGTGGTCGTGATCTCGGATGGCTCCAGCACCGAAGGAGGGACGGCTTGGACCTCGTTCTCCGACGATGGCGAAAACGCACGGTCAAGGCGCTCCTGTATCCTCTCCCTGATGATCTGCTGGAACGCCAGTCGGATCGGTGATCTCAACTGATCGACGGTTGCCTTCGTCAAGTTCCCATCGTAGATCTGACGACCTATGATCCGCACTAATTCATCGCCAGGATCTTCTAGTTGGCTCTTAATATAATTAGCCGCAGCGCTCGTGTATTTTAGCGTCGACGCCGTCGCTAAAATTTTCTCTATCGAGAAACTCTCTCTATGGAACTTTTCCAGTTCCTTCACGTCTTCATCATCGAAGCTTTCAAGATCAAATTTAAAGAACGGCCTCTTATCCATTCTATTCTGCTCATCAATGTCTGAAAAAAACCAATACTGGCAGCCATTGGTGAGTATTCCAATTCGCGCACTCGTGACTGAAAAATATCGATACAGCTGGTTGTACTGCGCAGATCCGAGATCCATCGAAATTGGCTTCGCCTCAACGAGCATGACGATTTTGTCTTCAATTTTCAGAGCGTAATCGACCTTCTCACCTTTCCGCGTTCCGACGTCCGCGACGAATTCCGGAACTACCTGCTGAAGATCAAAGACATCAAACCCAAGCGCCCTAATGAAGGGCATTACCGCACTATTCTTTGTTGCTTCTTCAGTTTCAGCAGTCTCGCGCGTAACTCGTGCCCGCTTCGCTAGATCTCTCGCCGCATCGCGCAGATCCATCGCAAAATTCTCCTTTGTCAAAAAGACCAAGGAGAATGATGCTCACACGGTGTCAGAGGGTCCAGCGCAATATGCCCTTCTGCACATGCAGCCGGTTTTCCGCCTCGTCGAAGACGACTGACTGTGGTCCGTCGAACACGGCAGACGTGACCTCCTCCTCGCGGTGGGCGGGGAGGCAGTGGAGGAAGAGGGCGTCGGATTGCGCCTTCGCCATCAGGGCCTCGGTCACCTGGTAGGGGCGGAGCTGGTTGTGGCGGCGGTCGCGCGCCGTCACGTCGTCGTGCATCGAGAGCCAGGCATCGGTCACCACCGCGTCCGCCCCGGCCACCGCCGCCCCGGCATCGCGCAGGATCTCGATCTCCGCCCCCGCCGCGCGGGCCGCGGCCACCACCGCCGGGTCCGGATCCAGCGTCTCCGGCCCCGCGAAGACCAGCGCATAGCCGAAGGCCGCCGCCCCGTGGATCCAGCTCGCGCAGACATTGTTGCCGTCCCCGCACCACACGATCCGCTTGCCGGCGATCGGACCGCGATGCTCCTCGAAGGTCATCACATCGGCCATGATCTGGCAGGGATGCGAGGCGTTCGTCAGCCCGTTGATCACCGGCACCGTGGCATGCGCGGCCAGTTCCTCCAGCGTCTCGTGCGCGAAGGTGCGGATCATGATGGCGTCCACATAGCGCGAAAGCACGCGCGCCGTGTCCGCCACCGTCTCGCCATGGCCGAGCTGCAGCTCGGCACCCGAGAGCACCAGCGTCTGCCCGCCCATCTGGCGGATGCCCACATCGAAGGAGATGCGCGTGCGCGTCGAGGGCTTCTCGAAGACCAGCGCCACCACGCGGCCCGCCAGGGGCTGCGTGTCGTCCGGCGCGCCGCGGGGCCGGCCGGCGCGGGCGGCCTTCACCGCCCGCGCGTCGTCGAGGATGGCGCGCAGCTCCGCCGGCGCCACCCGGTCCAGATCGAGGAAATGCCTCATGCAGCCGCCTGGGTCACCGCCCGTGCGGCATGGTCGAGCCGGCGCACGCCCTCCGCCAGATCCGCCTCCGTGATGTTGAGGGGCGGCAGGATGCGCATTGTCCGGTCCGCCGCCGGCACCGTCAGCACGCCCGCATCGCGCGCCGCGGCGACGAAGGCGCCGAGATCGCACCCCTCGCGGAGCTTGATGCCCAGCATCAGGCCCTCGCCGCGCACGGTCTCGATGAGATCGGGATGGGCGTCCGCCAGCTCGCCGAGGCGCTGGCGCAGATACCCCGCCTTGGCGCGCACGGCGGCGAGGAAAGGCTCGTTCGCGACCTCCTCCATCACCGCGAGGCCCACGGCAGAGGCCAGCGGGTTGCCGCCAAAGGTGCTGCCATGGCTGCCTGCCACCATGCCGGCGGCCGCATCGGCGGTGGCCAGGCACGCTCCGAGCGGGAAGCCCCCGCCGATCGCCTTGGCGATGGCCATCACATCCGGCACCACGCCGGCGCTCTCATGGGCGAAGAGCCTGCCGGTGCGGCCCATGCCGGTCTGGATCTCGTCGAAAACGAGCAGCGCGCCGACCTTGTCCGCCAGCGCGCGCAGCCCCCTGAGACAGGCCGCCGGCACCGGCTGGATGCCGCCCTCGCCCATGATCGGCTCGATCACGATGGCCGCCGTCCGGGGCCCGACCGCCGCCTCCACGGCGGCATGGTCGCCGAAGGGCAGCTGCTTGAAGCCCGGCAGCAGCGGGCCGAACCCGTCCGTCAGCTTCGGATTGCCGGCAGCCGAGATCGTGGCCAGCGTGCGGCCGTGGAACGAGCCCTCGAAGGTGACGATCTCGTGGCGGTCCTCGCCCTTGTGGGAGAAGTGCTTGCGCACGAGCTTGATCGCGCACTCCATCGCTTCGGCGCCGGAATTGGTGAAGAACACCGTGTCCGCGAAGGTCGCGTCGGTCAGGGCCTCGGCCAGGCGGCGCTGTTCGGCGATCTCGTAGAGGTTCGAGACATGCCAGACGCGTCGCGCCTGCGCTTCGAGAGCCTGGACGAGCTTCGGATGCGCATGGCCGAGTACATTGACCGCGATGCCGGCGCCGAAATCGACATACCGTCCACCATCGGTCGTGATCAGCCATGCCCCCTCGCCCCGCTCGAAGGTGAGCGGAGCCCGGGAATAGGTGGGCATGACAGGCGAAATCACGGGACAGGTCCTTCCATTACGAGATGCAGGAAGTCGCGAGCTTTTAAGGCCCGGCGCCCCGATGTCAATTCTCGTGCCCCCCCGCGGGCAGGCTGCGAGAGCCGAGTGCAGGAACGGGGGACGGGAACGGGGCGTATGCGGTTCTGCATCGGTCGCGCGCCGCAGCGCCCGGCGCGGGGCGGCCGCCTTGTAAGGAGGGGGGGCGCGCTTTAGGTACATCGGGGTTCGGCGTGGCAAGGCTGCGGCGTGCGTGGGATGGCCGATCGGAGACGCGGATGACCTGGACCGACGAACGTGTCGAGAAGCTCAAGGAGCTCTGGAATGAGGGCATGAGTGCCAGCAAGATCGCCAAGGAGCTCGGCGGCGTGACGCGCAACGCGGTGATCGGCAAGGTCCACCGGCTCGGCCTCTCGAACCGCACGGCCCCGCCGACGGCCGCGCCCCAGGGTGCGATGGTGGACGAGCCTGCACCCGAGAAGGCGGTGGCGGAGCCCGAACCCGAGGCGGAGATCGAGGAGACCGGCCCGGTTCCCGACGAGGCGCCGGTCGCGGCGGAGATCGCACCGCTCCCGACGGTGCCGCGCCGCGAGCCCGCGGTGCGCGACGCCACCCAGCCCCGCCCCCCCGGCCTGCCGACGCCGGAGGAGGAGAACGCCCGCGCCACGCTCGCCGAGATCGAGAAGATGGCCCGGCGCCTCTCGCTCCTGGAGCTGACCGAGCGCACCTGCAAATGGCCGATCGGCGACCCGACGGATGACGACTTCCACTTCTGCGGCCTGCCCGTCGTGCCCGGCAAACCCTATTGTGAGCATCATGTGGGCGTCGCCTACCAGCCCATGTCCACCCGCCGCGACCGCGCCCGCGCCGGCCGCTGAGCCCGCGCCGGCCGCGCTTTGTCGGCGCAAGGATCCCCAGCCTGCCGACCACCCGCCCGAAGCGCCAGGACGGGCCACACACGCGCCCTGCGCCCGCGCCCACCCACGTCAGCTTAGCGTGGAAAAATCGAACATATAGTGAACAATCCCCCGAACCATGCAAGCCGG
>JBCBWF010000312.1:0-6182 GCA_039817245.1 Pseudomonadota bacterium | reverse complement strand
CCGCCGGTCAGGATCGCGATGTCCTGCAGCATGGCCTTGCGACGGTCACCAAAGCCCGGCGCCTTCACGGCGGCGATCTTCAGGCCACCGCGCAGCTTGTTGACGACGAGCGTGGCGAGCGCCTCGCCCTCGACATCCTCGGCGATGATCAGCAGCGGACGGCCGGTCTGGATCACAGCCTCGAGCAGCGGCACCATCGGCTGCAGCGAGGAGAGCTTCTTCTCGTGCAGCAGGATGTAGGCGTCCTCGAGCTCGGCCACCATCTTGTCGGCATTGGTGATGAAGTACGGCGAGAGGTAGCCGCGGTCGAACTGCATGCCCTCGACGACCTCGGTCTCGGTCTCGAGGCCCTTGTTCTCCTCGACGGTGATCACGCCCTCGTTGCCGACCTTCTGCATCGCGTCCGCGATCTGCTGGCCGATCTCGGTCTCGCCATTGGCGGAGATGGAGCCGACCTGCGCGACCTCGTTGCTGTCGTTGACCGGGCGGGACATGCCCTTGATGTTGCCGACGACGACGGCGACGGCCTTGTCCACGCCACGCTTCACGTCCATCGGGTTCATGCCGGCGGCGACCGACTTCATGCCCTCCTTGACGATCGCCTGGGCGAGCACGGTGGCGGTGGTGGTGCCGTCGCCGGCCTCGTCATTGGTGCGGCTCGCGACCTCGCGCACCATCTGCGCGCCCATGTTCTCGAACTTGTCGGAAAGCTCGATCTCTTTCGCGACCGACACGCCGTCCTTGGTGATGCGCGGCGCGCCGAACGACTTGTCGAGCACGACGTTGCGGCCCTTCGGCCCGAGGGTCACCTTCACCGCGTCGGCAAGGGTGTTCACACCCTTAAGCATGCGGTCGCGGGCATCGGTGTGGAACTTGACGTCCTTGGCAGCCATGATGCTTAGCTCCTTGGTATCTGCATGTTCGGGTACAGGACGGGTGCGGGGCGACCGCAGGGGCCGCCGCCGGGACACGCCATCCAAGCCTGTGAGCGGGGCGCGGCCCCGCCCGGCGACGATCAGGCGGCCTTGCTGGCCGCGTCGTCGTTGATGATGCCGAGGATGTCGCTCTCCTTCATGATGAGGAGATCCTCGCCGTCCACCTTCACCTCGGTGCCGGACCACTTGCCGAACAGGATGCGGTCGCCCGCCTTGACGTCCATCGCGATCCGGTCGCCGTCATCGTCCTTCGCGCCGGCGCCGACGGCGACGACCTCGCCCTCCTGCGGCTTCTCCTTCGCGGTGTCGGGGATGATCAGGCCGCCCTTCGTCATCTCTTCGGATTCGATCCGGCGAACGAGGACGCGGTCGTGAAGCGGTGTGAAGCTCATCGAAGGC
Organism: Pseudomonadota bacterium; assembly: GCA_039817245.1. Taxonomy (GTDB): domain Bacteria; phylum Pseudomonadota; class Alphaproteobacteria; order Rhodobacterales; family Rhodobacteraceae; genus Thermohalobaculum. The sequence continues at coordinate 4,848 of JBCBWF010000312.1, read as the reverse complement.
TCCGTCTCAATAGCGGTTTATCGGGTCCACGGCGCGGAACGTGCTGCCCCTTCGCCGCGACTGCAAGTTAGCACTCACATCTTTCGAGTGCTAATGGCGCGGGGGATACGCGGAATGTCGCGGCATGTCAACGGTGTCCGGCGGTGCGCGGGCCCCCATTTGGCAGAGCGGAGGGCGGCACCCATGCTAGCCTCCGCTCGGCAGCGGCGCGGAGCCGGCGCGGCCGGTCGATCACCGCCAGAGGCAAGTCGGAGAGGCAGATATGCAGCGCGCGCCCGGAACCAACCCCCAGAGGCTGCCCCGATGCGGGATCCGCATAGCGTGGCGGCGTGCGGGCGCGGTGCTGATCGCCCTCCTCGCCCTCGCCCTGCCAGCCGCCCCGCAGGCGGCCGAGTGCGGCGGGGAGGATCTGGTCGCCCGCCTCGCCACGGACGACCCGTCCGCCCATGCCGCGCTCGAAGCCGCCGCGGCCGCGGTGCCGAACGGGCAGGCGCGCTTCTGGCGGGTCGCCCGCGAGGGGCTGGCCCCCTCCTTCCTCCTCGGCACCTTCCACGACACCGAGGCGCTGGCCACCGTGCCCGATGGCGTGCTCGCCCGGCTGGACCGGGCGAGCCGCCTGCTCGTCGAGCTCACGGAGGAGGAGTTCGCCGCGATGGAGGCGCGGATGACATCCGATCCCACCTTCGTGCTGCAGCTCGACGGGCGCGGGATCTTGAAGCGCCTGCCGGCCGAGGAGCGCGCCCCGATCGAGGCCGCCCTCGCCGAGCGGGGCCTGACCCTGGAGCTCGCCGAGCAGCTCCGCGCCTGGATGCTCTTCTCGCTCCTCGCCTTTCCCGCCTGCCAGATCGAGGCGCTCTCCGAAGGTGCTGAGGTGATGGACAAGGCGCTCATCGCCCGCGCCACCGCGGCGGGCCTGCCGGTGGCCGGCCTCGAGCGGTACGAGAGCGCCCTCGCCGTCTTCGCCAAGATTCCGCCGGAGCAGGCCTATGATCTCGCGCGCGACATGATCGCCCTCCTCGATCTGGAGGAGGATGTCCGCGCCACCCTGCTCGCCGCCTACAGAGCGGGCCGCATTGGCCGCATCAAGGCCTTCTCCGACTATATCGGCCGGGCGATGAGCGGGCGCAGTGCCGAGGAGGCAGAGGCCCTCAATGCGGCCTTCGGCGAGGCGGTGCTGGACGGGCGCAACCGCGACTGGATGGCCCGCCTGGTGCCCGCCCTCGAAGCCGGCGGCGCCTTCGTCGCGGTCGGCGCGCTGCACCTGCCGGGCGCAAGCGGCCTCGTCGCCCTCCTCCGCGCCCGCGGCTTCACCGTGGAGCCCGAACCCGAAACCCCCTAGAGCGCGGTGCGAGCCGCGCAAACCGCTGTTGCGGCCGCTCCCTCCCACGACATTTTTCCGCTGATTTCCTGATCACAAGGTGAACGGCCGGGTCTCCCGGGCGCACAGGTAGCAGAACAATCATCGTTACCACGCGTTCACACACCGTTGCGCACAATGACGTGGGTGGGAGCGGGAGCGAGGCAACCTGAATCCGACCGCACGCGCCCCAGCGTCTTCATTCGCTCCGACGCCTCCAGACCGGGCGACCCGGCGCGGCTTGGCCCACCGCTCGAGGAACCCCGCAGGGGTGAGGAGAGCCAGACAAGCATCGCCGTGCACCGCACGGCGATACCGCCAGGCCCGCCCCTTCTCAGCCGAACAGCGCAGCGACGAGGAGCGCCCCTGCCGCCCCGAGGCTCAGCGGCCAGCGCAGCGCAGGCCACCAGGCCGGCGCCCCCTGCGCGCGCACCAGCGCCAGATCCGCCGCCAGCAGCGCCAGAAACCCCAGCGCCAACAGCCCCAGCCGCATGCCGCTCACCCCGCCATCCGCCCCGGCCGGCAGCGCCAGCAACGGCCAGGCGTAGAGCGCCGGCAGCACCGACACGGCATAGCGCAGCGTCGCCTGGCGCGCGCAATCCTCGTCCCCCATCCCGGCCGCCGCAAACCCCCAGCGGCATCCGCCCATGAAGGACAGGATCAGCGCCCCATAGGCCAGCAGCGCCTGCTCCGCATGCGTCCCGCCCGCCTCGGGCGCGAGCGCCACCGCCCCCAGCGCCGCCGCCGCAAACGGCAACAGCCCCGCGAGCCCCAGCCATTTCGCGCCGGACGGCACCCCTTCCATGGCTCCCGGCCTCAGCCCCGAGCCCGCCGATTGCGACATCGCTGCACCTCCTCCTTCGCCGCGCCCCCGCGTTTCCGGGTCGAAACGGCGCGGAGCGCCCCCATCTTCCCGCAAGAGCCTAGTCCGAAGGAAGCCGACTGCCATGTCCGACACCGCCTCGCCCGCGCCCGCGCCAGCACCCCCAGCCACTCCCCTGGTCGCTGCCGCAGACCCGCGCGCCGCCGCCACCGTGTTCTTCGACGGCGCGTGCCCCCTCTGCCGCCGCGAGATCGCCTTCTACCGCGCCCGCCCGGGCGCCGACGCGCTCGCCTGGGTCGACCTCGCCGCGGTGCCGGACGACGTGCTCACCGAAGGCCGCGACCGCGACGCCCTCCTGGCGCGCTTCACCGTGCGCCGCGCCGACGGCACGCTCGCCGACGGCGCTGCCGGTTTCGTCGCCATGTGGCGCGCCATCCCCGCCACCCGCCGCCTCGGCCGCGCGCTCGACCGCTGGCCTCTGGTCCCCGTCGCCGAGATCGGCTATCGGCTCTTTCTGCGGCTCCGGCCGCTCTGGCGCAAACCTTCCGCCGCCGTCTGCCCTCCGACCGACACCGGCGGCACCGCCTGCGCGCGGCGCTAGCCCAATCCTCCCCGGCCCGCCGGCCGCCCTTCCGAAGGATCCCCATGACCCGGATCATCGCGTCGCTGGACGAGATCGCGGCCGGCTACGATGCCCTGCTCGTCGATCTCTGGGGCTGCTACCACAACGGCCTCGAGCCCTACCCGGCCGCCGTCGCGGCGCTGCGCCGCTACCGCGCCGCGGGCGGCCTCGTGATCCTGCTCACCAACGCGCCGCGCCCCGCCGCCGGCGTCGCCCGGTTCCTCGCCGGCATCGGCGCGCCGGAGGACACGCATGACGGCATCATGAGCTCCGGCGAGGCCTGCCAGCGCTCCATGCGCTCGGGCCGCTACGGCCGGCGCTTCCACTATGTCGGCCCGGACCGCGATCTCGGCATGCTCGCCGAGATCGGCCTCGCGCCCGCACCGGTGGAGGAGGCCGAAGCCATCCTCCTCGTCGGCCTCTTCGACGACGCGACCGAGACGCCGGAGGACTACGATCCCCAGATCGCCGCCTGGCGCGCCCGCGCCCTCCCGGTCCTCTGCGCCAATCCGGACATCATCGTGGACCGCGGCACCGAGCGGCTCTGGTGCGCCGGCGCCATCGCGCAGCGCTACGAGCAGGCGGGCGGCCCGGTGGTCTGGTACGGCAAGCCCCACCCACCGAGCTACGAGGCGGCCTTCGCGCTCCTCGACGAGGTCGCCGGCCGCGCCGTGCCGCGCGCGCGTGTGCTCGCCATCGGCGACGGCATCCACACCGATGTCGCCGGCGGCCACGCGCAGAGCGTCGATGCGCTCTTCATCACCGGCGGCATCGCGGCCGAGGCCATGGGCAGCGATATCGAGAACCCAGATCCCGACCGCCTGGCCGCCTTCTGCGCCGCCGAAGGGCAGACCCCGCGCTTCGCCATGGGCCGCTTTCGCTGAGCCCCGCGCCAGCAGCCCTCCACGCTGCACTCGTGCCACCGGCGCACAATCCCGCAATAATGGAACGTTCTCGCAAAATTATCTTGCGCAATTTTGTTGCGCCTTAACTCGCCGCGCGGTACACCCGCTGCAGCGCAGCAACGGGAATCGGGAGCCCGGCCATGCCTGACGACATGTCCAACCTCGCCAATCGCGGCACGATCTGCATCGAGGATCTCGAGATCGGGATGACCCGGGGCCTCGTGAAGACCGTAACCGACACCGATATCCGCCTCTTCGCCGAGATCTCGACGGATCATAACCCCGTCCATCTCGACGACGACTATGCGCAGGACACCATCTTCGGCGGCCGCATCGCGCATGGCATGCTCACCGCCTCGCTGATCTCCGCCGTGATCGGGGAGCAGCTGCCGGGCCACGGCACCGTCTATCTCGGCCAGTCGCTCAAATTCCTCGCCCCGGTGCGGCCGGGCGACGAGGTGGAGGCCTCCGTCACGGTCACCACCATCGATCACGCGAAGCGGCGCGTCGGCCTTGATTGCCGCTGCACCGTGCGCAACAAGGCGGTGCTGAAGGGCGAGGCGCTGGTTCTCGCCCCGTCCAAGAAGTTCGACTGAGCCGCCGGGCCATCGCCGCGCCGGGGCTCGGCCCGGGGGTCGAAATGCTGCGGATCGACGGCCTGCCAGGAGCGACCGCGGAAGACGACGCGCCCGGCCAGGGGACGCAAGAGCCCGCCGCCAGACATCCCGGCACCCCCAAAGGCACCGGCACCTCCAAAGATCCAGGCACCCTGGCTCAAGCCGCCCCGGGCCAAGCCGCCCTGGACCAGGGCACCCCGGGCTTCGGCACCCTCGGCGGCAGCGGCCCCACCGCCGCGCGCGCCCGGCGGGCCGGCCCGCTTCCCAGCCGCGGCGCCACCGCCGCTATCGGCAATTTCGACGGCGTCCACCGCGGCCATGCCGCACTGGTGGCCGCCGCCCGCGCCGCGCGCGCCGACGCCCCGCTCGCCGTCGTCACCTTCGAGCCCCATCCGCGCGAGGTCTTCCAGCCGGACGCCGCGCCCTTCCGCCTCACAACCGACGCCGAACGCGCGCGCCAGATCGAGGCCCTCGGCGTCGACGTTCTCGCCGTCCTGCCCTTCGATGCGGCCCTCTCCTCCATG
>JBCBWF010000187.1:0-9295 GCA_039817245.1 Pseudomonadota bacterium | reverse complement strand
GTTGTCATCGCGCAGCGCCGGCGCGAGATGGACCACTAATTCGATGTCGTAGCGCTGATGGAGCTTCTTCAGCGCCTGGATCGCCAGATGCGAGTAACCGTCTTCGACCTGATGGAAGTACTCCACCACATGACGCCGACCCTGCTTCTGTCGATTTGCTTCTTGCTTGGTGCGCTTCTGCGCCTGGCGCCGCTCATCGACCATCCGCGTCAAGATAAACGACAGCACCCAGCGCTTCACGACCGACGGCGTGCTGCTCGCCGCGCCACTTTGCTTGGTGATCTGAGCCATGTTTGTAAAGCTTTCGTCTGGTCCCGGTCCAGCGGCTGGAACACCGCCAAGCCTGCGCTGAGCCGTTCCGGCGTCAGGCGCGGTGATGCTCGCACTCAGTCAGGAAGTCGAAGGATCTTCGTGCGCAGCGGCACCTGATTTTGTACAAGATCTACCACCGGCTCCCTCCCTTTATTTGTTTCTATCGATTAAGCATAGCCGGATCCGGCTTGACTGTTCACAAGGCGACAGTCACCGGACTTTGCGTAACAGGTGCGTTGTTTGGCGGCGGCCCAGCCTAGGACTCCCGCTCAGGACCACGGCGGGGGTCGCCCCGTGATGCGCCGGCACGCGGCGGATAGGGGGCGCGCCACGGCCAGACGGGCCGAACCCGGCTCAGGACACGGCGCGGCGCCGGAACAGCCGCCGGAGGAGTCCGATGACGCCGACCGCGATAATCGCCACGACGCCCAGCGCCGCCGCAAGGAGATACCAGTAATTCTGCGCCGTCTTCTTCAGCGCGTTAATCGTGAGCTGCTTCCTGCCGCTCTCGCCGGGCGCGAGTTCGAACACGCCGACCTCGTCGGCATAGGACTCGTACTCGGCGATCATGTCCTGCATGAGCGCCGGCTCCGCCGCCGCCAGGTTGGTCGTCTCGCCCGGATCGGCAACGATATCGTAGAGGTGCCACTGCCCGTCACCAAAGGGCTCCGGCGTCTTGGTAAGCTTCCAGTTGCCGCGGTAGAGCGCTGCGGTCCCGCTCACCTCGATCGCGAAGGGATCGCCGTCGCCGTAGACGCTGTCCGTCTCGCCGCTCAGCACCGGGGCCAGGCTGCGCCCGCGGAACCCGTCCGCCTCGTAAGGCACACCCGCGAGGTCGAGCAGGGTCGGCGCAATGTCGACCACCTGCGCGCGCCCGGTGACGAGGCCGACGGGCGCGACCTCGGGGCCGGCGATCACGAGCGGCACCCTTACGCCACCTTCGGCCGCGCTGAACTTGAAAAGATGGAACGGCGCCGCCGAGACCGACGCCCATTCCTGCCCGATGGCCGCCATGCTGCCCGGCAGGCCGAGGTTCTCATAGTCGGTGTCCCAGCCTTCATAGGCCATCCAGGTCTGCTCGAAGGTGCGCATCGCCGGCGGCGAAGTCAGCCCGATGGTGTTGTACTCTGGTCCGTTGTCCGAAGTGACGACGACAATCGTGTTGTCGAGCGCGCCCTTCGCCTCAAGGTGCTCCAGCAGGCGGCCGAGATGGAAGTCCGCCGCCTCCATCATCCCCGCATTCACCTGCATCGAGCGCGCCCAGAAGGCTTTCTCGTCAGCGCTCAGCGCATCCCAGGCGCGGCTGCTCTCGGGCGGCGGCGCGAGGCTAGCCGTCTCCGCCACGAGACCGAGATCGATTGCCCGATCGAGACGTTCCTCGCGCATCACGTTCCAGCCGCGGTCGAAGACGCCGTTATAGCCATCAATGTACTCGATCGGCGCCTGCACCGGCAGATGCACCGCGAGGAACGACACGAAGCCGAAGAACGGTTCGTCCGGATCGGCCTCATCCACGTATTCGATCATCTTGTCGACGATGTTCCGCGACGAATAGAAATCCTCGGGCAGCGAGACCCGCTCACCGTCCTCGAACCACTTCACCTCGGTGTAGAGCGGGAGGTAGGACCTTGCGGCGTAATTGCTCGAGCCGGTGGCATCCATGACCCAGGAGCGATCGAAGCCGAACCGGTGCGGCAGGTTGGCGCCGATATCGCCGATGCCCCATTTGCCCGTCACGAACGTCTGGTAGCCCGCCGCCTGCAGCCGCGTGGCGAGCGTCGCCTGATCGTCGGGCCAAGTCATGCTGTAGGCCGGCAGGGCCCGCATCTCGGCCGTCAGCACCTCGGCCAGCGTCCCCGCGCCCACGCTGTGATTGTCGCGCCCGGTCATCAGCGCGGCCCGGCTCGGCCCGCAGAGCGGCGTCGAGTAGTAGCGTGTGAACTGCGCCCCTTCCTCGCTCAGGGCATCGATATTCGGTGTACGGGTGTCGCTCCCATAGGCACCGAAGTCCATGAAACCCGCGTCGTCGAGCAGTACGACGAGGATATTCGGCCGTTGATCCGGCGCTTGCGCGACTGCCGCGCCTGCCGACAAACTCCAGACGAGCGCCAAGGCGATACTGCACCGCACAATGTTGTCCCTCTCTTGTTTGCGTTTAGAGTGAGGAAGAGGCAATTTTGCGTCTGTACAAAAGTGGACAGTTCGGGGACGCTGCAGGATGATCTCGACATTCAACAGTTATGCAGCGGGCGTGATGGAGCTCTTGCCGGAGGATGCGCGCGACGCTTTGCTCGCATCGGGGTCGCGTATCCGGCTCAGCAACAAACAGCTTGTCCAAAGCCGTGGGCATCGCAGCATCGGGCTCGGCATCATCCTGAAAGGCAAAATTCGGCTGATGACGATCGGGATCGACGGCACGGTGCACCTGACAGCCATTTTTGGGCCGGGCCAGCAGTTCAACGAAGTGACCCTGTTCGCCAACGCCCGGCTCACCCATGACGTAGAGGCAGTCGGCGAGACGGAGATCCTGACGCTGACGGCGGCGGAGTACGAGCGGTTCGCCAAGCAATACCCTGTCATCGTCGAGGCCCTGCTCATCAGCAACGTGCAGCGCGTGCATCAGCTGATGGAGACGCTGAATGACATGCGGGCTCAGACGAAGGCGGTCGCCCTTGCCCGGGTCTTGCTGAAGAACGCGTGGCACGTCCGCGGCGACAGCGACAGGAACAGCATGGAGCTGGATATTATTCAGGAAGACATCGCCATGTTCCTTGGCGTGACGCGCCCCTATCTAAATCGCATCTTGGGTCAATTGTGCAGTCTGGGCTTCATCGAACTGTCATACCGTAAGATAAGGATCGTCGATCTGGCAGGCCTGGCCGACTGGATGCACGATGAGATGACTTATGAACCCGTTGAGGAATGCGTATCCCTGCATCTCAGGGAACAAGGCAGGGCCTTGAAGGAAGCGCAGCGCTACCAAGGCGAAAGCTGAGCCACCGGCTCTGCGCTTGGATTGTTGCGGACTGCGGCGATCCCGGAGACCGCGCGACGGGAGCAGGCCTCGCGCAGGACCTTGTCCGATCATCTTGATCCCCATAGCGCCGCCGCGCGCGTCATGGCGACCGCGCTCCTGTCGGCGCTGGCGGTCGTCACACCTCGGATCGTCGTCGCGCGTCGCCGCCCCCGGCACGCGCCACGCGATCTCAGGACACCGTTTGCAAGCATTGTTTACTAGTAGTCAGACTCTTTGAACCTCGTCTGTCTCTTTTGCGGCTGAGGTGCAATGAGACTGGAACGAGGGAGATGCCACTTCGTCGGGTAGGAGGGCGTGCGCCTCGAACCACCGCCGAGGTCACGACGAACCGCGTTACGGCCCGGTCGCCGGCACGAACCGCTCGGAGGCGCGTGAGCGGCACTCCGGATCTGTTCGACCGATCTCCTTCGCCTGCTTGGCGAGTGCGATTTTCGATAGCGCCCAAGATCAAAGTCCATGGCACCAAAAAACCCGATCAAACAACATCCCTAGCAAGAGAAAAATAGCTAGTGGGCAAACCAGGGGGAGGCACTGATGGCGCAACCAGAGAATTATTCGGTCAAAAACTTGAGCGAACATGTTGGACACGACTTCGGACAGTCGGATCCGATCGTCATCACGCAGGAAATAATCAATGGTTTCGCCGAGGTCACCGGCGATCACCAGTGGATCCATGTGGACGTTGAGAAGGCGACCAAGTATGGCCCGTTCGGCGGACCGGTCGCGCATGGGTTCCTGACCCTGTCGCTGCTCGCCGCGTCGACGGAATCGACTGGCGTGCCCCCCAGCGACGCCAAGGCCGTGCTGAACTATGGGCTCGGCAGTGTCCGCTTCCCGCAGCCGGTGCTCAGCGGGTCGACCGTGCGCGCGCGCTACACGCTGGTGAATGTCGAGCAGAAGGGCCCCGGCGCGCAGCTGATGACGCTGAAGGCCGAGCTGCGGGTGGAGGGCGCCGAGAAGCCCTCCGTCGTCGCGGAACTGCTCGCCATGGTCATGGGCTGAGGGGAACGAGCATGTCTGACAAGAACGCGATGGATTCGTCCAGCGACCTGGTGAAGGCCATGGGCGAACTCGTCACCGCCTCCCTGAAGCGCCCCGACAAGCTGTTCATGGCCTATTCGGAGGCCGTGCGGACGACGGCTCTCAGCCTGACCGGGTCGGCCGACGTAGCGCCCGAGAAGGGAGACAAGCGGTTCAAGGACCCGATCTGGTCGAGCAACCCGGCCTACAAGGCGTTGATGCAGACCTACCTGACCTGGTCCAAGGGCATGAACGATTGGGTCGACGGGCTCGACATGGACGACCGCAACAAGCTGCGGGCCAAGCTCGTGACCTCGATCCTGACCGACGGGGTCGCGCCGACCAACATGCTGATGGGCAATCCCTCCGCGATGCACAAGACGCTGGAGACGGGCGGCAAGAACCTGGTCTCCGGCGCGCGGCACATGATCGACGACATGCTGCACAACGGCGGCCTGCCGTCGTCGGTCGACAAATCCAAGTTCAAGGTCGGCGAGAACATCGCGGTCAGCGAGGGAGACGTCATCTACCGCGAAGACATCCTCGAGCTGATCCAGTACAAGCCGAAGACGGAAAAGGTGTTCGAGCGGCCGGTCTTCATCGTGCCGCCGCAGATCAACAAATTCTACGCCTGGGACCTGGCGCCGAAACGCTCGGCGGTCGAGTTCCTCGTGAGCCAGGGCCACACGGTGTTCCTCGTCAGCTGGCGCAATCCGGGCAACGAACACGCCGACTGGGGGATGGACGAGTACATCGCGGGCCTCGACCGGGCGTCGCAGGTGGCCTGCGAGGTCTCGAAATCCAAGGAACTGAACGTGGTCGGCGCCTGCTCCGGCGGGATCACGGCGTCGCTGCTGATGGCTTACTGGGCGGCGATCGACACGAAGCGGGCGAATACCTTCACGCTGCTCGTCGCCATTCTCGACGTCGAAGGCGCGAAAGACACCGCGATGGGTCTCTTCGCGAACTTCGAGACGCTCGAACTCGCCCGCATGTTCTCGCGCTCGCGCGGTGTACTGCCGGGCAGCGCGTTGCAGAAAGCTTTCGCCTGGCTGCGCCCCAACGATCTTATCTGGGCGTACTGGGTGAACAATTATCTGTTGGGCAACGAGCCGCCAGCTTTTGACATCCTGTTCTGGAACTCGGATACGACCAACTTGCCCGCTGCACTGCACAGTGACATGATCTCCCTCATGGAGAAGGGTGGCGCCCGGCGCGGTGCCAACCTCACCGTGCTTGGCGTGCCGGTCGGGCTCGAGCAGGTGACCTGTGACAAGCTTCTCGTGGGCGGAACGACCGACCACATCACACCCTGGGAGGGGTGCTATCAGTCGGTGTCCACCTTCGGCGGCAAGAACGACTTCATCCTGAGCGAGGCCGGTCACGTGCAGTCGATCATCAACCCGGTCGGTAACCCGAAGGCGCGCTTCATGACGAACACCGGGGCCCACACCACGCCCGAGGAGTTCCGCGCCGGGGCCGAGAGCCGCCCGGGCAGCTGGTGGCCCTACTGGGCCGAATGGCTGCAGGAGCGGTCGGGCAACGAAATCAATGCCCCAAAGAAGCCCGGGACGGCCAAATACCCGTCCCTCTGCGCCGCCCCTGGAACCTATGTCCTGCAGGGCGAATGAAAGACGGACACGCGCACATGAAATCGCAAATCTTCACGGTGATGGGCCAGGACTGGAACGTCGGCGTGATGGGTCCCGAGGATGCAGACCAGACGCTGCTGCTCTGCAATGGCATCGGGGCCAGCATCGAGACGGTCGGGCCCCTGACCGACCATTTCAAGAGGACGCGGCTGATCGCGTTCGACGTCCCGGGTGTCGGCAGATCGCCGACACCCTTCTCGCCCTATCGGCTGACCAATCTCACGCGCATGCTCGACAAGATCCTGACCGATATGGGCGTGGGGCAGGTCAACCTGTTCGGCGTCTCCTGGGGCGGCGCGCTCGCGCAGCAGTTCGCCCATGACTTCCAGGCGCGCTGCCGCTCGCTGACGCTGGCCGCCACCTCCGCGGGCATGATCATGGTGCCGGGCAAGCTCAAGGTCCTGAGCAAGATGGTGACGCCGAAACGCTACCAGGACCCGAACCATATGATTGATATTGGGGCCGAAATCTATGGCGGCGGCGTGGCCTTCAACCAGGAACTGTTGCGTGACCACGCCATGGCCATGCGCGCTGGCGACAAGCGTGGCTATGCTTACCAGCTTCTGGCCGGTGTCGGCTGGACCAGCTTCTTCTGGCTCGGCCGGATCAAGACCCCGACCTTGATCCTGATGGGCGAGCACGACCCCCTCGTGCCAGTGATCAACGGGAAGATCATGGCGAAACGCATGCCGAACGCCACCTTCGAGACGGTGCCGTGCGGGCACATGTTCGTGCTGACCGAGGCGGAGGATGTCGCCGACCGGGTTGAGGCGTTCATCCATAACGTGGCGGCCGAGCCGGCCTGAGACCATTGAACACGGCGTTGGGCGCTTTGGTACCATGGCAGACGGAGACGCAATCGGACCGATCCGGCGCACAGCAACGGGCATCCTCGCAGCCCTCGCCCTGGTCTTCGCGCTCACCTTCACGGTCGAGGGTCCGGGCTTTACGGTCCTCTTGATCCGGTCGATGGCCGAGGCGGGCATGGTCGGGGGGCTGGCCGACTGGTTCGCAGTGGAAGCGCTGTTCCGTCATCCGCTGAAGTTGCCAATCCCACATACCGCGCTGCTGCCGCGTAACCAGAAACGGGCGGCCAACAGCATCGCCCGCTTCATCGACGAACACTTCCTGGTGCGAGACCAGGTCCTGGTCCAGGTGCGGAACACCAATCCTGCCCGGCTGGCGGCCGCGTGGCTCTCAGACCGCTCGAATGCGAAATTTGTGGCGGCCGAGCTCTCCTTCACGCTGCGGCTCTTCCTCAACCAACAGCTCGAGCGCGGCGTTCGGATCGGCGCGAGCCCGGACATGCGGGCGTTTCTCAAGGCCGTCGCCCGGCCCGACGACCTGTCCGGGACCATATCGGCCTTCCTCAAGGAAACGGTGCGCAGCCGGCTGATGGACGACATCATCGCCGAGGTTCGCACGGTGCTCGACCAGAACCGGGACAAGGTCACGGAGATCGTTCAGGACCGCAGCCGCTGGTGGATCGCGTCCACGGTCGATCGCAGGTTCGTCAAGCTGCTGGTCGACGGGATCCTGTCGATCATGGACGAGCTCGCCGATCGCGACAGCCAGCTCAGGCGGGACTTCGATGGCTCGGTCGTCCATCTGGTCGACGGCATCCAGAAATCCGGGCGCATCGCTGCCTTCATCGCCGATGGCCAGGAAAAGTACCTGGCCTCTCCGGCCTTCGCAGATGCCATCGACGCGCTGGTGGCGAAGGTCCTTCGCCAGATCCAGGACAATCTCGAAGAGCACCCGGACGAGGCGGCTGAGTTCATGGCGGGCGCGATCGCCGACTTCGCGGACAGCCTGTTGGAAGACCCAGCCCTGCAGGACGACCTCAACGAGAGACTGGTCGCCGCTGCCGGCGCCTTCGTGGAGGCGGCCCGTCCGGCGATTGTCGTCTACATCACCCAGGTGATCGAGGAATGGGAGAGCGACGACCTTGTGGAGCGGGTCGAGCGGGAGGTCGGCTACGATCTGCAGTTCATCCGGATCAACGGCGCGGTCCTCGGCGCTCTGGTCGGGGGCACGCTCCACCTGATCACCAGCGCGGCCCACTAGCCCCGACGCAAACCACCTCGGGATAAAAAAAAAAAATGCTGCGCTGCAAAAATTTTATGTTGCACTGCACAATATGATGCCTTACGTATGCGTCATCCAACGAGAGGGAGACACACAATGACCGAGACCGTTGAAACCAAGAGTGAGCTGACCATGCTGCCCAAGACCGAAACCGCGTCGAAGATGTTCGGCGCCCTGTTCTCCGCCAGCCGCAAGGCCGTCGAAGGCGTCATCGAAGTGGACAAGGCGCTGATCGGGTATGCCCGCGACGCCGTCACCGGCTATGTCGAGCTTGGCAAGGAGACCATGCAGGCGAAGAGCCTGAATGATGTCCTCGACCTGCACGTCGCCCGCGCGCATTCGCGCATCGAGACGACCGCCGCCAACACGCGCGAAATCCTCGAGTTGACCCGTCAGAAGGTTGGCGAGACCTATGCGCCCGTGAAGGAAGTGTTCCAGACCTCGCGGTCGACCGACGCAGCGTAAGCGATCGCCACCGCAGAGCTGAGCGCGCCGTCGGGGAGCAGAGGCCTCCCCGGCGGCCTTTGCATTGCCACCGGGGCATCTGGTGTCAAGGACGCTCTCAGCGTTTCATCGAACTACCCCCCCGCGATCGCGTGCCGGCGGGATCGGGTCGGTGGCTCGTCGATCTCGTCAACAAGCTCGAGACCGAGGCGCATGGCGGCAACCTGGGGCGGATGGCCGATAGGCTTTGCCCGCGGCCGATTGGCACCGGGCCCGGACTATCGCCTGTATCTGGTGCCGACATTCGTCGACCACAAAGACGCGTTCCTTCCGGTGAAGGCGCGGTCGCGGGTGATAGGCGACGTCAAGACCTTCGACGTGTTCATTCTCGGCATTCTGGCCGACATAGACGCAGTGACCTATACAACGGCTCTCATCTGGTGCGAGGCACCTCTCGGAGTCCATCGCCGCGGCGCGGTATCACAGTCCGGCAAAAACTCAGACGACCGCAAAATCCACGACCCGGCCGACCGGCTTGGCGGGCATCGCGCGACCACAGCGAATGACCGGATCTCGGACCGCGCTGCAGCACGAGCGTCATTCGCGATTTTGCCCCCTTATGGTGCGCGCGCTCGCAGCATTGAAACACCTCGTCCGGTATGGGCTCGTTCCGGTCATGTTCCGCAGCGCCGCGGCGGCAAGGTATCGGATCGGCGCCGGCGACGCGAGCGGCCCGAACCGG
>JBCBWF010000011.1:0-31442 GCA_039817245.1 Pseudomonadota bacterium | reverse complement strand
TTCGCCGCCACGCTCCTCGCCGCGCAGCTCTTCACCATGCTGCTCGCGCTCCGCCTCGCCGCCCTCGCCGTCGGCCTCGGCGCGCAGAGCCGCGCCTTCGACGTGCGCCTCCTGCCGGCGCTGATGCTGAGCACGCTCGCCACCTACGGCCTCTACAGCGTGATCGGCCCCGTCTACGCGGCGTTTCCCGGCTGGGCGTGGACGATCTATCTCGGCGCCACCGCCGGCGTCCTGGTCTTCCCCTTCATCGGCGCGCTCCGGGCGGTGCGCCGCGCGCCCGGCGGCACGCTCCGGCGCGGGCTCGCCGCCGCGCTCGTCCTCGTCGCCACCCTCGGCCTCGGCACCGTCAGCCTCGTGGAGGGCACGCTGTTCGAGACCGACCACGCCGCGCTCGCCGCCGCGGAGGCCGGGCACGGCGCGCATGACGCAGAGGGCGGGCAGGGCGCGGCCGCGCCGCTCCCCGTCCGCCGCGTCGATGTGGAGGATGTCTACTACGCCCAGCCCCGCCTCATGGAGGCGGCCCTGGCCGACATCCGCCCCGGCGTGCCCGGCGAGGTCGAGCTCTTCGCCCTCGTCGCCGGCCTCTACCCGGAGGAGCGCGTGTTCCTGCGCGAGGTGCGCGCCGTCGGCCAGATCCTCGCGGACCGTTTCGGGGCGGAGGGGCGGGTGGTGCGCCTCCTCAACTCCGCCGCCGCGCCCAAGGCGCATGCGCTTGCCAACCGCCGCAATCTCGAGCGCGCCGCCGCGGCCCTGCGCGCCGCGATGGATCCGGAGGATGTGCTCCTCCTCTTCCTCACCTCCCACGGCTTTCCCGGCACGCTCTCCACCGGCTACAGCTTCCCCACCCCGAATCTCGACACCGACGGCATCGCGGCCGTGCTCGCGGCGGGCGGCGGCGGCCCCGCCATACTCGTTGTCTCGGCCTGCTACAGCGGCTCGCTCCTGCCCCCGCTGGCGGCGCCGGACCGGCTGCTGATCGCGGCCGCCGCGGCGGACCGCACCTCCTTCGGCTGCGGCGATGACCGGCAGTGGACCTTCTTCAGCGAGGCCCTCTTCGCGCGCGCCCTCACCGAGACCGGGGACTGGCGCGCGGCCTTCGCGAGCGCCGCGGCGCTGGTCGGGGAGTGGGAGCGCGCGGAGGGCTATCCGGCCTCCGATCCCCAGCTTCGCATGGGCGCCGAAATGGCCCCGCGGCTCGACGCGCTGGCCGCCCAGCACCAGAGCCTTCTCGCCGCGCAGTGAGTGCGCCGCCAGAGCCTGTTTTTGATTATTTTACTGAGTTAATTTACCGCCCTTTTTGCACCGTCGCGCCCATGGAAAAGGCCGCGCCCCTGGCGGGGGGCGCGGCCTTCGGCAGGCGCGGAGCAGGCTCAGCGCTGGGCCGGATCAGGGCAGGACGTCGTAGACGCCCATCTCGATCACGCCCCGGTCGTTGACCGCCAGCAGATGCTCGCCGGCCTTGAGCCAGCGCATGCCGGGCACCACATCTTCCAGCGCGGCGGCCAGTTTCGGCTCCACCGGGGCGGTCGGCACCGTCTCGGGCATGGCCTGGCCCTCGGTCAGCGCGTTGTTCATTTCTGCGGGCAGGCGCTCGCCATTGAAGACGACAGCGTTGCTGCCATAGTAGCGCGTGACGATTTCCACGATCTCCCGCTTCGCTTCGAAGTTATCGGCGCTCTGGTCGACAATCGTCACCGTCTCGACGGCGGCGGAGTTGCCTGCAAGAACTGCAGCACTAAGTGCGGAAATCAGGAACTTACGCATCGTGGCCTCCTATGTTGTCCACGATGCTTCAACGGTATTGTGCCCGGGAAGTTCCCGGGCGCGTCAGGTCACGGTTCTGTGAGATCGGCTCAGCTGTCGCTCTTGCGCAGCGCATCGAGCAGCGTGGAGGACACATAGCCGTCCGGCACCCGGCCGGACGCGCTCTGCCAGCTCCGCACCGCGCTGCGCGTGTTGGGCCCGACGATCCCGTCCGCGCCCTGTGTGTCGAAGCCCTGCTGGGTCAGCCGCCGCTGCAGCTCCTGCGCCTCGGCCCGCGTGAGCATCCGATCGCCCCGCGGCCAGGCGGCCTGAAATGGCCCGGCGCCGCCGATGCGATCGGCCAGATGGGAGATCGCCAGCGCATAGGACGTGGCGTTGTTGTAGCGCCGAATAACGTTGAAATTCCGATAGATAGCGAAGGCGGGCCCCCGCGCGCCGGCCGGCAGCAGGATCGCCACATCGCCCGCATCGGGCAGGGGCGCGCCGGTCATTGCGCGGATCCCCGCCGCCTCCCAGGCGGGCGCGCTGCGCTTTGTCGACCCGTCGCCGAGCCGGAAGTCGAAGCCCTCCGGCAGCCGCACCTCCACCGCCGCGGGTGCGCCGGTCTGCCAGCCGAAGCGGGCCAGGTAGTTGGCGGTCGAGGCCAGCGCGTCCTCCGCCCCCGGCGCCCAGATATCGCGCCGGCCATCCCCAGTGAAATCAACGGCATAGGCCAGGAAGCTGGAGGGGATGAACTGCGTATGCCCCATCGCGCCCGCCCAGGAGCCGAGCATCCGGCCCGGGGCGATATCGCCCGCCTCGATGATCCGCAGCGCCGCGATCAGCTCCTGCTCGGCAAAGGCCTTGCGCCGCCCGTCCCAGGCCAGCGTGGCGAGGCTGCGGATCACGCGGAAATCCCCGTAATTCGCCCCGTAAGCGCTCTCCAGCCCCCAGATAGCGAGGACCACCTCCCGCTCGACCCCAAAATCTGCCTCGATGCGGGCGAGCACCGGGGCCAGCGCCGCCCCCTTCGCCTGGCCGTTCTTGACGCGCAGATCCGAAACCGCGCTGTCCAGATACTGCCAGATCGGGCGCGTGAACTCCGGCTGGAACCGGTCGAGCTCCAGCACCCGCGGGTTGGGCGAGATGCCGGCAAAGGCGCGATCCAGCGTCGCCGGCGCGATCCCGGCCGCCTGCGCGCGGCTGCGAAACCCGGTGCGCCAGGCCGCGAAGCTCGGCGCAGGCGCCGCCGGCGACACGACCGCGCGCTTGTCGCCGTCGAGGCGCACTTCCGCGGGAGCGGCTGTCTCGGTCGGCTTCGGCATGGGCACCGGGGAGACGGCCGGGGTCACGGCCGCGCATCCGGTGGCAATCGCGACAGCCCCGCTGAGCGACAGCATTCCTGCGCATCGTGCAAGCCAAGCCATGTGTTCACCCCACGTAATCCGTACACATTTAGAATGAATGGTGTTTGGGCGTTTTGGCAATGTCTCCCAGCCTCCGGAGCGCCGTGATTTCGCCGTCTCCCGCCTCGAGAATCCTGATTTGAGCCGCTTTCAGGGGCTCGCGGGCCACGGACATGTGAAAAGCGTTGGCGTGGAGCAGTGTTTCGGCGTCCTCCATCACGCCGACATGGCCGCGCCAGAAGACGAGATCGCCCCGCAACAGGTCCGCCTCAGGGGGCAGCGCCCGGCCGAGGGCGGCCTCCTGCATGTCGCTGTCGCGCGGTGCGGCGTGGCCGGCGGCGGCGAGCGAGAGCTGGACGAGCGCCGAGCAGTCGAGCCCGTCCGCGCTCCGCCCGCCCCAGAGATAGGGCGCGCCGAGATAGCCCGCGGCCTCCGCCACCCAGTCCCCGGCGGGCGCCGTCAGCGCGGCGAGCTGGGCCAGCGGCATGTATCCGCCGCCCGCCAGCACCGCGAACCGGTCCTCCTTCGCGGCCACGGCGACCCCGGCGGGCGCGGGCAGGCGCGCAAGGACTGGTGCCTTGATGTCCGGCTCAGCATAGATCTGGGCTGCGCGGGTGGCGACGCGGTGTGTGGCCCGCGCCCCGGGCTCGGCCAGCGCCGCGCGCGGCACATAGCCGACATAGCCATCCGTCTCCGCCTGCGCCCACACCCAGTCCGCCCCGATCTCGTAGGCGGCGACGCGTTCGCCGGCGAGGAGCTGTGTGTCGAGCCGTGCAGCCGGCTCGGGCCGCGGCCGCATATCCGCCAGCGGTGCGGCCACCGTCATCGCGACCGGGTCCGCGAACCGCTCCGCCTCCACACGGCCGCGCAGATGCGCCGCGGCCAGATCGCCGCGCGCAGGCGTCGTGCGCCGGTCATGCGGCTGGGGCGGGGTGGCGATGTCGGCGCTGCTCATGGCAGCTCAACGTCTCCGCCGAAGCGGCGTTCCAGCACGTCGAGCAGCGCGCGGGCGGCCTGTGCCTCGCCCCCCTTCGGCCGGCCGGGCTTGGGCTTCGGCGTCCAGCCATAGATGTCGAAATGCACCCAGGATCCCGCGCCGGCGGTGAAGCGGCGCAGGAAGAGCGCGGCGGTGATCGCCCCGCCCATGCCGCCGGCGGGCGCGTTGTCGAGATCGGCGATGCCGGGCTCGATATCCGCCTCGTAGCCGGGCCAGAGGGGCAGGCGCCAGACCGGGTCGGCCGCCCGCGCGCCCCCTTCCGACAGCGCCGCGGCCAGCGCCTCGTCATCGGTGAAGAAGGGCGCCACCTCCGCGCCGAGCGCCACGCGCGCGGCGCCGGTGAGGGTGGCGAAATCGGCCATCAGCACCGGCTTCTCCTCGGCGCCGAGGGTGAGCGCGTCGGCGAGCACCAGCCGGCCCTCCGCATCGGTGTTGTTCACCTCCACCGTGCGGCCGCTGCGCGAGGTCAGGATGTCGCCGGGGCGCATGCTCTGGCCCGAGACCGCGTTCTCGGCCACCGCCAGCAGCACGCGCAGCCGCAGCGGCAGGCCGAGGGACATGATCATGTGGCTGAGGCCGAGCACGGTCGCCGCCCCGCCCATATCTTTTTTCATCAATGACATAGCGCCGCCGGGCTTCAGGTTGAGCCCGCCGGTGTCGAAGGTGATGCCCTTGCCGACGAGGGTGACCTTCGGGTGCTCTGGCTCGCCCCAGGTGAGGTCGATGAGCCGCGGCGCCTCCGCCCCGGCGCGCCCGACGGTGTGGATCAGCGGCAGGTTCGCCTCGAGGAGCGCGTCACCGGTCGTGACCTCCACCTCCGCGCCGTGGCGCGCGGCGAGCTTGCGCCCCGCCGCCTCCAGCCGCTCCGGCCCCATGTCGTTGGCCGGGGTGTTGATCAGGTCGCGGGTGATGAAGACGCCCTCTGCGACGAGGCCGAGGCGCTGGCCGTCCACACCGTCCGGCACCATGAGATGGGCGCCGGCATCGCCGTCATCGGCGTCGTCCGCCTCAGTCTCGGGGGGGCTCTCGGCGCTCTCGGCGGCCTCCGGATCGGGCTCGGCCGCGGCGCGGCGCGCGCTGCTGCGGTAGCGGTCGAAGCGGTAGCGGGCCAGCAGCCAGCCGAGCGCGGCCTCCTCCGCTGCCTCGGGCTCGAGCTCGGTGGCGAGCCGGTAGGTACCGCGCGGCGCGGCAGCGGCGAATTTGCCGAGCGCGAAGCGCTGGCGCCGGCGGGCAGCGGGGCTTCCCCAGCCGACGAGGACGCGACCCACCCGGCCATCCGCCGCGGGCAGGGCAAGCTGCTGGCCAAGGCGGCCGCGGAAGCCGTTGGCGCGGACCCAGGCGGCTTCCGGGCCGGGCAGCTCGTCGAGCAGCGCGTCGAGGCCTGCCTGTTCGACCAGCACGACGTCGATGGGCGTGTCCGCCGACTCCTCGTCGTCCCCGTCGTCGCCGGGGGGCGGGGTGGCCGCCACGTCGCTCAACGCATCGGTCTCGGCATCGGACGGGGTCTCGGCGACGGGCTCCGCGATCGCGTCGGCGGTCATCTCTGAGGCCGCATCGCTGGATTCGGGGCGATGGGCGGGGGCGGTGGACATCTAGGCAACCTCGGTCTTGGCATTCTGCTGGGCATCGGAGGTGGGCGAGACGCGCCGTGCTGGCGCGGGGCGGTCTCTGCTGCCGGCCGTGGTCCCGCCGGCGGCGTCTCGATTTCGGGCGGCCCGGGCGGCGGGCGGGCGGTGCTTTGGGTCAGCCTATCCGGATGCTGCGGCAGGGCAAGCCGGTGCCGGTCCGTGCTGGCTCGGCCGCGGTCATCCGCGGTGCGGTCCTGGCGGCGGCGTCACTCCGGCGCCTCTCCGCCCGGCGCGCCGGGTTTGCGCGCCTCGCCTCCCAGCGCCGCGCGGCCTTTTACGATGGCGTCCAGGGCGTTGATGGACGGATCGCAGAGCGCGAGGAAGCCTGCGGCGTGCTTCTCCAGCATCGCGGTCTCGCGGTCGCTGCCGCGCGCCGGTCGGCTCTCGCCCTCGCCGGTGCGCAGGCCGCGGTTGAGATCGACGGCGGCGAAGGAGAGCGCGCTGAGGCCGAGATGCCCCGCGATGGCGATGAGATCGTGGCTGAGCTTGACCACCGCAGCCCGGTCCCCGGCCGCGACACCGGCCTTGAGCCGGTCTGCCCGGTCCACGAGCTCGATGGCGCCATCGGCCAGCAGTTCGCGCGCGACATCCGTGCCGATATGGCCGGCGAGGCGCGCGATATAGGCATTGTCGATGAGCCGCGGGGGCTCCCCTTCTGCCTTGCCGAACCAGCGCACCGATCGCGCTCCTTTCCTTTTGTTCGTCCTTTTGCCCGCGCGGCGCCGGGCCTGCAGGACCCGTGGCCGCAGCGCAAGCCTGCGCGCCAAGCCGTTACCGAAAAGTTGAGATATCGGCGCGAAATGGTGTCGCAGCGGTGAACCGCGTCATTTCCGCCGCCGATGCTCCTCGAGCCGCGGCATGATCTCGACGAAATTGCAGGGCCGGTGGCGGTAGTCGAGCTGCAGCACGAGGATCTCGTCCCAGGCGTCGCGGCAGGCGGAGGGCGAACCGGGCAGGGCGAAGAGATAGGTGCCGCCGGCGACACCGGCGCAGGCGCGCGACTGCACCGCGGAAGTGCCGATCTTCGCCATGGAGACCTGGGTGAAGACGGTGGCGAAGGCGTCGATCTCCTTCTCATAGACCGCGCGATGGGCCTCGACCGTCACGTCGCGTCCGGTGAGGCCCGTGCCGCCGGTGGAGAGCACGGCATCGATGGCGGGATCGGCGATCCAGGCGCGCAGCTGCGTCTCGATCTCGGGCTGCTCGTCACGCACGATGGCGCGCGCGGCCAGGCGATGTCCGGCGGTCTCGATCCGGCCCGCCAGCGTGTCGCCGGAGCGGTCGTCGCCGGGCGCGCGGGTGTCGGAGACGGTGAGGACCGCGATGCCGATGGGGATGAACTCGCGGCCCGTGTCGATCCGGCTCATGGCGCGTGCTCCTCTGCTGGTCCCGTGCGCGGCGCGCCAGACATGGCGCTCTGGCGCGGGCAGAGCAAGGGCGCGCCGGCGAAGGGGGCTCAGCGGGCCTCCTCGAGCGCGACGGAGACGGCGAGGAGATCGGCCCAGGCTTCCTTCTTGCGCGAGGGTGTGCGGAGCAGGAAGGCCGGGTGGAAGCTCGGCATCGCCCGGATGCCAGTCGGGCCGTGCGCCTGCCAGGTGCCGCGCGTGCGGGTGATGCCGCGCCGGTCTTCGAGGAGCGCGCGCACGGGCGTGTTGCCGAGAAGGAGCAGGACGGCGGGGTCGGCGAGCGCGATGTGGCGCTCCACGAAGGGCAGGAAGAGCGCCATCTCCGCCTCCGTCGGCGTGCGGTTGCCGGCCGGGCGCCAGGGCAGGATGTTGGCGATGTAGACGGCGCGGTCGGGCGTCTCTGCCTCGCGCGTGCGGCCGATGGCGGCGAGCATGCTGTCGAGAAGCTGACCCGCGCGGCCGACGAAGGGGCGCGCGAGGCGATCCTCCTCCGCCCCCGGCGCCTCGCCGATGACCATGAGCGAAGCGCCGGGACGGCCATCGGCAAAGCAGAAATTGCGCGCACCGGCCTTGAGATCGCCCGCGTCGCAGGCCTCGCAGAGGGCGGCCAGCGCGTCGATGCTGTCCGCCGTCTCTGCGGGATGGGGGAGCTGCGCCGCGGCAAAGACGCGTCCAGGCCGCGCGTCACCGGTTTCGCGGGTGTCCCCCTCTCGCCCGCGCGGCGCGGCGGCGGCAGCGCGCGGGGCGGCCTGTGGCGACGGTTGCGCGCCGGTGTTCCCGCGTTCTCGTGCCGCCGACGCGGCGCTGTCGAAGCGGGAGACCGGGCTGTCCCCGATAGCCTCGTCCGCGCCGAGCTCGATTTGCCATGCGAGGGCGTCGCGCATGGCACGCTCTCTATCCGTCCCATCCATGACCTCGGTGTAATGCGCCGGCCGGCGACGAGCCAGAGCCTACAGAGCTGACAGTTTTATCGGTTGCGCTTGTCACGGTCTGCGGCGCTCGCCCCGCGCCGTGGCGGTGCCGCGCCGCGCGGGCGAGAGAGTGACACCCGCGAGGCGGAGGACGCGCGGCTCTGAGGCGTCTTCCCTCGACGCGGCACAGCTACACCGCTGCGGTTGCTTCATTGCGTCGCGTCGCAATTGCGTCGCGCGTTGCCGTTCTGTACCTCGTCAGAAGCCGACAGATGCGAAGGGAGCGTCCGGATGTCCGCTATCGAGCGCGAAGCCGTGGAATACGACGTGGTGATCGTGGGTGCGGGGCCTGCCGGCCTCTCCGCCGCGATCCGCCTGAAGCAGCTCGGTGGCGACGATCTGAGCGTGGTGCTGCTCGAGAAGGGCTCGGAGGTCGGCGCCCACATCCTGTCCGGCGCGGTGCTCGACACTGCGGGCCTTGATGCGCTCCTGCCGGACTGGCGCGAGACCGGTGCGCCCCTCCACACGCCCGTCACCGAGGACCGCTTTTACATGCTCGGCCCGGCAGGGCAGATGCGCATCCCCACCGCGATGATGCCGCCGCTCATGTCCAATCACGGGACCTACATCGTCTCCATGGGCAATGTCTGCCGCTGGCTCGCCGAGCGGGCCGAAGAGCTGGGCGTCGAGATCTTCCCGGGCATGGCGGCCTCCGAGATCGTCTCCGAGGACGGCGTTGTGAAGGGCGTGGTCGCCGGCGAGTTCGGCCGCAACCCGGACGGCACCCCCGGCGATGCCTATGAGCCCGGCATGGAGCTCCATGGCAAATATGTCCTCATCGCCGAGGGCGCGCGCGGCTCGCTCGCCAAGCAGCTCATCCGGGACTATGCGCTCGACCGCGATGCGGAGCCGCAGAAGTACGGGCTCGGCATGAAGGAACTCTGGGAGGTGAAGCCCGAGCATCACCGTCCGGGCCAGGTGACGCATACCATGGGCTGGCCGTTGGGCGGCAATGCGGGCGGTGGCTCCTTCATGTATCACCTTGAAAACAATCAGGTCTATCTGGGCTTCGTGGTCCATCTGAACTACGAGAACCCCTATCTTTATCCTTACGCTGAGTTTCAGCGCTTCAAGCATCATCCGCTGATCGCGGAGACGCTCGAGGGCGGTAAGCGCGTGGCCTACGGTGCGCGGGCGATCGTGGAGGGCGGCTGGCAGTCGCTGCCGGAGCTGATCTTCCCGGGCGGCGCACTGCTCGGCTGCGCGGCCGGTATGGTCAATGTGCCGCGCATCAAGGGCAACCACAATGCGATGCTCTCCGGCAAGGCGGCCGGCGAGGCGGCCTATGCGGCTATCTCGGAGGGGCGCGCGGGTGACAAGCTCGAGGCCTACGCGACCGAGGTGCGCACCGGTGCGATCGCCGCGGATCTCCGTCCGGTGCGCAATGTGAAGCCGCTCTGGTCGGACTACGGGATGCTCGCCTCGCTGGGGCTCGGCGGGGTGGATATGTGGCTCGCCGATCTCAGCGCGCGGCTCGGGTTCGGCAAGGGCGGCCACGGGTTCTGCCTGATGGGCACGATGCGCCACCGCAAGTCCGATGCCGAAGCGACGGGACGCGCAAAGCGGTTCGAACCGATCGAGTACCCCAAGCCCGACGGCGTGCTGAGCTTCGACCGGCTCACCAATGTCGCCTACAGCTTCACCAACCATGAAGAATCGCAGCCCGCGCATCTGCGGCTGACCGATCCCTCCGTGCCGATCGCGGTGAATCTCGAAAAGTTCGCGGAGCCTGCCGAGCGCTATTGCCCGGCTGGCGTGTACGAGGTGGTGCGCGAGGACGGGGCAGCGCGGTTCCAGATCAACTTCCAGAACTGCGTGCACTGTAAGACCTGCGACATCAAGGATCCGAGCCAGAACATCACCTGGACCGTGCCCCAGGGGGGCGACGGGCCGAACTATCCGAACATGTGATGGCCGCATCCTCCACGGGGAGCCTCAGAGCCGCGCGTCAGTTGTTCCGCGACTGCGCCGGGTCTGCCCGCGCGGCGTGGCGGCCCGGAGCGCCCGTGGCGGCGCGTGGCCGGCCGCGGCGCGGCGGCGTGCCGGGCACGCAACGGGGCTGATGTGGAGGACGGGCTCACCGAGGATGCGCTCGATCGGCTCGCGGAAGCCTATGACCGCGGGCTGGCCTGCGAGCGCGCCGGTGATCCGGAGGGAGCCGCGGCGGCCTTTCGCGATTGCCTGATGATCGATCCGGACGACCGCGGCGGCGCCTCCGTGCGCCTCGCCGCCCTCGGCGCGGGGCCGGCGCCGGAGCGCGCGCCGCCGGCCTATGTCGCCACGCTCTTCGATCAGCACGCGGACAGCTTCGAGATGACCCTGGTCATGAGCCTCGGCTACGCCGTTCCCGAGCGGATCGCCGAGACGCTTGCCGCGCTTGCTCCGGGCGATCCGCCGCGCTTCGCCCGCGTCCTCGATCTCGGCTGCGGGACCGGGCTGGTCGGCGAGGCGCTCGGCGAGATGGCTGCCGAGATCGAGGGCATCGATCTCTCCGAGGGCATGCTGGATGTCGCGGACGAGAAGGAGATCTACGCCGGCTTTCACATCGGCGATGCCGTCGCGTTTCTCGAGCAGGCGGACGGAGTGGCCTGGGACCTGATCGTCGCAGCGGATGTGCTGCCTTACCTCGGTGCGGTCGAGCCGCTCTTCAATGCGGTGGCGCTCCGGCTCGCGCCCGGCGGCCTCTTCGCGTTCTCGACGGAGGCGCTGCCTGCGGAGGCTCAGGAAGGGCAGGTCTGGGCGGTCGGCCCGAAGCAGCGCTACGGGCATGATCCCGACCAGCTGGTGGCGCTTCTCGATGCGCGCGGTCTGGTGCTCCGCCATATCGAGGCCGTGACGGTGCGCTATGAGAGCGGTGTCCCTGCCGCTGGCCACCTGATCGTCGCCGGCCGGTCGGTCGCGTAACGCCCGCCCCGGGGCCGCCACGCGCGGTGCGGTTTGCGCGCCGCGCGAGCGGGCCGCCAGACACGCGCGTGACAGGCAACGCGCGGCTCTAAGGCTTCGTGGTCCGGGCGGCGCCCCGACGGTGTCGGGCGGCGCGACGGTGGCAATGGCAGACCCGGGGGGCTGGCGGCGCGGCAGCGCTCTTCGCCTCGCGCGGCGCGCGGGCTAAACTTTGCGGCACTGCAGCAGGAGAGATCGCCCATGACCGAGCGCGTGCTCGACAACCATCCGCGCCGACTGGAGCTGACCGACGAGCTGCATGCGCGGCCCTTCATGCCCATGCCCTGTCCGGGCCGTTCGCTGACCATCGCGTTCAAGGAGGAGAGCAACGCGCAGGAGCGCGATCCCGATGGCGACCGGGCCCATCTGCGTGCCTTCATCGACCGGCACGCCGGCAAGCAGGCGGTCGCCTATCCCGCGCCGGGCGCCAATCACCTGCTCGCGGATCTCGGGGCCTTCTCGATGAAGTGGGAGCGCCATACCGAGTTCGTCAGCTACACGCTCGTCGAGGCCGGCGCGCGCGACGACGTCTTCAGCGGGTCGCTCATGGAGCATGTGCCGGAGGATTGGCTGGCTGCGGCGCCGGGCCGCGTGGTGGCGGCCGTGGAGATCGAGGTGCTGCGCGCCGCCGATCTCGACGCCGCTGTCGCCATGGTGAACGGCCCGCTCGGCAAGGTCTTCGGGCGCGAGAGCCTCGTGGCCGCCCGGATCATGGATAACGGAGCGCTCGCGGTGGGCGATTTCCGCATCCATTCGGGCGGTTTCTCCCGCTTCGCCGTGATCGTCCATGACGAGGTGGGCTCGCGGCGCATCGGGCGCGCGCTGCAGCGGCTGGTGGAGATCGAGAACTACCGGATCCTTTCCATGCTTGCGCTGCCCATCGCCCGGCGCATCTCGGCGCGGCTCAACGAGATCGACCGTGAGCTGAGCGCCCTGATCGCCGCGGTTGCCGATCGCGAGGTGCAGCGCTCGGAAAAGGCGATCCTCGACGATCTGACGGCGCTTTCGGCGGAGATCGAGGCCATGTCCGCCTCCACCGCGTTCCGCTTCGGGGCTGCGCGCGCCTACAAGTCGATCGTGCAGGAGCGCATCGCGATGCTGCGCGAGGACCGGCTGATCGGCCGGCAGCTCTTCTCGGAATTCATGCTGCGCCGCTACGAGCCGGCGATGCGCACCTGCAAGGCCGCGGCGGACCGGCTCTCGGGACTGGCGACGCGTGCGGCGCGGATCGCGAGCCTGCTGCGAACGCGCGTCGATGTCGCGCTCGAGGCGCAGAACCAGGAGGTGCTGCGCTCCATGAACGAGCGCGCCTATATGCAGCTGCGCCTGCAGGAGACGGTCGAGGGGCTCTCGGTGGTTGCGATCAGCTACTACGCGGTGAGCCTCGTCGGCGTGATCCTGGCACCGCTCGGGGCGCTTGCGGGGCTCGACAAGGCGAGCCTCGTGGCCATCGTCGCCGTGCCGGTGGTGCTCGGCGTGGCGTGGATGGTGCGCCGCACCCGCGAGCGCATCACCCGCGCAAAGGCCGAGGAGGATGCGGCGAAGGCCGGGGATGACGGGGCGAAGCCGGGGTCGGACACGCCCTGACCCGTTCGGGCTCGGACGCGCCCCGACCTGCCGGGGGCCGGATTCGCCCTGACCCGTTCCGCGCCGCTTCCGACCGGCAGCCTATCAGGCGGAATCGCCGCGCTTCGCGCGCCGATGCATGCCGCGCTCTCCTCACCCCTGCGGGGTTCGTCGAGCGGTGGGCCCGGCCGCGCCGGCGTGCCCGGTTCTCGGGCGGCGGCGCCGGGGCCGCGCCCTCTTGGGGGCGATGCTCAGGCGCGCAGCGTCGCGTCCAGCATCAGGAGCGCGGCGAAGGCGATGCCGCCGAACCGGGTCTCGCGGAAGAGGGCGAGGCAGCGGGCGGTGTCATGGATGTCGAGCCGGTGGGTTTGCGACGCCATATGCGCGCCGAGCGCTGCGGCACCGCCATAGGCGAGCGCGCCGCCGCCGGCGAGCGCCACCGCCAGACCCGCGAGGACCGTCGCCGCCGCCGTGAAGCTCCAGAGCCAGGGCACCGTCGCCTCGCCGAAGAGCCGCGCGGTGGACTTGACGCCGATCAGCGCGTCGTCCTCCCGGTCCTGATGGGCGTAGATCGTGTCGTAATGCAGCGTCCAGGCGATGCCGGCGCCGTAGAGCGCGACCGCGGCCCAGGAGAGGCTGCCTGTATGCGCCACCCAGATCAGGAGCGCGCCCCAGTTGAAGGCGATGCCGAGAAAGACCTGCGGCCACCAGGTGAAGCGCTTGGCGAAGGGGTAGACGGCGACCGGCAGGAGCGAGGCGATGCCCCAGAGGATCGCCGTGGTGTTGAAGGTCAGCAGGATCAGGAAGGCCGCGAGCGCCTGTGCCACCATCCAGACCGCGGCCCCGCGCGCGCTGACCGCGCCGGCGGGGATCGGCCGGGCGGCGGTTCGGCTCACCTGTCCGTCGATATGGCGGTCCTGGATGTCGTTCCAGGTGCAGCCGGCGCCGCGCATCAGGAACGCACCGACGGCGCAGCCGATGACGAGCCAGAGGTCGAACCAGCGCCAGCCCGTCGCCCCCGCCGCGAGACCGACGGCCCAGAGGCAGGGCAGGTAGAGAAGCCAGGTCCCGATCGGCCGATCCGCCCGCGAGAGGCGCAGGAAGGGGCGCCAGGCGGCGGGGGCGTGGCGGTCGACCCAGTTGCCGGCGACCGCATCGGCGATGGCGCTTGGCGCGGAGGCAGCCGGGTTGTTAAGGGGAGGGACGCTCATGGAAGGCAGTCATGCCACAGCCCGTCCCGAAAATCAGGCTCCATCTCGACGCGCCCCTGGCGGAGGGCGCGGAGCTGGCGCTGGCGCGCGAGCAGGCGCACTACCTCGGCACGGTGATGCGCCAGGCGGCCGGTGCGCGGGTGCTGGTCTTCAACGGGCGCGACGGCGAATGGCTGGCGGAGCTCACGGAGGCGGGGCGCCGGGGCGGCAGACTGCGCGCGCTGGAGCAGACCCGCGCGCCGGCGGAGCCACCCGATCTCTGGCTGCTCTTCGCGCCTGTGAAGAAGGCGCGGACGGATTTCATCGTGGAGAAGGCGACGGAACTCGGCTGCCGGCGCATCCAGCCCGTCTTCACGCGGCGGACCAATGCGGAGCGGGTGCGCCCGGACCGCTTGCAGGCCCATGCGGTGGAGGCGGCGGAGCAGTGCGGGCTGGTCTTCGTGCCGGAGATCGCGGAGCCCGTGGCCCTGGCGCGCCTGCTGGAGCGCTGGGATCCGGCGCGGCGGATCCTCTTCTGCGACGAGCGCGCGGCGGGCTTCGGGGGCGCGGCGGCCGCTTTGCCCGCGGCGGCGCGTGCGCTGGGCGCCGCTGCGGAGGGGGCCGGCCCCTGGGCTGTGCTGACCGGACCCGAGGGCGGCTTCGCGCCGGAGGAGGCCGAGCGGTTGGCGGCGATGCCGGAGGCGGTGGCGGTCGGCCTCGGGCCGCGTGTGCTGCGCGCGGACACCGCCGCCGTGGCGGCGCTGGTGCTCTGGCAGAGCGTGCTCGGGGACTGGCGGTGAGCGCGCTCCGGCCCCTTGCGCTGAACCCCGAGGCGACGGCCTTCCTGCGGCGCTGGTGGGAGACGGCGGCGGCGCTCGCGGTGCTCGGCCTCGGCGCGCTGCGGCTCTTCGGCTGGCTCACGGACGGGCATGCGGTGGAGGGCGTCGCGGGCGCGGTGCTGGTGCTGGGCGGCGCGCTCTGGCTTCGCACGGCGCTGACCCGCGCCTTGCTGGCAGGCTCGCGACGGGCGCCGGGGATTGCCGCCGTGCGCGAGGGCGAGATCGCCTATTTCGGCCCGGAGACGGGCGGCGTGATGGCGATCGATGCGCTGCTGCGGGTGGAGGTGGTGGCGCGCCCGGCCCTGCACGGCCCGGTCTGGCGCCTGACCGGCGAGGACGGCACGGTGCTGCATATCCCGGCCGGCGCTCAGGGTGCCGGCGCGGTGCTCGACGCGCTCCTCGGCCTGCCGGGATTTCGCTATGCGGAGGCGCTGCAGACCGGGCGGGGCCGGGGCAGCGGGACGGTTCTGGTCTGGGAGCGTGCGGCCGGCCCGCGGATCGACCGGCTCTGAGCGCATCGCTGTGCGGCCGGGCCGGTCGGCAGCGGTCAGTCCGTCCGGATGCTCGAGAGCCAGCGCACCATCAGGAACATGCCAGATCCGAAGACGAGGCCGACCAGGGCCGCGACGCTGAGATCGTCGCCGGCCCGCATCGCCCAGGTGAAGCCCGCCGTGGCGCCCGCGCCGAAGATCATGCCCATGCCGAGCCAGACCATCACGCCGCGCCCGCCGAGCAGCACCAGCAGAATAACACCCGGGATGACCGCCAGGAGTGTGAAGGTCAGGGAGAACTTGAAGAACTCCCAGGCGTAGACGCGCGTCACATCCATCACCGCCTCGCGCGTCGGCTCGCTGACGCCGGCCACGATGAAGCTCAGCGCCCCGACAAGGCCGGTGGCGATGAAGGGCGCGGCGATGACGGCCAGGACAATCCGTCCATAGGGCCAAGCGCCGTCATCCGGACGGGTACGTGACGCGACTGTTCTCATGGCGGCGACGATATCATGGTGGCCGTCCACGGCAATCCGGTTTGCCGCCGGCCCGGCGCGAACGCGGCGTTTCGCGCGCTTTTCTGCCGCTGGCCGGGCCACTTATGGCGAGAATGTGGCCGCCGGCGTCGCGGGCCGGGCGCGGACGCATTGAGGCGGGCGTCCTTCGGCACTACTGTTGGCGCGCAACGATGGAGGACACGCCATGAACACGCAGGCGCCCGTGCAGGCGGCAAAGAGCCCGGTCTTCGCCTGGGAGGATCCGTTCCTGCTGGAGGACCAGCTCACCGAAGAGGAGCGGATGATCCGCGACAGCGCGCGGGCCTATGCCACGGAGAAGCTGGCGCCGCGCGTGGTCGAGGCCTTTGCGCAGGAGAAGACGGATCCTGCGATCTTCCGCGAAATGGGGGCGCTGGGCCTGCTCGGCTCAACCGTGCCCGAGGAGTATGGCGGTGTCGGTGCGGGCTATGTCTCCTACGGGCTGATCGCGCGGGAGGTGGAGCGGATCGATTCGGGTTACCGCTCGATGATGTCCGTGCAGTCCTCGCTCGTGATGCATCCGATCCTGACCTACGGCTCCGAGGAGCAGCGGCGGAAGTATCTGCCGGGCCTCGCAGCGGGCGAGCTCATCGGCTGCTTCGGCCTGACCGAGCCCGATGCGGGCTCGGACCCTGCGGGCATGAAGACCCGCGCGGAGAAGACCGCGACCGGCTACCGGCTGACGGGCGCGAAGATGTGGATCTCGAACAGCCCGATCGCGGATGTCTTCGTGATCTGGGCGAAGTCCGAGGCGCATGACGGCAAGATCCGCGGCTTCGTGCTGGAGAAGGGCATGGCTGGCCTCTCGGCGCCGAAGATCGAGGGCAAGCTGTCGCTCCGCGCCTCGATCACGGGCGAGATCGTGATGGACGGCGTGGAGGTGTCCGAGGAGGCGCTGCTGCCCAATGTCGAAGGCCTGAAGGGACCCTTCGGGTGCCTCAACAAGGCGCGCTACGGCATTGCCTGGGGCACGATGGGGGCGGCGGAGTTCTGCTGGCACGCCGCGCGGCAGTACACGCTGGACCGCGTGCAGTTCGGCCGCCCGCTCGCGCAGACGCAGCTGGTGCAGAAGAAACTCGCGGACATGCAGACCGAGATCGCCTTCGGCCTGCAGGGCGCGCTGCGCGCCGGCCGGCTGATGGAGGAGGGGCGGCTCGCGCCGGAAGTGATCTCGCTCATCAAGCGCAACAATTGCGGCAAGGCGCTGGATGTGGCACGGCTGGCGCGGGATATGCACGGCGGCAACGGGATCTCGGGCGAGTATCAGGTGATCCGTCACATGATGAACCTCGAGACGGTGAACACCTATGAGGGCACGCACGACATCCACGCGCTGATCCTCGGGCGGGCCCAGACGGGGCTGCAGGCGTTCTTCTGACGGCGCGCCTTCGTCAGAGCCCGGCGCCGCGGGGGCATCGAGCCCCCCCGTCGCCGCGTCCGGCTGCGCCGGCCGGGCTGCGCGGTGGCGGGCCAAGCGGGGCGGTGCGTTTGAGCTTGGGGCGGCGTTCGGGGGCGCGAGGGCACGCCCGACTGTGCAGCGATTGACGGGGGCTGGGATGGCATTCGAGGTCTGGCTTGGGTTTCTGGCAGCGTCCGTGGCCGTGCTGGCGGTGCCGGGGCCGACGGTGCTGCTCATCGTGGCCTACGCCGTGAGCCAGGGCAGGACGGTCGCGCTCGCCATCGCGGCAGGCGTGGCGCTCGGCGATCTCGTGGCGATGACGGCCTCGCTCGCCGGCGTCGGCGCGCTCCTGATGGCGTCGGCCACGCTCTTCACGGTGCTGAAATGGATCGGCGCGGCGTATCTGCTGTGGCTCGGTATCACGCTCTGGCGCGCCGGCGCGGCCCGGGTCGAGGAGGAGACGCCGGCAGCCGTGCCGGCCGCGACCGTGTTTCGCCGCGCCTTCTGGGTGACCGCGCTCAACCCGAAGAGCATCGCCTTCTTCCTCGCCTTCGTGCCGCAGTTCATCGATCCGGGCTCGGCCTATGCACCGCAGGCGGGCATCCTCGTTGCCAGCTTCGTGGCGCTGGCCGCGCTGAACGCGCTCGGCTATGCCGCGCTCGCCGAGCGGGCGGGCCGGCGCATCCGGCGCCCCTCGGTCAGGCGCTGGATCAACCGGATCGGCGGCGGGGTGCTCATCGCGATGGCCGCGGCGACCGCCGCCATGCGCCGCGCCTGAGCAGCGCGGCCCGGACGGCGGAGCCGGCCGCGGGGCGGCGGGGGCTCGATGCCCCCGGCGCGCCGGCCCCGAGACAGCGCCCGGGAGGAGATCGCCATGCCCGATCACCGCATCGATACCGTGACGCTCCGGTTCCGCGACGCGTCCACCTTCGCGCATGTGGTCGATCCCTTCGCCGAGGATCTCTCCGCCGCCGCCCGCGCGGAGGACACGCTGTTTCTCAGCTGCGACGAGACCGCCGGCATCGACCGGCTGCGCGCAGACGCACCCGGCCTCTGGGGCCAGCATGAGCACCTTTCGCTCGGTTCCCATTTCGACCTGCCCGACGGGCCGGAGGGCGAGATGGATATCGAGGGTCTGGCGGCGGAGGACGGCTGGCTCTGGATCGTCGGATCGCATGCCCTGAAGCGCCGCCGCCCGAAGCGCGAGGAAAAGGACGCCGCCCGCAGCCTCGGCCGCATGCGCCGGATGACGCGCGATCCCAACCGCTACTTCCTCGGCCGCATGCCGCTCGCGCCCGCCGAGCATGGCGGGCTCATGCCTGTCGGCGCGCATCGCGGCCGGCGCGCCGCCTCGCTGCGCCTCCGCCCGAACCGTGCCGCGCTCACCGACTGGCTGGCGAAGGATCCGCTCCTTGCGCCCTTCCTCGCCATCCCGTCGAAGGAGAACGGGCTCGATATCGAGGGCCTTGCGGCGCGGGGCGATACGGTCTGGCTCGGCCTCCGCGGCCCGGTGCTGCGCGGCCATGCGGTGATCCTGCGGCTCGCGCTCCGCCAGCGCGGCAAGCTCCTCCGGGCGCGCAAGATCGAGGAGGACCGGCGCTACGCCCTGCATCTGGTGCCGAGCGCGGGGCTGGGGATCCGCGATCTCGCCCGGGACGGCGACGACCTCATCCTGCTCACCGGCCCCGTCCTCGGCTCGGACGGGCCGTCGCACATCCTGCGCTGGTGCGGCGGCGCGCGGAGCAAATTGCCGTCGGGCGAGGGCGTGGTGGCGTCGGATGAGGTCGAGGAACTTCTCGAGCTTCCCTATCTCGGCCCGCGCGACCATCCCGAGGGGATCACGCGCTGGCCGGAGGCGGGCGACGATGCCTGGCTCGTGGTCTGCGACAGCCCGGCCGAGGCACGGCTCGACCCTGCGCGCCTCAGCGTCAAGGCCGACATCGTCGCCCTGCCGCCGCGCCGGTAGGGCGCGCGGCCACGCTCAGCCATCGATCGGCACCCAGATCTCCACCGTGCCGGTGCCCTTCATCGGGTCGAACCGGTCGTCGTAAAGCTCGAAGCTCGGGGCAGGCGCGGCCTGCTTTCCGTTCTTCGGCAGCCAGTCCGCATAGATCGAGTGCCAGGTGTGGCGGATGTCCGAGATCGCGCCCTCATGCAGGAACACCGCCGCCGGGCGCGCCGTGAGTTGCACCGTGCGGAAGCCCTCGGGCAGCGCATCGCCGCCGCGCACCGCGACTCCGGCGATGTAGTCGAAGGCGCCCTCGGCATCCGGCACCATGCAGACGCCGTAGGTGGTGAAGCCGATCTGGCCCGGCACGCTGCCGATATGCGGGGCCAAATCGCGCCAGAGGCCGGGGATGTCCTGCACCGCGTCCACGGCGTAGCGACCGCCGAGACCGGCGATGGTGAGGGCGGGCACGCGCTCCATCCGCGGCGCGGCAAGGGCGATGATCTGGGCGTCTCCGGGCATGATCGGCTCCTGTAGTGCATGGGTTGGCAGGGGTTCGCCGCCGCGCAGGCTTTCCGGCGTGAGGCCGAACTGGCGGCGGAAGGCACGGCTGAAGGCTTCGTGCGAGCCGTAGCCCGCAACGATCGCGATCTCGAGGATCGAGGGGGCGCCCGCCTGGAGGCGGCGGGCCGCCTCGCTGAGGCGCCGGGCGCGCAGGTAGTGCATCACCGGCCGGCCCGTCGCGTGCAGGAAGGCGCGTGCAAGGGTGAAGGGGCTCACCCCGCTCGCTTCGGCAATCGCGCCGAGGCTGAGCGGGTTCTCGAGATGCGCCTCTATGATCCAGAGCGCCTTCTCGACCGGGGATACGGGGGCTTGTCTGTTCTGCGTCATGGCGCGGTTATCGCATGGCCCGAAGCCGTGCGCTTGATCGCGCTTGCCGCTCCGGGCGGTTGACCGGGCCCGCGGTCGCGTCCAGAGCGGGTAGGCCCGGCCTTGCCGCGCGGGCCGTGGAGGATGCCGCATGTTGCCACCGCCCCCCGCCGCTTCGCGTGCACCCGCATCCCGGGGCGCGGCATGAGCGCGTCGGAGGGCGGCGCGCTCGTCGGCATCCGCTTCGCCCTCCTCGCCGGCGTCATCTTCGCGGTGCAGGATGCGAGCTCGCGCCATCTGGCCGAGAGCTACCCGGTGCCGTTCTTCACCATGGTCCGGTACTGGTTCTTCATGGTCTTCGTGCTGGCCTTGGCGGCGCGGAGACCGGGCGGGCTGCGCGCCGCCGCACGCACGCGCATGCCGCTGCTGCAGATCCTGCGCGGCGTGCTGCTCGCCACCCAGATCATCGTCCTTGTCTCCAGCTTCGACATGATCGGCCTCGGCACGACGCATGCGATCTTCTCGCTGCATCCGCTGCTCGCCACCCTCCTCGCCGTGCCCCTGCTCGGCGAGACCGTCGGCTGGCGGCGCTTCCTGGCGGTCGGGGCGGGGTTTCTCGGCGTGCTCCTGATCCTCCGCCCCGAGACCGGCGGCGCCGGGAGCGGCTTCATGCCCGCCACAGGCACGCTCCTCGCCCTCCTCGCCGCCGTGATGATCTCGTTCTACACCGTGCTCACCCGCCTCGCGAGCCGGGCGGACGGCTCGGCCGGGCCCGCCTTCTTCTACACCGGCGTCGCGGGCGCGATAACGCTCACGCTGATCGGGCCGTGGTTCTGGGTGGAGATCGCAGGGGTGGATCTCGTCTGGCTCCTCGCCCTCTGCATCGCCGGCATGAGCGGGCATTACTGCCTGATCCGTGCCCTCGACGCGACCGAGGCCGTGCGCGTGCAGCCCTTCATCTACCTCCAGATGGTGTTCGGCGTGATCGTCGGCCATCTCGTCTTCGGCGAGGCGATCGACGGTCTGGCGATCCTCGGCATGGCCATCATCATCGGCGCCGGGCTCTACGCGATCCGGCGCGAGTATCTGGCCGGCCAGTCATCCGGCTGAGCCCGTCGCGCGGTTGCATCCCGGCCCCCTCTTTCCCAGGTTGCCGACATTTCCACACGAACCGGAGGTGTACCGATGGTTGTTCGTTTGATTGAAGAAAGCCATACCGGCAGCGATACCGATCCCGACCGCAGCCGCCTCGCCTGGTACCGCGAGAGCGAGAGCGGCAAGCGCTTCTTCGTGCTCCGCCAGCGCGGCAGCTTCCCCGAGATCTGCAGAGACCATGGCGTGTTGCTCGGCAGCGCGCTCGAGACCGGCGTCTTTCCCGAGATCGTGGACAAGATGCGCGTGGACACGGATGCGGAGTTCGACGCGCTCGACATCATGCTCCGCGCCCTCTTCTTCCATTTCTGCCGCGGGATCTTCGACGCGGCGAGCGACGAGTTCCGCGACGGCGTGCGCGCCCTCTACGACGGCTACCGCGAGAGCGTGCCGAACCCGCGCTACGACTGGTTCGAGGTGATGCAGGCTTGCGTGGCGATCGATGCGGGCAACCTCGCCACCGGCTTTGCGCGCAATCTGGAGCGCGCCTTCAGCGCGGATGCCGAAATCGGCGACGCCATCGCCACCATCAAGCAGGCCGTGCGCCACTACCGCCATGTGAACCCGGACGATCTCGATCGGATGCCGAAGCGCAGCCTCGTGCTGGCGCTTGCGGGTCAGGTGCTGCGTGCGCGGCTCGGCATGGGCTGCACCGGCTTTGCGCTTGCGCCGGATCTGACGGCCGAGGGCCGGGGGCTGCACGGGCGCACTTTCGACGGCGCCTTCTTCGCCTGGAACGCGCTGCCGGGCATCTTCCTCGCGGATGAGCGCGGGCCCGGGCGGGCGGAGCGCTTCCGCCGCTACGCCTCGGTGGGCACGGCGGGCCTCGTCTATTCCGGCGGGATCTCCGGGATCAACGATGCCGGGATCGCCTGCTCGCTCCACCAGATGTCCACGCGCAACTACAGCACCGGCCGTCCCGGCGGCGGCTGGGAGATCGCGCCGTATCTCCAGCAGCGGATCCTGCGCGAGGCCGTGACCCTCGGTGATGCGATCCGGATCGCGAAGACGACGAAGCACTTCGCCTCCTGGGCGATCCTGGTCTCCGATGCCGCCAACGGCCAGGCGCTGCGCCTCGAGATCAACGGGCATGACGGCGCGCGCGGCGGGGCGCCCGAAGTGGTGGCGAGCGAGCCCGAGCCCTGGGTCGCGCAGAGCAATCACTTCCTCTCCGATGCGATGCGCGAGGGGCTGGAGGACTTCGGCAAGGCCGATGCCCATTTCACGCCCACCGTCGGCAAATGGCTGGAGACGCGGACGCGGCTCGATCGTGTGGAGGCGCGGCTGAAGCCGCTGGTCGCCCGCCGCGCGACAGCGCTTCCCGACGCGATCGCGCTGCTTGCCGATCACGAGGACGCCAGGCTCGAAGGGCCGGGCTCGGCGCGGAAGGAGACGCGGCGGAGCTTCGGGCGCACGATCTGCAAGTCCTACGGTCAGATGGCGAGCATTGCCCGCGCCGCGCCGGGGGGCGGGCCCGCGGAGCTCTGGTTCACCATCGGCGACCGGCTGCCCGGCCCGCATGCCCGTTTCGCCGGGTTCACGCTGGACTGGTCGGCGCTGGAGGCGCGGCTCCTCGATGCGGGCGAGACGCGCATCGCCGGCACCGTGCCGGAGGGCTTTGTGGCAGGGCTCGGCGCCTATGTGGAGGCGTTCACGGCGCTTGCCCGTCCGCGCGACGCGAACGGCCGCTATCTCGGCCGCAAGCTCACGGACGCCGAGGAGCGGACGGCGCGGGACGTTGCCATCGGCCGGCTCGATGCCGCGGTGGAAGCGGCGGAGGACGCGCTGGGCGTGCCGGAGCTCCCGATGCGCTACATCCGCGCGCGGCTCCTCTTCGAGAATGCCCGGTTTGCGGAGGCGGAGCGGGATTGCCGGCTGCTGGTGGACCTTGCCGGCCTTTTCGACCCGCCGGTGCCGATGATCGACTACGAGCGTGCCCTGATCTTCATCCTCGCCGCCGCCGTTGCGAAGGCGCGGAAGGACCGGGCGCTGGCCGCCGATCTCGCGGCCAGGGGCCGGGAGCGGCTCGATCGCGCGAAGGTGGAGCATTTCCCCGACGGGCCACGCCATCCGGGCTTCGGCCCCTGGGAGGAGGCGCTGCGCCAGATCGAGGATTTCGTCGGCACCGAGGCGACGCTGCCGGCGATCGATTTCGTGACGGTGGAGTAGCCGGATCAGCGCGGTGCAGGGCCATCGCGCAGGATGGCCGAGGCGCGGATATGCCCGTGCGCGATGCCCCGCCAGTTGTGGATCGGGGCGTCCGCGAGGCTTTGCACGGCGGGATGGCGCGCCTCCAGCACGCCGTAACGGGCGAGAAGGGCGGCGATGGCCGCCTGCGCGCCCCGATCCGACCCGTCGTCGATCTTCAGCGCGATGCCGAGCCCGCGCGCGGGCAGCATGGCTGCATAGACCCCTTCGGCCCCGGATTTGATGACCGCCTGCCCCTCCGCCGCCGCGGTCAGCACCGTCGCCGGCTGGCCGTCCCCGGCGATGAGGCGCGGATGCGCCGCCATCGCGTCGCGCAACCGGTCGGCCGCCGCGGCGCGGGCGCCCGTGAGCGTGCCAGCAGGCGCGGCCATGCGGGCAAGCGCCGTGGCGAAGCCGGTGAGGCTGAGCGCGAAATTGGGTGCCGAGCAGCCGTCGATCGCGAAGTCGTCGGCGCGCTCCCCGGCCATCTCCTCGGTCGCTGCGCGCACGGCCGTCTGAACCGGGTGTCCGAGCGCGATGTAGTCCGGCCCCGCGCCCAGATGGCGGGTCAGCGTGAGAAAGCCGCAATGCTTGCCGGAGCAGTTGTTGTGCACCTGTTCCGGAGGCTCGCCTGCAGCGGCCATGGCGGTGCGGGTCGGCTTGTCCGTCGGCGCATGGGCGCCGCAGCGCAGATCCGCATCGCCGAGGCCGAGCCGCGCCAGCCAGCTCCGCGCGAGATCCGTATGCACCGGCTGGCCGCGATGGCTGGCGCAGGCCAGGGCGAGATGGCGGTCGGTCAGCCCCTCCGCGTCCGCCGCGCCGGATTCCACGAGCGCCAGGGCCTGGAGCATCTTGCTCGCCGAGCGTGGCAGCATGGGCGGCGAGACCGCGCCCATCGCCTCCACCACAGTCCCGTCCGCCCGGCACACGGCGACGCGGCCGCGATGCACCGATTCGAGGATGTCTCCGCGCCAGATCTCGACGAGCACCGGGCTGTCCGCCGCAGCCGCGCTCATTCGTCCAGCAGCTCCATCTGGAACTCTTCGCCCAGCGTGTCCCGCAGCCGCTGGAAGCTGAGCCGGAGGCGCGATTTCACCGTGCCGAGCGGGGTCTCCAGCCGCTCCGCGATCTCGCTCTGGCTGAGGCCGCTGAAGAAGGCGAGACGGACGACCGCGCGCTGATCCTCGGAGAGCGCCGTCAGCGCCCGCCGCACCCGGATGTCCCGCTCGCGCCCGGCGAAATGGATCTCCGCACTCTCCTCCGGGCCCGGATTGAAGAGCGGGTCGCTCGGATCGGGTTCCGGCCGGCGCGCGCGGCGCAGCATGTCGATGCGCTTGTTGCGCGCGATTGTGTAGATCCAGGTCGCCGCCCCGGCCTTTTGGGGATCGAACTGGCAGGCGCGGCGCCAAAGGGTCACCATGACCTCCTGCGCGCCTTCCTCAGCCTCGTCATGCGCCGCGCCCGAGCGCAGCAGGAAGGCCTTGATCCTCCCTGCATATCGGCCGAAGAGCTCGACAAAGGCCGAACGGGATCCGTTCTCGGCGATGGCTGCGATGAGCCGCTCATCCGAGAGCGTGGCCACGTCGTCGGAACCGGTGGATCCGTTCACGGATCCTTGCTGGTGGGTCACGAGAACCCTTCCTTCCCGTCCGCAGCGGTTCGGCGCAATCGCCGGGCCGGCGCGTCCACCTGCGTTTGCCGATACAACCGACCATTCGCAGGGTGGAATTCCGCGCAACGCCTAGAGTATGTTGCCGCAGGCTAACGGACAAACACCGATGCGAAACTAAGTGCGGCGAAGAGGCGGGGAAGACCACTCGGCGCATGAGATGGGGCGAGCATGACACGATTTTTGACGGTGGCCGGCGCGATGCTGGTCGGAGCGTTGGTCTTAATGCAGGGCGCGGCGGAGGCACAAACCTCCACGCGCGTCGATGCAAAGCGTGACTGGTCGGTCTTCCAGGCCGAGGCGGACGGCGCGAAGGTCTGCTGGATCGTGACCCAGCCGAAGACGAGTTCCGCCTTCCGCGATGGCAAGCCGGTGGAGGTGCGCCGCGGCGACATCTTCCTCATGGTCGCCGTGCGGCCGAAGGACGGGGTGAAGAACGAGGTCTCGTTCATCTCCGGCTATCCCTTCCAGCAGGGCTCGACCGTCGAGGCGAAGGTGGGCAGCAACGCCTTCACCATGTTCACCGACGGCGAGAATGCATGGCTGCGCTCGCCCGAGGAGGACGGCACCGTCGTCGGGGCCTTCCGGCGCGGCGCCCAGGCCGAGATGCGCGGCGTCTCCAGCCGCGGTACCACGACGGTGGACACCTTCTCGCTCTTCGGCTTCACGGATGCGCTGGGTGCTGCCTCCAAGCTCTGCGAGGGCTGATCGCGCCGCGGCCCCTTCCGCCTGAGGCGGCCCGGCGCTATATGGCCGGGTTTATCGGCCGCGAAGGCCATGGGCAGGAGGGCCGGGCATGACAGGACAGACCGGGGCGCCGAGCGGCGGGGACACCGCGCGCCCGCGTGCAACCGCGATCGCTCCGGACTTCGCGACCCTGCCGCGCCAGGCACCGGAGAGCGGCCGCACCAATCTCGTCGGCCTTTCGCGCAGCGAAATGCAGCGCGCTCTGGTCGAGGCCGGCGTGCCGGAGAAGCAGGCGCGCATGCGCACCGGCCAGCTCTGGCAGTGGATCTACCAGCGCGGCGTGGACGATTTCGGCGCCATGTCGAACCTTGCCAAGGGCCTCCGCGCGGATCTCGAGGCACAGTTCGAGATTGCGCGGCCCGAGATCGTCACCCGCCAGATCAGCCGCGACGGCACGCGGAAATACCTGCTGCGCATCGCCGGCGGGCATGAGGTGGAGGCCGTCTACATTCCGGAGGAGGACCGCGGCACGCTCTGCGTCTCCTCCCAGGTGGGGTGCACGCTGACCTGCACCTTCTGCCACACGGGCACGCAGAAGCTGGTGCGGAACCTCACCGCGGCGGAAATCGTCGGCCAGATCCTCGTCTGCCGGGACGATCTCGGCGAATGGCCGGTGGCCGGCGAGCGCCCGCCGGAGCGGCGCCTGCTGTCCAACATCGTGCTCATGGGGATGGGCGAGCCGCTCTACAACACCGACAATGTGCGCGACGCCATGCTGATCGCGATGGACAATGAGGGCCTGTCGCTCTCACGCCGGCGGATCACGCTCTCCACCTCTGGCGTGGTGCCGGAAATCGCGAAGGCGGGCCGGGAGATCGGGACGCTGCTCGCCATCTCGCTGCACGCGACGACGGATGAGCTGCGCGACGTGCTGGTTCCGATCAACCGCAAATGGCCGCTGGAGGCGCTGCTGGAGGCCTGCCGGGCCTATCCGCGCCTGTCCAACGCCGAGCGCATCACCTTCGAGTATGTCATGCTGAAGGGCGTGAACGACACGGATGCGGATGCGAAGCGGCTGGTGCGGCTCATCGCCGGCATCCCGGCCAAGATCAACCTCATCCCCTTCAACCCCTGGCCCGGCGCGCCCTATGAGCGCTCGGACTGGGAGCGTATCGAGGCCTTTGCCGAGATCGTGAACCGCGCGGGCTATGCCTCGCCGGTGCGCACGCCGCGGGGCGACGACATCCTGGCCGCCTGCGGGCAGCTGAAGTCCGCGACCGAGCGCGCGCGCAAGTCTCGCGCCGAGATCGCGGCGGAGATGGCAGCGGGCGGCTGATGGCGCCCCCGCTCCCGCCCCCCGGCCGCGTCGCCTGGCTGGAGATCAACGCCCAGCGGGTTACGGATGCGGTCCGCTTCTATCGCGACCTCTTCGCCTGGGGGGCGGCGGCGCTCCATGTGCCGCCCTGGGGCTCGATCCCGCTGATCGCCAACCAGGATCGCGTCTTCGCCAACCAGTTCATGGCGATGGGCGCCTTCAGCACGCCGCAGTGGAACGTCTGGTTCTCCGGGGATCTCGAGGCCGCACTCGATCGCATCCCGGCCCTCGGCGGCGAGACGGACGGGCAGATCAAGCGGATCGACGGGCACAGCGAGGAGGTACAGGGCCGCGACCCCACGGGCCGTCCCTTCAATGTCATTCGCCTCCTTGAACGGGAGGTGCCGGCCCGGAACCGCCCGGGCGAGCCGGAGACGGCGGAGTTCTGGGGCGCCGAGGCGCGCCGGCTCGCGCCCTTCTATGCGGGGGTTCTGGGGCTCGAGAGCGAGGAGACGGCGGAGGGCGCCTGTCTCCGCGATGCCGGCGAGCCGCGGCTCTTCCTGCGCCAGACCGCGTTCGACATCCAGCCGCCGCGCTGGATCCCCTATTTCCGGAGCGTGAGCGTAGGCGGCGACGAGGAGCGCGCCCGCCGCGCCGGCGCCGTGGTCCAGGTGCCGCGTCACACCGTGCCGGGTCTCGGTGAGCTGACGGTCCTGGCCGATCCCGCGAATGCCTGTTTCGGCCTGCTGGACCCGGCCCCGGCGTAGCGGTTCGGAACGCCCGGAGGGTGCCCCGGCCTTGAGCCGGGGCCTCCCTGAGCGACCGAGGAGGTCCAAGGAGGTCCCGGGTCGAGCCCGGGACCCCGATCGGCGCAGAGCCTCCCGATCGGCCGAGCCTTATTCGAGCGGCTTGCGGGGTGTCAGCCGAGCGCGCGGAGCTTCTTGGCGAACTTCCCGAGTTTTCCGCCCGCCTTCACGCTGGCGAGGCGCGCGAGAGCGGTCTCGTCCTCCATCGGCCGGCCGGCCTGCACCTGCAGCTCGTAGAGGAGCTCCAGCGCGCCGCCGAATTCCCGCGCGACGCCCTCGTCCGGCCAGTCCGCGGCGAGGATCGCCGTGAGAAGGCGCCGGGTGGCATCGGCATGGCGCGCCGAGACGCGGGCGAGTTCGACGAAGGCCCGGGTCCAGCGGCTGATCGGCAGATAGCCGCTGACCATCACCGACTGGACAGCGCCTGCGACCAGGGGAACCGGCAACCGGTCTTCCTCGACCGCAGCGATGAAGACCTCGACTGCCATGGCGCGCACAGCCGCGTCCGCGCTCGCGACATAGAGGGCCAGCAGCGTCGCGGCCATCTCGCCCATCTCGGCATGCGGCTCGAGGAGCGGCTCGAGGAAGGCGAGATAGGGCGGCGCCGAGAGCTTCTGGTCGGGCTCGTAGATGGCGATGCCCTGCGCGAAGAAGGGCTCCAGGTTCAGCGGCCAGACACGGGCGGACCAGCGGATCTCGGGAATGGTCTCGCCGCAGACGCTGCCCTGGAAGGGACCTGCCGTTGCCATGTGGAAGAGGCAGGCGAGGTGTTCGGCCGGCGGCTCCCCCGCCATCGACGGTTCGGCTTGCAGCGACTTGGTCACGAAGTCGGGATGGCTCTCATAGCGCAATCGGTAGCGCGGACGGATCCCGGCATCGGGGGCCGGTTTCTTGAGGAGCGCGGCGATGTCGGGCTGCTCGGTGTAGGGCCGCCGGGCGGCCGCAGCGGCGATCCAGAGCCAGGTCGCGGTCCCCGGTTTGCGCGCTTCGCCGAGCGCATAGGCGAGCGCATCCGCGATCTCGTCCCCGGCCTTGTTCCCGGCCTCGTTCCCGGCTTCGAGCCGGTCGCGCGCGGCCTCGCGCTCGTGGGGCGACAGGCGCATGAGCGCAAGCGCGAGGTCGAGCCGGCCGGGCTCGGCTCCCGCCGCGCGATACGCTGCAAGGCGTTCCATCAGCGCTGTGGCGGCGACAAAGCCGCGGTCATCGGTCGGCGCAGAGAGCATCGGCAGCCTGTGGCCGCGCCTTACGAGATCGAGAATCGCGGCATTGCGCAGCGTGAAGATCCGCCGGAACGTCGTCGGCACCTGTTTCCGCCGGCCGCCCAACCAGCCGAGCGTGCCCACTTCCATCGGCCGGCTGGTGAAATGGTCGAGCGGGACATCGCCGGTATAGGCCGCGGCGAGAATTGCCACCTCGGCGCGGAAGGAGCC
Source organism: Pseudomonadota bacterium (assembly GCA_039817245.1). Lineage (GTDB taxonomy): Bacteria > Pseudomonadota > Alphaproteobacteria > Rhodobacterales > Rhodobacteraceae > Thermohalobaculum. The sequence goes on along the minus strand of JBCBWF010000011.1, from coordinate 2,263 downwards.
CCATCCCTCGGCGGTGGCCAGCGTCCAGGCGCGCTTGGTGAGCGGGCCCATCCGGTCTGCCGCGCCCTCTGGCCTGTCGGCACCGTGGCGTGCGAGGCCGTCGACGAGCCGCTCCACGGCCAGCGGGTCCGAGGCGTCCTCGAGGAGCGGCAGGAACGCCTCGATCAGCTCCTCCCAGGAGCCGATGGGCGCGATCTCTGCCGGCGCGGGGCGCAGTGGCGTCTCTGGCAGGCGCTCAGCGGGCGGTTCGGGGTCGGCGGCAGGCGCGGCGCCGCCGCCGCGGATCGCGTCGAACCGCGCGAGCAGCGAGGGTGCGATCCCGTCGCGATAGCCGTCGAGCGCGGCCAGCGCCCCGGCTCCGGCATCGGGCGCCCAGCGCTCGATCAGGTCGAGCGCCTTCGCCTGGATCTCGGAGGCCTCGCTGAGAAGCGCGCCGGTTGCGAGCTCGAGGCCGGCGGCCTTCAGATGCGGCGCGCGTGCCACCGCGCTCTCGACCAGACGGAGCGCGGTCTTCACGGTCCCCTTCTGCCGCGCCATGAGCGCCGGGGAAATCGCCTCCAGCAGCCGCTCGGGCACAGCGACACTGGCCTTGTCGAGGCGCACGGCGCTCTTCAGCGCGAGGGAGACGGTCTGCGGCACCTTGCTGCCGAGGAGCGTGAGCACGCGGTCCGCCCGTGCGGCTTCCTCCTCCGTGCTCAGCGACAGGGCGGTGAGCAGCCGCGAGTACCATCCGGCGCGGAAGGGCGCGAAGTCGCGCTCCAGCGCGTCCATGCAGGCATCGATGAGCCGGTCGCGAGGGATCGCCCCATCGGCCGCCAGCTCGGCCATCGCGACGCCCCAGGAATGCTCCTCGGAGCAGTATTTGTCGAAGGCCGCGAGGCTGAATTCGCCATGCCCTTCGATCTCGAAGAAGCGCCAGATATCCTCCTCCAACACGCCCGGCGCGAGACGCAGGCGCTTGGAGAGCGGGCGCGGGCCCGGAAGGCCGGCCTGGCGCCAATGCGGTACCGCGAGGCCGGGCCAGAAGCCGTCGCGCTGGCAGACGATGAGGCCGAGCGTGTAGGCGGGCCCCTGCGGTTTCCTGCAGAGCCCCTCGTTCCAGAGCGCCCAGACCGACGGGAAAAGATACGGGTTGTCCTCCAGCAGCGCCTCCGCCCAGTCGTCGAACCAGGGATGGCGCATCCGGCCGACGAGCATGACGAGAAGGTGCTGCTCCGGGCAGGCGCGCCAGGCATGGCGCTTGAGCTCGGCGAGCGTCGCGGTCGCCACGACGGCGACGCGCGCGATCTGGAGCTGGTCAAGCGTCGCGTTCCTGGCGCCCGTGCCGGCGGAGGGCTTGTTGAGGATGTGGTCGAAATGCTCCTCATCGACGGTCTTCAGGAGCTGTGCCGCATGCTTGGCGACGGGGCGGCGCTGCTCGAAGGCATAGCCGGCGAGGTAGTCGATGCAGGCTTGGGCGGTTTCGTTGCGGACGATCTCGGTGAGCCGTTCGGCTGAGGGTGTGTCGGTCATTCTGTTCTCTCCGCGCAGATCTCGACCGCGAGCACGTGCTTGCACGGCCCGCGCGCGCCGCGGGTCTTGCTGAACCACGGGCAGGTGCAGGTTGTGGTCTCGCCGATCCGGGTGACGCGATGGGCGACGCCGCCGCTCTCGACGATGGCCGTGAAGCTTTCGGGCGTGGGCGAAAGCGCGATGGCGCCGGCCGCCACGAGGCGCTCTGCGCCTTGCAGCCGCGGATTGAGACGCTCGATCTGGCCGAGATCGAAGGGCAGGACACGGTGGAAATAGGCGCCGGTCGCGATGTCGAATCCGACAAGGCCGGCCGCGGCGAGCCGGGCGAGGGCGCGGTCCACGGCGGCGGCATCATGGCCCGTACGTGCTGCGAGCGCCTCGCGATCGAGGGCACTCTGCCAGGCGAGCTGGGCGCGCACCGCGGTCGTGGTCGCATCCTCTTCGCGCGCGAGATCTGAGAGGAGCTGTCCGTCGCCGGAGAAGCCGCGCCAGGGTTCGGCGTTCAGCACCAGCGTCAGCCGCTGGGCGCCGAAATCGAGCACCCAGGCGGAGCTCCCGAGCGCGTCGTTGAAGTGGATGTCGAGCCGGTGCGCCTTCGCGGCCAGATGCTCGAGAAGGCGCAGCCGCCGCGTGCCGGAGAGCCGCACGGCGCCCTTTGCCGGCCGGGCCGAGAGCCGCGGCGCCGCGGCACTGCCGACCATCCATTGCGGCTGGTCCGACGGCCCGCTCGGCAGGCTGCGCAGGAACCGCT
>JBCBWF010000491.1:0-3619 GCA_039817245.1 Pseudomonadota bacterium | reverse complement strand
CGAGGCCGGCGGAGCGAACGATGTCTGGGCGATGGATTTCATGTCGGACCGGCTCTTCGACGAGCGGCCCTTCCGCATCTTGACCGTTGTGGACTGCTTCACACGAGAGGCGCTCTCAACCGCACCGAGAACGAACTACCGAGCGTACCAGGTCGTCGATGAACTCGATCGCCTTTGCCGTCTGCGGGGAAAGCCGAGAAGCATCCGGGTCGACAACGGGCCCGAGTTTGCCGGCCGGCTACTCGACCAGTGGGCCTATCTCAACAAGGTCGAGCTGGACTTCTCGCGGCCGGGAAAGCCGAGCGATAACGCGTATATCGAAGCGTTCAACAGCCGGCTCCGCCAGGAGTGCCTGAACGCGTCCTGGTTCCTGTCCACGGGCGACGCCCGCGCCCGGATCGAAGAATGGAGGGTCGATTACAACCACAACCGACCCCACTCGGCACTCGACGGCTTGACCCCCGCCGAGTTCGCAGACCAACTGAAACCGGCCCGAAAGGTCGCATAACGCCCGGACCAGAAACCGGGGCAGGTCCCCTGCGATCATCCACTAACATCCGCTCTGGATCCACGATTGGGGGCCGACCAGAGCGTGCGGACGAAATATTTCTTATGTTTTCAATGGGATGGGGGCTCTTTTATTCAACAAAAGATCTCAGAATGACTTACTCGGATGAATATTCGTCCAGCAAGGGTATTTCGGGGCAAGGGGGCCACAGCGGTACGGATAGCCCCTATACACCAGGGCCCATTGAGTGATTTGATCTGCAAATAGTCAGCGTATACACTGGTCTTGACGCGGAGGTGTGCCAAGAGTGCGTTGCGTGTGTGAGAGGATTGATCGATGGGTGAGTTTCAGGGAAGTCTCGAGGCGTTTGGCGATGAAGACTGGGTGCGCGTGACGCTCGAGGCCGGCACGAGCTATCGGATATCGCTAAGTGCGGCAGATGCGCCGGTTTCGATGCGCGTGTTCTCAGTCGAGGATCCGCCCTTTCTTCCAGATGATCAGGTTCGCATCGATGATATCGAAGTCGAGGATGATGGCAGCGCCCAACAGACCGTTCTTACACCTGAAGTGGGGGGCGACTTCTTCATCTCGGTAAAGAGCTTCGGTGGCGCCGACCTGGTGGACTACACGGTGGTTGTCGAGGAGCAGGCGGACGACTTCGCCGACAATGCCCAGACAGAAGGATTGCTGCAGGCGGAGCAGACCGTCACCGGCGCGTTGGAAGTGGACGGCGACGAGGACTGGCTGCGCATGCCGCTGGAAGCGGGCGTAACTTACCGTGTCGAAGTCGCCTTCGATGCTGCCTCCGATCCGTTCGCATTCAATTTTGTCAATGCGTTCTCCAGGGACGAAGACGAATTCGCGCCGGCCGGCAGCTTCCCCGGCTTTCCGCCGCTCCGCGTGGAGACACTCGATGTCATCGGCGACTTTCAGTCCGGGGTTCAGCAGGCCACCTTCACGCCGTTGACGAACGCGGAATACTTCCTCTCGATTTCAGGCCCCGCGCGCAACTACACGGCGAACCTGTCGGTGATCGCGGACGACTATGCTGACAATGCCGCCACGACTGGCGACATCGCGCCCGGAGGAAGCCTCGAGGGGGCTTTCGAAACGGCCTATGACGAGGACTGGGTGCGGATTGCACTCGAGGCCGGCACGACCTACCGCATCACTGCCGAGGCGCTCGACGGCTTCTTCCCGCCGCTGCTCCAGGTCTGGAGCCCGAATGAGCCCTTTCCCCTGCTCGGCCCCGCCGACGGGACACCCTTTGTGAACGCTCCGCCGCGGGTGGAATTCACGTCGGTCGAGCTCAACGAGACGACCTCGCAGGTCGTCTTCACGCCCGCGCGCAGCGTCGAGCATTTCATCGCGGTTTCGGGCGCGCTCGACGACATCGGGCGCTGGCGGTTGACCGTGAACGAGCAGGCGGATGATTTCCCGGACACCGAAGCAACGACGGGTGTCCTCCCGGTGGGGGGGGCGATTGGCGGGACGATAGAGACGCCCGGGGACGAGGACTTCTTCAGGCTCGATCTCGAACTCGGCCGTAGCTATCGCATCGTGCTCGACGGCGCTGCCAATTCTTTCCAGCTCGGCAGCGTGACCGACAGTGCTTACGACAACGGCGACCTGATCCGCACCGTCATCGCAGAGGCCGATCCGCTGGATTTCGAGGGAACGCAGCAAGCGGTCGTCACGCCGCGTGCGAGTGGCGCCTATTTCGTGGCGGTGAGCGGTGGGTTCGGCGGCGATACTGGCACCTACATGGTCTCGGCATTCGAGCAGGCAGACGATTTCGCCGACAATGCGGACACTACGGGTGTTCTTGCGCCCGGCAGCGAGATCGGCGGGCGCATCGAGACGCGCGGCGACGCTGACTGGTTCCGTCTCGAGGGTGAGGCAGGCGTGAGCTACCGCGTTACCGTCGCGACCGGCGATCCAACCCTCCCCGTGCGTGCGACGATCGAAACTGTCGTGGACGATGAGTTTGGGCTGGGCAACGAGCGGACCGAGGAGGGGGCTGAGAATGTGTTCTTCGGCGGCCCGGTGGCGCAGGCCGTGTTCACCCCGCGCGATGGCGGGAGCTACTTCGTCCAGGTGACACAGGGCTTCCTGAGCAGCGCCACGCCGCCCATCGACTATACGGTATCGGTCGACCGGATCGAGGACGACTATGCAGATCATGATGGCACAACGGCCGTTCTCGTGCCGAGCGGCGGAACTGGCGCCGGGCTCTCGGCCGAAGAGGCACGCTGCATCGCCTATCTCTACGAGGCGGGGCTTGACCGTGATGGCGACATCGATCTTCCCGGGCTCAACTTCTGGATCGATGCGCGCGAAGGAGGCCTTGATGAGAACCAGGTTGCACAGGCCTTCCTCGACAGTCCGGAATTCGCTGCGGCCTTTGGCGAACCGGACACCTTGAGCGACACTGAACTGGTCGAGCAGCTCTATCGCAACGTGCTCAACCGCGAAGGCGAGCAAGGGGGCATCGACTTCTGGGTCTCGGTCTTCGGCCGCCCCGACTTCGGCCGCGATGATCTTCTCTTGGCCTTCGCAAAGAGCCCCGAGAACATCGAAGGCTCGACCTTCGTCCAGACCCTTGAGGAGGTCACACCCGGCGACTGGGGCTTCGTCTGATCCGCTGTGAACTTCCGCTCTTGCCCAGCGTGAGATCTCGCAGCTGCCGGCATCGGGCGCGCGATCAAGGACGTTGACGTAGAGCGCGGTGACGAAGGCCGCGTCGTCGAGATAGTTCGGATCTGTCGGATCGAGCGGGTCGCCGAAGGCTGTCTCGAATTCGACCGAGGCGAGAAGGGCGCGGGAGAGTTCCTCCGCAGATGCCTCCGCACTCTGCCCGCGCTGGAAGATCAGTTCCTCACGCCAGTCGATCCAGAAATTGAGACCCGGCGTGTCAATCGCTCCGTCCCTATCGAGGTAACCCTCCGGTGAGGACCGTCTGCTCGGCCGGGGCGGATCGGTGCAGTCTGGCCTTAGAGCGCTGCCCGATCAATCTGGTTCGTATCCGCAGGCGGTGAAGTAGTTGGTGCATTCGTGGGGCGAGAAGGCATCGGTGAGGGCACCGATCCGATCCCACAGGGCCTCCACGGT
>JBCBWF010000398.1:0-4705 GCA_039817245.1 Pseudomonadota bacterium | reverse complement strand
GATGTCGTAGGCCTGGGCCTGCAGCTCCGAGGCGCGCGCGACGGCGGCGAAGGGCGCCTCGTCGTCCCGCCCGTCGTCGAGCTTGCGGATATCGTCGAGCGTGCGCTCGTGGAAGCTCACGGTGAAGCTCTTGTGCACCCCGTGGCCTTCCACCTCGTCGATCTTCATCTCGTAGAGCCCGGGCGCCAGCGCCTCGATGGTGCGCAGCGTCGAGGTGACCTCGCTGTGCTCCTTCTTGGCGATCTTCGAGGAGACGAAGATGCCGAGATGGCCCACCTGATCATGCACCATGTAGATGATGCGCTGGCCGCGGATCTGGATCTCCGAGACATCCGAGTAGCTGTCCACGATCCAGTTCAGGGCCTGTTGCGGCGGGGTGATGTTGTCGCCGTGGCTGGCGAAGACGATGATCGGCGAGCGCACGTTCTTGACGTCGATGGTGCGGCCGGGCTCGAGCCGCGCCTCGTTGCGCACCAGCCGGTTGCCGACGAAGAGCTGCTCCACGATCCAGCGGATCTCCGCCTCGTTCAGCAGGAAGAAGCCGCCCCACCACTTCTCGAATTCGAGGAAGCGCTCGCGCTCGGTTTCGGCCTTGGCGTAGAGGTCGTAGTACTTGCGGAAGAAGTTGCGGCTGGGGTTCAGCAGCTCGAAGTTCATCACGAGATGCGCGCCGTCGAAGACGCCGTGGCCGAGATCGGCGAAGAACATCGGCATCCAGGCGCCGCCGAGCACGCCGCCATTGTAGCGCATCGGGTTCTCGCCGACCTTGCCGGACCAGGGCGCCACCGGCGCGCCGTTCAGGCAGATCGGCCCCGTGATGTCCGGACTGGTGGAGGCGAGCAGCAGCGTCGCCCAGCCGCCCTGGCAGTTGCCCGCGATGATCGGGTTGGGGCTGTCGGGATGGCGCTGGCGCACCGCGCGCACGAAGGCCGCCTCGGCGCGGGTCACGCTCGCCAGCGTCTGCCCCGGCTCCGGCATGCGGCGGAAGCCGACGAAATAGACCGGATGCCCGTCTGCCAGCGCCACGCCCACCTGGCTGTCGGTCTTGAACCCGCCCACGCCGGCACCGTGGCCCGCGCGCGGATCGATGATGATGTAGGGGCGTTTCCAGTCATGCACCGTCACCCCCGCCGGCGGCACGATGCGCAGCAGCATGTAGTTGCAGGGCTCCGGCAGATCCGCGCCGTCCACCACGATCTCGTAGTCGTAGATCAGGACCGGCGGGCAGCCGGCCGCCTCGTGCTCGAGGAAGATGTCGCCGCGCTCGCGCAGCACATCCATGGTCATCGCCATGCGCTGGCTGGCATCGACGAGATAGGCGTGCAGGTCCTCGAGGAGCTTGCCGCCGGCCTGGTGGCTCGACACCGCCTCCGCCGCGCGGGTGAGATGCGAGAGGCTCTCGCGGGTGCGCGCGTTGTGCGTGCTCGACATGCTGTCGAGGTGGCGCGAGCCGGCGCGCAGCATCATCTCGCTCATCATGGAGATCTCGCCGAACTGCGCGGTCGCTGCCTCCAGCGCATGGCTCGGCGACCAGGCGGTCGCGTCGGTCATCTGACCCATGCCGCCCTCGCCGCGGAAGCTCATCAGGTCGAACACGTTGCTCATCGCTCTCGCCGCTCCCTTAGCCCACGATGCTGTAGCCGCCATCGATCGGGTGGACACCGCCGGTGACGTTGAAGGCCTCGGAGGAGGCGAGGAACGCCGCATAGGCCCCCACATCCTCGATGGTGGCGAGCTGGTTGGTGGGCGCGCGCTCGGCGGCGCGGTTCAGCAGCTCGTCGAAATGGTCGATGCCGGAGGCCGCGCGGGTCTTGAGCGGGCCGGGCGAGAGGGCGTGCACCGAGATGCCCTTCGGCCCGAGCTCGGCGGCGACATAGCGCATGGTCGCCTCCAGCGCCGCTTTCACGGGGCCCATCACGTTGTAATGGTCGACCACCTTCTCCGAACCGTAGAACGACACGGTCATGCAGGTGCCGCCATGCGGCATCAGCGGCTCGGCGCGGCGCATGAGGCGCAGGAAGGAGTGCACCGAGACATCCATCGCCAGGCCGAAGCCTTCGGCCGAGCAGTCCACCACCCGGCCGTGCAGATCGTCCTTCGGGCAGAAGGCGATGGAGTGGAGCAGCGTGTCGAGCTTGCCCCAGCGCTCGGTGATCGCGGCGTAGAGCGCGTCGACCTCCGTCTCGTTGCGCACATCGAGCGGCAGGATGATCTCCGCGCCCAGTGCTTCGGCGAGCGGGCGGACATGGGGCTCCGCCTTGGCGTTGAGATAGGTGATCGCGAGATCCGCGCCCTGTTCGCGGAAGGCCCGCGCGCATCCGTAGGCGATGGACTGGTCGTTGGCGACGCCCACGACGAGGGCTTTCTTGCCGGCGAGAGAAAACATGCTGCCCCGCAAAATCCGACTGTATGGGCACAGGGTAGCGGCTCGGCGGAGAGCACAAAAATGAAAATTGTGCGACGCAGCATAATAAAATTGCCCGTCGCGAAAAGTTTCGCTCTGGAATTGATTGCGATCAATGCGGAACGAAAAACCGCGGCGATTGCGCGCCGCGGTTTCTGAGTCGGTGATGTGGTGAGCGCCCGCGCGGGGCGCCCGGTCAGCTGATCTGCGGCAGGAGCGAATCCATCGAGGCCTTCGCGTCGCCGTAGAACATCCGCGTGTTCTCCTTGAAGAAGAGCGGGTTCTCGATGCCGGAATAGCCCGTGCCGCGCCCGCGCTTGCAGACGAAGACCTGCCTTGCCTTCCAGACCTCCAGCACCGGCATGCCGGCGATGGGGCTGCCCGGATCGTCCTGCGCGGCCGGGTTCACGATGTCGTTCGCGCCGATGACGATCACCGCGTCGGTCTGCGGGAAGTCCTCGTTGATCTCCTCCATCTCGAGGACGATGTCGTAGGGCACCTTGGCCTCGGCCAGCAGCACGTTCATGTGGCCCGGCAGGCGGCCGGCGACGGGGTGGATGGCGAAACGCACCTCCTTGCCCTGGGCGCGAAGCTTGCGCGTGAGCTCCGAGACCGAGGCCTGCGCCTGCGCCACCGCCATGCCGTAGCCCGGCACGATGATCACGCTGTCCGCGTCGTTGAGCGTGCTCGCCACCGCATCCGCATCCGCCGCGATCATCTCGCCCTCGACCGCGGCGGCGGACTGCTGCTCGCCCCCCCAGCCTCCGAGAATGACGCTCACGAAGGAGCGGTTCATGCCCTTGCACATGATGTAGCTGAGGATCGCACCGGAGGAGCCGACGAGCGCGCCGGTCACGATCAGCAGATCGTTGCCCAGCGTGAAGCCGATGGCCGCCGCCGCCCAGCCCGAATACGAGTTGAGCATGGAGACGACGACCGGCATGTCCGCCCCGCCGATGGCCATGATCAGGTGCCAGCCGATGGCACCGGCGATGATCGCGACGAGGATCATGGTCCAGATCCCGGCGCCCTGCAGGTAGAGAAGGCCGAGCAGGAGGCAGAGGACCACGCCCGCGATGTTGATCTGATGGCGGAAGGGCAGAGTCAGCGCCGCGGAGGAGATCTTGCCGGCGAGCTTGCCATAGGCGACGATCGAGCCCGTGAAGGTGATCGCGCCGATGAAGATGCCGAGGAAGAGCTCCACCTTCAGGATGTTGATCTCGACGGCGGATTTCTTGGCGATGGTCGCCGCGAAGCCCGCGAGCTGATCCACGGTGCCGGCTTCCTTGGCCGCCAGCGCCGCGTTCATCTCGATATCCGCATTGAGGCCGATGAAGACGGCGGCGAGGCCGACGAGGCTGTGGAAGCCCGCCACCAGCTCCGGCATCTGCGTCATCTGCACCTTGTTGGCGACATACCAGCCGCCGGCGCCACCGATGACGATCATCAGCAGGATCAGCGCGTGGGCGCCGACGCCGGGCGTGCCGATGGTCGCGCCCACGGCCAGCGCCATGCCGATGATGCCGTACCAGATCGCCCGCTTCGCCTTCTCCTGGTTGGAGAGACCGCCGAGGGCGAGGATGAAGAGAATGGCCGCCACCACATAGGCGGCCGTCACAAGACCGATGCTCATTGTCCCTGCCCCCGGATCAGCTCTTCTGGAACATCGCGAGCATCCGGCGCGTCACGAGGAAGCCGCCGAAGATGTTCACCGATGCCATGAGGATGGATAGCGCCGCGAGGAGCAGCACGATGGTGCTGGACGAGCCGATCTGTAGAAGCGCGCCGACGATGATGATGGACGAGATCGCGTTGGTGATCGCCATCAGCGGCGTGTGCAGCGAGTGCGCCACCCCCCAGATGATGAAGAAGCCCACGAAGACCGAGAGCACGAACACGATGAAGGGCTGCATGAAGCTCGCGGGCGCCACGGTGCCGACGAGCAGCAGCAGCGCGCCACCACCACCCAGCATGTAGGTCGTCAGGTTGTTCGCCTTGCGCAGGTCCTCGGCCTCGCGGGCGGCCTTCTGCTCGGCCGTCTCCTCGGGCTCCTTCTTCTTGGCCTGCGTGGCGATCGCCTTGATCTTGGGCGGTGGCGGCGGGAACGTGATCGCGCCCTCGTGGCACACGGTGGCGCCGCGGATCACGTCGTCCTCCATGTTGACGACGGGCGTGCCGTCCTTCTCAGGCGTCCGGCACATGATGGACGACCTGACGCCTGAGAAGGACGGCACGCCCGTCGTCAACATGGAGGACGACGTGATCCGCGGCGCCACCGTGTGCCACGAGGGCGCGATCACG
>JBCBWF010000037.1:0-22808 GCA_039817245.1 Pseudomonadota bacterium | reverse complement strand
GTTGTCCAATAAGCGAAACAACCCGTCCCGATACTTCATGGCTTGAAAATGCCCGAATTGAAGCGCGCCCTGAAACTCAAGCTCTTCGATATCCAGTATGGCTTGGGGCGATAGTTCAATCCGGTGCATCGGCCTACTTCAGACGCTCAGACACCCGCGCAGAAATCTCGTCCTTGAGTGTATCGTCCAGAGGCACAGGCTCGCCCGCCAAGCCCTTTTCAAGCTCGGCATCAATCAATGCGCGCCGTTCTTCGATGCTCAACGCTTCGAACAGCGCGATATCGTCGTCGGTCGGCGCAGCAAAAGAGCTGATTTTGACTTCCGTTTTGCTCATGTCTTTATTGTACCATATTCCAGAGTATTTTCAACTCTGGCGGGACTAGCGCCGCCGCTGCGGACCATCCCTGGAACGGCGTCTTTCGCGCCTGCGCGGGCGCACTGATTCGCGCTCAGGGATGTCATCCGTGCTCAGGTCATTCGGTCGAACATGGTGCCTCAACCGCTCGATGTCATCGGCGATCTCGGACATGGCATGCCGCGGACCTGCCAACAAGGCGGTGGCGCGCGCCTCAATCCGGTGGCGCTCGTCTCGGTGTTGCCCTTCAAGGCGAAGCCGTTCCGCATCGTCCCGCTGAGCTGACTTGGTAGTCTCCATTAGATTCTCTGCCTCGAGCCGTTTGCGCTTTCCGATTATCCGGTCCCACCAGCCACCGAGGCCCGTGCGGAGGCGGGCTTGTTGTGCATCCTCTTGCAATCTCCGGCGGCGCTCTTGTTCGGCGGCGAGCGCGGTCCGTTGAGCGGTGTGCCTCTCCATAACTCTCGCGCGGCGCGCCTCGATTTCCTGGCGTTTCGCCGCCGCCTCGCGCTCTTGCTCGATCTTCAGCTCGTCCAGCCTGTGAACGATCAGCTTTGCCGCTTCGACATGCGCCTTCTCCACAATCGGCAGATCGGCAGGCTCACCGAGCCGGGCTTTGATCTCCTTTGCTTTGAGACCAACCCAGCGGGAGACGGCATAGGCTTCTCCGGTGTGATCGACCGCGACGAAGCCGCGACGATCTCCACGCGCCAGGACGAAGCCGCGCTCCTTGAGCGCGTGCGCGAAGGTGGCTTTCGAGTCCGAGATCGCCCAGCAGTCCTGGAAGATGGCCTTGAGACGCTTGGGGTCCTTCTCCGAACGCTTCGCCTGTTGCCATTCGGCGAGCGAAAAGTTTCGCGGATCGCGCAGCTCCTTGTCGAGGAAGCCGCGCGGCATGCGCCAGTCATGTTCGATGTAAAGCTCGCGCGCGACCTCTTGCAGCTTGTTACGCGTGAAGGGCAGCGGGACGGCCTTCATCTTCTCGGGATCGATCCGACACCAGACGGCATGCGCATGCCGTCGCCCGTTCTTTTCGTGAAAGACGATTGCACGCGGTTGGCCTTCGAGACCTAGGCAGCGCTCGATGCGGTCGGCGGCTTCTTCGAACACCGCCTTCGAAACCCGCTCTTCCGGCGGCGGGTTCAGGCTGAGCGAAAAGAGATGCTGCTTGCACCTCGTTGCCCGGCTGAGCGCATAGCTTTCCTGAAGCGCGGCATGAAGGGTGTCGCCTGCGAAGCCGCGAAGCTGATGCACTTCGACCCGCTCGTTCTCGGGCTTGAGAAGATGCCGCGCCAGATCGCGCGATCCGCCGCGCTGATTGCCGACCAGGATCATGGGCGCTCACTCCGGCTTGAGGCCGAGCGCCCGGATCAGGTCCTCACGCATGGCGACGATGTTCGCACAGGCGACGCGCAGCGCGTCTTCTGCCTCGCGGCCCAGAATGATCGCCCCTTCGTCGCAGGCGGCGAGAACGCCTTTCAGGGTGCCAACCTGAGGCGAGCGGCCCAAGGCGCTTAGGACACGGGCAAGAGCTTCATGGTCGCTGACGATACCGCGCTTGCCCGCGCGTCGCGATGCCGCCCTGCCGCCGAGCAAGATCGCCCGGACATGAGAGCTGAGCGGTTGCCCTGCGGCTTCCCGTTCGAGTCTTCGCCGCTCTTCGGGGGTTACACGGACGGACAACACACGGCTCGGACCTGATTCCCGGCAGTTGTCCGAAACAGGCTCACGCCTTCTATTGGCATCTGAAAAATCGCGGCTCGGCTTCATGGCCGTGGCCCCGGCGCATTAGTACTCAAATGCTTGAGTTGTTGATCCCAATCCTCTAATGTCTCAACAAGTTGGTTCGAGCTGTCTCCAGCTTCCTCCACCATTTCCCGCATGACGATGGGGCCCAGGCTCGCCGGGTTGTCGAAACGGCGGCTTCGCGCGGTCGCGGCTGGTGGCGCCTGCCCCGGCGGCGTGCCGGAGCAGGCTGTGGCGCTGTTTCAGCCCTGAGCGATCGTGCGCTTCTCGCGATCGTCGAGGAAAGCCAGGTTGTAGAACCGGCCGCGGACCATCCATGAGATGCCGAACGCCCAGAGCGCGAGCGCCTCGAACCAGAAGGTGAGGTTGTTGCGGTCCCAGAAGGACGGCGGTGCGCCCGCTGGCGTCTTTTCGCCGAAGAAGCCCTCGGCGCCCATCGCGAGCATCGAGATCACGATGGCGATCCCGGACGCATAGTAGAGCACGTTGCGTCGGCGCTTGTTCGGCTTGAGCGTGCCATCGGCGTTCTCGTGCTCTTCGGGCACGACCCGGGTGAAGACCACGAAGCAGTAGAAGGCGAGAAAGCCGAAGAGGAGCGCTGCGCTGATGTAGTGGAAGTTGGCCGCGGCCGGGAAGAGCGCGAAGTAGCCGCCACCGTCCGGTGCCTGTAGCGCGATATCGGGCAAGGTGCCGGAGATCTCGGCGAAGGGACGCCCCACCAGCTCGGACTCGCTGCAGCCTTTCCCATCGGTGGGGAAGTACGCCACGCCGAAGGCCGCCACGGCGGCGATCTTTGCACCGACCCGCTCGACCAAGATCTCGCCGCGATAGGCGATCAGGAAGGCGCCGATGAAGGCGAGCGCGCCCGTGAAGACCGTGCCCATCGAGCGTGAGTAGTAGAAGTGGCTGATCGAATAATAGAAACAGACCTGGTAGAGCGTGCTGATGTAGAGAATGATCGGCAGCATCAGCGCCACCACGCCCACCATGAAGGCGAGCTTGTGCTGATCGAGCTCATGCTGCGCGCTGGTGGATTTCTCCTCGGCCCAGAGCGGCTGGAAGCGCTCCCGGCTGCCTTCGAAAACGGTGCCAATGTTCATGGCGATTTCCTTTGAACGACTTGTTTGCAATGGGGCGGAGGTTAGGCGCAGTTCCGCGGCCTGTCCATCGCACAGCGGCACAGGACGCGCTGGCCGGGCAGGCCGGATCCGCCGTTTCAGGGGCCTTGGGAGGCGCGGGGCGCGCGCGAGACGGTCGCGGCGCAATGCGGCGCGGTGTTTGGCGGTCGACGGCAGATCTATCGGCTCACGCGCAATGAAATGGCGGCGCGGAGCGGGCCGATGGCCCGATGACGATATGCGTCAGGCGATACTGCGGAGCGCATGCGGCGGGCCGGTGCCGCCGCATGCGCCCTGCGGTCTCAGAAGGTCAGCAGGCGCGTGTTCTCGGCCAGAAGGTGGCCGGCCATCTCCGGAGGACGCGCGGCCGTCACGCCCTCGATCAGCGCCTCGGTTCCGACACCCTTGTTGGGCAGGTAGATCGCGCAGACCTCGACCGGGGCCCCGGTCTCGATGATCTTCCGCATCAGCCCCTGCGGGCTCATGCCCTTCGGCTTCTGCGCCGTGGTGGCGCTCGCCGGCGCGTCCTGCAGCGCGATATCGTCCGCCGGGCCGCAGAGCAGCACGCGGACCTGCGCGCCCTGCTTGATCGACTGCATGCTGAGCACCATCGCCATCAGCTGGGTCTGCGGCTCGGACGCGGTCAGCACCGTCACGAGGCGCGGCGGCTCCTCGGCGGCGGCCGGCGCCGCTGCCGCGAGCGGGAGAAGGGCGACGGCTGCGATCAGGGACTTCATCATCGTTGTCTCCTTTGGGTTCTCTTTCGGTGGGGCCCGCGCGCGGGTCTGACGGCGCAGGCCCCGTCAGCGCCGCGTCAACGGCCTTCGCGGCTCCATGCGGTGCGCGCGTCGAGTTCGTAGGCCCAGGGCAGGCCTGCGTTCCGCCAGCCGTTGACCTGGCGCACGCCGTTCGCGTCCTTGTCGCCCTCGAAGCCGTCGACGATGTTCCAGACATTGCTGAAACCGGCCGCGGCCAAGGCATCGGTGGCGGCACCGCTGCGGTTGCCGGAGCGGCAGATGAGGAAAACCGGGTCGTCCTTGCTCTTGCCCTCGCGGGCGAGCACGGCCTCGACCTCCTCCACGAAGGCGGTGTTCGGCGCCATGCGGTAGCGGCCCTTCTCCGGCCAGAAGGCATGCGTGCCGATCCGCCACGGCACGACCGCGTCGATGGGCCCGGCATGGCCGACGAAGCTGACCTCGATCGGGTCGCGGATGTCGATGAACACGATCCCCGGATCATCGGCGAGCGCCCGGCCCGCATCCATGGCGGTGACATGCAGGCCGAGGCTGGTGCGCTTCTTCGGCCCGAGGGTCGTGGCGTCCACGCGGCTGACGATCTCGCCGGCCGGCGCCGGCGTCGGGGGGGCGAGGGTGGCCGCGGCACTGGCGATCGCCAGCGCGGCGGCGGCTGCGAGGGGTCTGATCATGCCGGCCTCCCGCCCAAGATGCCCTGCGACGGCCTCAGCATTCGGTGCAGGTGCGCAGCCCGAAGAGCGCATAGGCCGGGCAGAACTTCACGAAGGCGGTAACCAGCGGCACGACGCCGATATAGGCCCAGGCGCCGAGCAGGCCGGTTGCTGCGAGCGCGATCAGCAGGATGCCGAGGCCGATCCGCAGCACGCGGTCCAGGGTGCCGATATTCGTTGTGATGGTCATCGGGGTGTCTCCTCTCTCAGGACACCCGAGCGAGTCGCATATATGAGCGATCGCTAATGTGACTGGGTCACAGAGTGGCTCAGACAGTCGCGCCGCCGGCGAGGCGCAGAAGGGCCTCGCGGTCCCTGATCTCGATGGCCCCGCGGCGCATGCCGATCCAGCCGCGCCGCTCGAAATCCTTGAGAATGCGGGAAATCACCTCGCGCGCGCTACCGAGCTCGGCGGCGATGGACTGATGCGTGGCGGTCAGTGTGTCGCAGTCTGCCGCGCGCTCCAGCAGCCGGGCGGCGAGGCGGAGATCGATCCGGCGCACGAGCAGGTCGTCGATCACTTCGGAGAGCTCGAGGATCCGGTCGGAGAAGACGGACAGGACGCGCGCGCGGAAATCGGCGTCGCTGTCGATGAGCGCACGGAAGCTGGCTGCGGGCAGCGCAAGGATCTCGACCGCGCCCTCCGCCACGCCCCAGGCGCCATAGGGCATTCCGGACAGGAGCCCGGAGGTCGTCATCACGCAGCTCTCCCCGGCGCTGACGCGGTAGAGCACGATCGAGCGGCCCGCGCTGCCGATCTGCTCGACGCGGACCGTGCCCGAAAGGACAACCACGAAGCGCTCGCAGGGATCGCCGGGCCCGAAGACGCGCGCACCGTCGGGCGCACGCATGACATCGGCGCGTGCGGCCACCGCCTCGACGAGGGGGCGCGGCCAGTCGGGAATCGCGACGGCCAGATCGTCGGCACAGGCGGGCATGGGGCGGTCTCTCCCGGCGGTCAGGGGCTTTACATCAGATATCTCTAATATACGAAGACGGCGATGGGGGAGAGCAAGAGCGATCAGGCAGCGGTGGCGATCGCCACCGGCGCGGGCGAGGCGGAGGGCAGCGCAGCCAGTGCCGCGCTCGAGGCGCGTGCCGTGAGCGTCGCCGCGAAACTCGCGCTTCTCGGCAATCCGCGCAGGCTGATGATCCTCTGCCGGCTGAGCGAAGGGGAATGCAGCGTCTCTGGCCTGCAGACGGCTGTCGGGATCAGCCAGTCGGCCCTCAGCCAGCATCTCGCACGGTTGCGCGAGGCCGGCGTCGTCGCCACGCGCCGCGAGGGCCAGACCATCCTCTACCGCCTCGACAACCCGGACACGGAGGCGCTGATGGCAGCGCTTTACGACGTGTTCTGCGCCGGGCCCTCCGGGAGCCGTGCCGACTGAGCGCGCTGTTCCGGAACGGAAAAGCCGTTGACGCATAGAGGGAAAACGGCACGCTGCTGCCGCTGTGCAGGTTTTTGTCGGAGCGTGATGTGGCCCTTCAGTTTGCAGTGCTTCAAAGGCTCGGTGTGTCCTCCGCCCTCGAGTTGGACGGCGCCTTCGTGGGTGCCTTGCCGGAGGATGAGGCGGCGGTGCGCGCCTTCTTCGATGGCCAGGGCATCTCGATCGATCGGTTCTTCCCTCTCACCGAGGCGAGCCTGGCCGGCGCGCTGGTGGACGAGACGGTCGATGCCATCGCGGTCCCGGCGGGCACGGATCCTGCGACGCTCGGCGCCTCGGTCCTGCTGCTGCCCGAAGTCATCGAGGGCGATGGCAGCATCGGGGATCCACTCCCGGCGCCGGACCCTGAGCCGGACCCCGATCCGCAACCCGACCCCGAACCCGATCCGCCCGCCGATCCCGAGCCGCCGGACGCACCCTCGGTCCCGGGCGGTACCGAGACCCTGTTCCTCGCCGTCGCTCCGTCGCTCGCGGGCTCGATTGCCGATCTCGACGGCGCGACGCTCCTGATCGACGACAATCCGGGGCTGATCGCCGGCGCGGAGGCGTTCTTCGCGGATCAGGGCGTCTCCGTCACCTTCGTGACAAGCGACTTCTTCGAACCGGTGACCGAGACATACAACGACGCCGCTCTGACCGCGGACCTCCTCGCGCTGCGCCGCGGCCAGATCGAGGCCGACGGGATCCTGCTCGGCGAGGAGGTGCTTGCGGAGGCCGAGGCGATCAGGCTCGTCGCGACCGATATCCGGTTCGACGCCACCATCGCCCTGCCGCCAACGCCACCGACGCCCCCCGATCTGCCCCCGACGATCGAGCGCGAGACCATCCGCATCGTGGGATCGAGCACGGCCGCCCCCGCCTTCACCGTGATCGCGGAAACCTTTGCGACGACGACCGGCTTCCGCACGCCCATTGTGGAGAGCACCGGAACCGGGATCGGCTTCTCGCTCTTCAGCAGCGATCCGGCGTCGGCCCTGGCGGATATCGTGCTCGCCTCCCGGCGGATGACGCAGGAAGAGTTCGATCAGGCGACGGCGAGCGGTGTCTCCCAGATCCTCGAACTGCCGCTCGCAACCGCCGGGCCGGGCACCGCGGAGACGCGTGTCTACGCCTATGCACGGCTCGACATCCTGGAGACTGTGGCCGGTGTCGAGGCGTTCCTCGATTTCCTGGTCTCTGAGACCGTGCTGAGCGCGGGCGGGCTGATCGAGGATGGCAGCCAGACGCTGGGTGGCGGCCTGACCGCGGCGCAGCCGGACGAGCTGGAGCGTGCGCGGCTCACGGTGGATGAAGCGCGCCTTCTCGCGCGCGACGATCTGCCCGCGGCCGATGCGCCGCCGGAGATCGGCACGGATCTCCTCCTCTTCGTCAGCCCCGCGCTCGACGAGGCCCCGGTTCAGGATCTCGCCGGCCTGCGCGTCGCCGCGCTGGACAGCGTGCCGGCGGACCGGCTCGAGGAAATCGCCGCCTTCCTGGAGCCCTTCGGGATCACGCTCGATACGCGGCCCTTCGACGCGATCTCCGACCAGGTGCAGGGCTATCTCGACCTTGCCGGCTCGAATGAGGAGATCGAGGGCATCGCGGTGCCGGCCGGGGACGGAGCTGTCAGGTTCGTCGCCGCCTCCGCCTGGGTCGACACCATCGGGCTCGCCGATCTCGCCAGCCCCTTTCTTAGCGAGCCGGGGGCGGACGGGCTCTTCGACGAGCAGGAGATCGCGCTCCTCTACGAGGTCGCGCTGGGGCGCGAGCCCGAAACGGGTGGGCTCAACTTCTGGATCGACGAGGCCTATCGCGATGGCGGCCTCTCGGTCCTGGAGATCGCGGCCTTCTTTTTCGAGAGCGACGAGTTGCGCGACGCGATCGGCGCCGATCCGGCCACTCTCGGCAATGCGGATCTCGTCGAGTTCCTCTACGCCAACGTGCTCGACCGCGACGGGCTCGCCAGCGAAAACGACCCGGACGGCTTCGCCTTCTGGCTCGGCGTGGCCGAGAGCGGCACGCCCCGCCCGGAGCTCCTGCGCTTCTTCGCGATCAGCGGCGAGAACGTCGCGAACTCGGCCTATGTCGCGGATCTCGATCGCGGCGATGACGGCGCCTGGGCCTTCTAGCGCGGCGGCGCCGGCAGGGCGTGTCCTGCGGCACTCCGAACGACCTGCGGTCTCTCGAATTCGATTGACCTTACGGAGCCGCTGCCGAACGCTCAGCAGGTCCGCCCCACGCGCCGCACCGCAGTGCGCGTGCGGGGCCGGGATGCGAAACCGGATCGCGAGGGCGCCCGCCTCCGCCGGTCACATCACAAGGGCAACCGGTGCGGGTCCGTTCGCGCGCCGAGGACAACGGAGGAGTGATCGATGAGCTTCAATCTCTACACCACTGTGGCCGCCATGGCCCTCGTCGCCACGAGCGCGCTCGCGGCGGACAAGACCGTGACGATCGCCTCCTGGGGCGGCTCCTACCAGGAAGCCCAGAGCAAGGCGCTGTTCGAGCCCGCCGCGGCCGATACCGGCATCGTGGTGAAGCAGGAGACCTATGGCGGCATGTCCGATGTGCGCCTGCAGGTCCAGACCGGCGCCGTGACCCTGGACATCGTGGCCTCGGGTTCGGGCTCGGCCGCGCGTGCCGCGGCGGAGGGTCTGCTCGAGAAGCTGGACTACGGCAAGATCGACGTCTCCGAGTTCTACCCGACGCTCTACACGGACTACTGCGTGGGCGGCGACGTGTTCTCCACGGTCTATGCCTGGAACACCGAGACTATCGGCGAGGACGGCCCGCAGAGCTGGGCGGATTTCTGGGACGTGGAGAAGTTCCCGGGCACTCGCGCCTATCGCGGCAAGGTATCGGGCGCGCTCGAGCCCGCGCTGCTGGCCGACGGCGTGCCGCCGGATCAGGTCTACGAGGTGCTCGGCTCGGAGGAAGGCATCGAGCGCGCGCTCGACAAGATCCGCGAGCTGAAGCCGCATATCGCCGTCTTCTGGACCTCGGGCGCGCAGCACGCCCAGCTCATGAAGGACGGCGAGGTCGACATGACCACCGGCTGGAACGGCCGCTTCGACAACGCCGCCAAGGACGGCGCGAAGGTCGCCTACAGCTTCAACGAGGCGCTGCTCGATTATGACTGCTTCGCCATTCCGAAAGGGGCCCCGAACAAGGAGACGGCGATGGAGTTCCTCGCCACGATCTCCCAGGCGAAGTACCAGGCCAACCTGCCGCTCCACATCACCTACGGGCCGACCAACAAGGCGGCCTATGCGATCTCGACGGTGGACGAGGCGACCCTGAAGGCGCTGCCCTCCTACCCGGCCAATGCCGAGAAGCAGCTGCCGGTCAATCTCGAATGGTACGCGGAGTGGGAGACCGTCGCGGCCGAGATGTACCAGGAGATGCTGACCGAGTGAGCGACGCGATGCGCTCGGAGGCGGTCCCGGCCCTGAGCCGGGACCTCCTTGAGCGTCTGAGGCCGCGCAGCACCGGACCCCGGTTCGGGGAAGTTCCGGCTCGAGGCCGGGAAAGGGTGCAGGGAGGTCCCGGCTCAAGGCCGGGACCAGCGGCAGGCCGATCGCCTGGAATACGAAAGAGGGGAGCGCTGCCCATGACCGAGGCCCTGCCGATCACCATCCGCGGCGTGACCAAGACCTATGGCAGCGTCCATGCGCTCGACCATGTCGATCTCGATGTGCGCAGTGGCGAGTTTCTAACGCTGCTCGGCCCCTCCGGCTCCGGCAAGACCACGCTCCTCATGGTGCTGGCCGGCTTCACGCGACCCGATTCCGGGAGCCTCAAATTCGGCGACCGGGAGATGATCCGCACGCCGCCGCATCTGCGCGATCTGGGCATGGTGTTCCAGAACTATGCGCTCTTCCCGCATATGACCGTTTCCGGGAACGTCGCTTATCCGCTCAAGATCCGGGGGCTCGCGAAGGACGCGATCACGCCGCGGGTGGAGCGCGCGCTCGAGACCGTGCAGCTCGGCGGTTACGGCGCGCGGCGGATCGACCAGCTCTCGGGCGGGCAGCGCCAGCGCGTGGCCCTTGCCCGCGCCATCGTCTTCGAGCCGCGGATCCTGCTGATGGACGAGCCCCTCTCCGCGCTCGACAAGAAGCTGCGCGACCGGATGCAGATCGAGCTCAGGCATCTGCATGAGCAGCTCGGCATGACGACGGTCTATGTGACCCACGACCAGCGCGAGGCGCTGACCATGTCGGACCGCATCGCCGTCATCAATCACGGCCGGCTGATGCAGCTCGGCGATCCGATGGAGATCTACGACCGGCCGGCCAACCGCTTCGTGGCGGATTTCATCGGCGAGAGCGCCTTCCTGCCGGCGGTGCGCGAGAATGGCGGGGTGCAGGTCGGGGGCCGCCCGCTCGCGCTCGATGCGCCGCTGCCGGAGGGCGACCGCCTGCTCGTGATGCTGCGGCCCGAGCGGCTGCAACTCGTGGACGGCGCGGCCGATCCTGCGGTCAACCGCTTCTCGGCGAAGGTGGAGGAGGTCGTCTATCAGGGCGACAGCTATCTCCTCTATGCTCGACTGGAGGACGGCACGACGCTGGCGCTCCGCGATGTGGTGCGGCGCGACACGTTCGGTGCGCTGCCGGCTGCAGGCGCGCCCGTGACCCTCGGCCTGCATGCGCGCGACACGGTCGTGATCGCGGACGGGGAGGTCTGAGCATGGCCGATATCGCCCTCGCCGCCCCGCGCGCCGCCGCCGAGGACGGATCCAACACGGAGGGGCTGCGCCGCGACGCGATGCGCGAGCGGCTCGCCCTTTTCGGGCTCTGTTCGCCGGCGCTCCTGCTGGTTCTCATCGTTCTCATCGTGCCGGTGAGCTGGCTCTTCTACGTCTCCTTCATCGGGGCGGATGGCAGCTTCTCGCTTGAGAACTACGAGCGGATGATCAAGCGCAAATCCTATGCGCGGATCTTCTGGACGACCTTCGAGATCAGTCTCATCACCACCGGGCTCTGCGTGCTGATCGGCTATCCGCTGGCCTATTTCCTGTCGCAGCTTCCGAACCGTATCGCCAATCTCTGCCTCATCACGGTGCTGCTGCCGTTCTGGACGTCGCTGCTCGTGCGCACCTATGCGTGGCTCGTGCTGCTGCAGAAGCGCGGGCTGGTGAACGACTGGGCCATCGGGCTCGGGCTCTGGGACGAGCCGCTGAAATTCGTGCACAACATGACCGGCACGCTGATCGGCATGGTGCATATCATGCTGCCCTTCCTGGTGCTGCCGCTCTACAGCTCGATGAAGGCCATCGACCGGGACTATCTGAAGGCGGCGTCCAATCTCGGCGCTGGGCCGGTGCGCGCGTTCTGGACCGTGTTCTTCCCGCTCTCGCTGCCGGGGCTCTTCGCCGGCGGGCTCATCGTGTTCGTGCTGTGCCTCGGCTTCTTCGTCACGCCGGCGGTGCTCGGCGGCGGCAAGGTGATCATGGTCTCGATGAAGATCGCCTCGAATATCGAGCTCTTCGTGAACTGGGGGGCGGCGAGCGCGCTGGGTGTCGTGCTTCTGGTCCTGACGCTCGCGATCCTCTGGATCGCTGCGCGGTTCCTGAAGCTGGAGCAGCTCGCGGGCAGGGGGCACTGATGCGGGCCTGGCTCGACAGTCCCGCCTCGGAGACGCAGGTCACCCATCGCCAGCGGCTCTGGCTCTACATCCTGTCGGGGATCATCATGGTCTGGCTGGTGGCGCCGACCTTGATCGTGGTGCCGATGTCCTTCTCGGACTCGCAGTATCTCGAGTTTCCGCCGGAGACCTGGTCGACGCGGTGGTACGACCACTATTTCGGCTCGCCGGAATGGATGTCCGCGACGGTCACCTCGCTGACGGCTGCGTTCCTGACTATGCTGGTGGCCACGCCGATGGGGGTGCTTGCGGCCTATGGGCTGCATGCCTCGCAGATGCGCTTCGGCAAGCTCATTTTCGTGCTGCTGATCACGCCGATGATGGTGCCGCTGATCCTGATCGCGATCGGGGCCTTCTATGTCTATGTGAAGCTGCAGATCCTCTACACGATGCTCGGCCTGGTGATGGCGCATTCGCTGCTGGCCCTGCCGCTGGTGCTGATCGTGACCGCGGCGGGGTTGAAGAGCTACGACATGAACCAGGAGATGGCGGCGCGCAGCCTCGGCGCCTCGCGGGCGCGGGCTTTCCTGACGGTGACGCTGCCCCAGATCCGCTTCTCGGTCATCACGGCGGCACTGCTGGCCTTTCTGACCTCGTTCGACGAGGTGGTCGTGGCGATGTTCATCTCCGGCGGCGACAACGCGACGCTGACACGGAACATGTTCAACGCGCTGCGCGACCAGATCGACCCGACGATCGCCTCCATCTCGACGATCATGATCCTCGTGACGTCGAGCCTGATGGTGCTGGCCCAGCTCTTCGGCAAACGCGGCTAGGGCCGGGGCGAGGCAAACGGTATCGCGGCTGGTCGCCACGATGAGTCCTGCATTGGCGCCCGTGGCTGGCGGAGCGCGCTGACCTGCCGCGGTGTGTGCTTGGGTCTTGTCGTGCGGGCAGGGGGGCTGGGGACAAGCCCCGAGGGGGCTTGAGCGCCAGGATTGGCACGGTCCGGTCCGCGTCAAGGACGGGCCGGCTCCGCCGGTCGCGCGCGGCGCGATCCTTGACCCGGACCGGATCGCGCGGCGGTTGGCGGTGGGATCGGGCGGAGCCGGCGCTCAGAGCGGGCCGGGGAAGGGGCCGAGCGAGCCCGCGCGGTGATGCGCCTGGAAGACGTGGTTGTGGAGCTGCGAGATCCACTGCTTGCCCTCGATCGTGAGCTCGAGATAGCGGAACGCGCCGCCGATATAGGGCTCCACCTCGGTCCAGAAGAACTCCGGATACTGCTCCACCAGATCTGCCGGAGAGCGGTAGCCGAGCTGCTGCGCGATGCCGATCTCCACGAATTCGTGGTAGAGCGCATTGGTCTTGCGCCGGTAGAACGGGTCGCCCATCTGCCCGATGAGATCGGCCGCGCGCACCAGCGCGGGCTCGCCCTCCGTGGCGGCGAAATCCGGGCCGAGCGGCACGGGAAAGCGGGTGTAGGCCACCGCCCGCGCGATCCGCTCCGCGTCGATATAGTCGGAGTCGCCGAACCGCTCGCGCGCGAAGATCATGCCGCGCTCCACATGATAGGGCGCGAGGCACGCATCCGAGGCGCCGCGCGGCGGGGTGATGCGCTCGCCCGCGGCATTGATCACCACGGCCCCGCGGCTGTCCCCCCGGCAGGCGCCGCGCGCATAGCCGATATCGTGGATCAGGAGCGCCACGATGTAGTGCAGCCAGTCCTCCGGCTGCAGCGCCTCGCACAGCATGCGCCCGCGCAGGATCTGCTGGCCGACCAGGGTCACCATGATCGAATGCTCGGCATTGTGGTAGAGCGCATCCGAGTTGGAGAGCCGCTCCAGCACCAGCCGGGTGCCCGCGGCCAGGAGGCCCGCATATTCCGGTCGCCGCTTCGGGAAATGCTCAAGATAGGTCTCGGCGAGGAAATCGCCGAGCTGGTCGGCCATCACCGTCGTCGGGTTGAACATTGCGCCGGCCTCCCTCGGCAGACGGCCAGTCGGAGGGCGAAATCCCGCCCGCACGGCCAATGCAATCCGGCAGCCACCCAGCCGCCGCAGATCAAATCGCTCCCTACGTTACCCTGAAACGGTGGGTCACGGACATGGGCTTCGTGCCACTTCTTTAGGCGGTTTTGCGGCGCGTCCGGGTGGGGCCGCGGCGCGGATGGGGTGCGATGCGGCCACGACCGGGCGGCTGCGCTCGCGCCAGCGGGCCGGGGCGCCTTCACGCATCGCGCCGGCGGGGCTAGGCTCCGGCCGGTCCTCGTCCGCAGCGGCGGGGCGGTGCCGGCCGCGTGCATGGCGGGGGCCATGGCGTGCAACGGATGGGCGGGGCGATGCGAGCAGAATGGCCGTGGCGGCGGGGCGAAGACCGCGCGGGCACGCCCGGGCAGCCCGGCCTCCGTGGCGAGGCGGTGATCGGGCAGGTCTCGCTCCTGCGCTTTGTCTGGGTGCGGTCGTGGCGGAGCCAGATCGGCATCCTCGCCCTCAGCGCGCTGATCTTTCCGCTGACCTATGCGACGCTGGAGCTGCCGAAGACGATCATCAACGACGCCATCGGCGGCGGGCCCGGCCCGCGCCAGATCGGCCCGTTCACGCTCGATCAGCTGAGCTGGCTGCTGGTGCTCGCCGGGGCGCTCTTTCTCTGTGTCCTGACCGCCAACCTCCTCAAATGGCGGCTCAATGTCTGGATCGGCGAGACCGGGGACCGGTTGCTGCGCAGCCTGCGCGTCGGCTTTCTCGCCCAGATCCTGCGCTTTCCCGCCGCTCGGCTGAAGCGCGAGCGTCCCGGCGATCTGGTGCAGCGGCTGATGGGGGAGGTGGAGCCGCTCGGCGGGTTCATGGGCGGCGTGATCGCAACACCGGTCTTCGAGGCGGGGCTTCTGCTGATCTATGCGGGCTTCGTCTTCGCCCAGTCGGTCTGGCTCGGGCTCGCCACCATCGCGATGTTCCCGCTGCAGGCCTGGCTCGTGCCGCTCCTGCAGGCGCGGATCGTGGAGCTCAATCGCCTCCGCGCCCGGCGCGCGCGCGAGACTGCGGAGTTCGTCTCGGAGACCGTCGAGCAGATCGGCGAGACGCGGGTGAACGGCGCCTCCGGCTGGCGGCTCTCCGAGGGGCAGGGCAAGCTCCGCGCCATCGGGGCGGTGCGCGAGGCGCTGCTGCGGCGGAAATACTTCATCAAGGGCGTGAACAACGTCCTCAACCAGCTCTCGCCGGTGATGTTCTATGCGCTCGGCGGCTGGCTGGTGATCGACGGACAGCTCGAGATCGGCTCGCTCGTGGCCGTGGTGGCCGCCCAGCGAGAGATGGCGGGGCCGTGGAAGGCGCTGCTCACCTTCGTGCAGCATGTCTACGACTTCGGCTCGCGCTTCGCCTTCGCCTCGCAGTCCTTCGCCGATGCCGAGTTGGTCGCGGATGAGCGGGTGTTCGGCCCTGCCGATGCGGGGCCGCTGGCTGGGCCGCTGGCGGGGCCGCTGGTGCTCGAGATCCAGGAAGCGGCACCGGGGGCCGACGCCCTGAGCCTCGCGCGCGCCGAGTTCGCGCCCGGCAGCCGCATTGCCGTTCTCGGCGGCTCCGATGGGGCGGCGGGCGCCCTCATGGCCGCCGCCGCGGGGCTCGAGGTGCCGCTCCGCGGCGAGGTCTCGCTCGGCGGGCGGGCGCTCGAGAGCGCCAATCTCGCGGCGCTGGGCGCGGCGGTCGGCTATGTGGGCCAGGAGCCCGCCATCCTCTCGCGCACACTCGAGGAGAACCTGCTCTTCGGCCTCCTCTCCACCGGCCGGCCCGGCCAGGCGGGGGATGTGCGGACGCTCCGCGACTGGATCGACCCCGATGCGGGGCCGGAGGCGGCGGAGGCGCGCACCGCGCTGCTGCTGGACCTCGCCGATGGCGCGGGGCTCACGCCGGATCTCGTCCGCCTCGCCCTCGGCTGCCGGCTGACGGAGGAGCAGGCGCGCCTCTTCCGCCCCGCCCTCCTGTCGCTCCGAGGCTCGCTGCAGGACACCATGGCCGAGGCCGCCTATCGCGATCTCGTGGAGCCGTGGCGCATCGGAGCCGTCAATGCGGAGGCCTCGATCCTGGAGAACCTGCTCTTCTGCTGGCCCGATCGCGAGGCGGCGGACGAGGCGGCGCTCCTCGCCTCTCCCAAGATCGCCCGTGCCCTCCGCCGCACCGGGGCGGAGCGGTTCCTCGCCGAGATCGGCCGCGAGCTTGCCACCGCATTCCGCGAGGTGGTCGAAGCCGCGGGCGATGGTGCGGCCCTGCAGGGCCTCGAGGGCTGGCGCCACGGCGATCTTCTGATGGCGGCCGAGCTCCTGCAGCGCCCGAGCCGGGCGGACCGGCGCGCCTTCGCTGCGATCGGCGCGCGCTTCGTGCCGGCGCGCGACCCGCTGATCGCGCTCGACATGGCCCAGACCGAGCGCCTGCTGGATCTCCGCGCCGCTCTTCGCGACGCGCTCGACGAGCCGGGCGTGCATTTCTTCGATACCGACGGGGTCGATCCCTCCCAGAGCCTCTTCGACGGGCTTCTCGGCGGGCGGCGCCGGCGCAGCCGCCGTGTCGCCTGGGACCGGATCGACGACGCGGTGCAGGGCGCGCTCCGCACCGAGGGGCTGGAGCGTGCCATCGCCACCATCGGCCTCGGCACGCGCGGCTTCGCCGAGGCGCTCTCCGCCGTCGCCCGCCAGCGCATCGGCCTCGTGCGCGCCCTCGCGAAGGGGCCGCGCCTGCTGGTGCTCGACCACGTCTTCGGCCGGGCCGAACATGCGCGCTTGCGCGACTGGATGATGGACGCGGCGCCGGGGGCCATCATCCTCTATGCAGCGGTGGACGAGGCGGCGGCGGAGGACGCGGACATGGTGATCCGGATCGAGGCGACCGGCGAGGCCGCGGCCCATCCCGCCTCCGGCCCTCGCAGAACCTCCGGATGAGGCCGCCAGGATGAGAGCAGCACGATGAGGCCCGCCGCATGATGAGCATTGCCGAGACGCTGGAGGGGCTGCGCGACTGCGCGATCTTCCGCAGCGTGGATGCCGCCGCGCTGAAGCTCGCCGTCCTCACCGGCGAGCAGCTGCGCTACTACGGCGACGAGGTGCTCTTCCGGCAGGACGAGCCGGGCGACTCCGTATTCATCCTGCTCGCCGGCCGGGTGGAGGTGGTCCGCCAGGACGAGGATGCGGGCGAGGAGCGCCTGATCGTGCACCTCGCCCGCGGCGATCTCGTCGGCGAGCTTTCGCTTCTCTGCAACGCTCCGCGCAACGCCACCGTGCGCGCGCTCGAGCCCGTGACCGCGCTGCGGATCCCGCGCCAGACCTTCCTGTCGCTCCTGTCCGACAGGCCGGAGATCGCGCTGGCCCTCTGCAACCTGCTGGCGATGCGGCTCCGCCGCACCACCGAGCAGTTCTGACGCCGCTGCTCTCAAGCGGCGAGAGCGAGCCGGTAGCCGCCGCGCACCGTCAGCAGCAGCTCCGGCCGGCGCGGATCCGCCTCCACCTTCTGGCGCACGCGGTAGATATGCGTCTCCACCGTCTGGCGGCGTACATGCATCCCGGCGCTCCAGACCTCCGCGACCAGTGCTGCCCGCGGCACCACGCGCCCCTTCGCGGCGGCAAGGGCGACGAGGATGCGCATCTCCTTCACCGTGAGCTTGGAGGGCTCGCCCTCCGGCCGGATGAAGAGCTGCCGGCGCAGATCGAGCGTGCCTGTCCCGAGCCGCAGCACGTCCTCCGCCCGGCGGATCGCACGCAGATGCGCCCGGATCCGCGCAACCCGCAGGCCCGGCGCCTCGCCCGGGTCGAGCACCGCGCGCGCGCCGGCTTCGAGGCAGCCGATGATCGCCGGCTCCTGATGCGCGCTCCCCACGAAGAGGACCGGCTGCCGCACGCCGCGTTCCAGCAGCGCTGCGCACATCCCCGCCGCCTCGTAGTCCGGCAGCGCGATGGCGGAGACGACCATGTCCTGCGCCTCGGCGAGGCTGCGATAGAGGCCGCTCGCGCCGTCCTCCGCCTCCAGCACCTCGTCCGCGCCCGCCTCGAGGATCTCGCGCGCCAGCGCCTCCCGGGCCACAGGGTCGGGATGGATGAGAAGCACGGTCACCGGATCCGCGATCTCGATCGGAGGCTCGACGACGGCGATCCGTTCGAGGGCTTCGACCGGGGCGTTCATGCCCGCCTCCCTTGGCGGGTTGAACGACCGCGCGCTGCGCCGATCCTTCGGTGATCCTGTCTCTTCACGTCTTGAAGTCGCATCGCTCTACTCTCGCCACGGAGATGCGCCCAGCGCCGTCGGCCCTGTTCCGGACCAGCCGTGCACGCCCATCGGGGTCCCCATGGACTTTGGGACGGGAGCACGGCCGATGCAGGCAAATCTCCTGTTCAAAGTGGGTGGCGGCGTCTCAATGCGTCCCAAGTATCGGCCATCGCCATGCCCCGTGCCTGTGACGATTGTCTCAATTCCGAGGGTTTTCGGATGCGCCTCCGGAGCGCTCGCGCGGCCGCCGAAGAAGCGGTCCGGTTGCACCGCCCGGAGCGAATCCCCCCAGGGTTGCCGGCCCTAGGGCTTGGCCCGCGGAGCGACGCGTCCACAAAATGTCCAGTTGCGTGGAATGCGAACTGCGACATGTTGCGCCGCAAAATCATGCCGGACCGGGGGCGCCGGCCGAGGCGTGCGCGCCTTTCTGGAGTGCTTTCGCCCGTTGGTGCGCGTGCGAATTAACGTATTGTTACATCAGTGTTTTTATTGCTCTCGTCGGTGGTGGTGCGGGGTGGCGCCAAGGGGCCGGTCTGGACCGCCGGGACCGGCCAATCTGAATGATGGCCCGCATGCCCAGAGGTCGTCGCCTTTCGCCATCGCGCTGACGGAATTGCGCGAAATTCATTGGCCATAAACCAAGGCTGACTCTAATCTCGATCCCAGGGGACAAACCGTATTGTCAGAGTGGGCGTTTTGGCTCATTGGGCTCTGGTTTCGTGAGAGAGGGAACGCGGACAGAAGCGAGGAACGGGCAGACATGTCCAGAAATCGGCGGCGGCACGGCTCAGGTCGGTCCTTTCAGATCCTGCCAGAGTGGCAGGTCTATCTCTGCGGGGGGCGCAACCTCTTCCACTTCACGCTGACCCCGCTGCGCCAGCTCTCACTGGCAGCGATCGTGATCTCGGCGGGGATCTTCGGGTATCTCCATATCTTCGGGGACAAGGCGAGCACGCCTGCGCCCGTGGCAGCGCTCGGTACCGGCGTGGCGGATGCTGGCGCGCTGGAGGCTGAGCGCAAGGCGCTGGACGAGCGCGCGGCAGCCCTCGATGCCCGAGAGGCCAGCCTCGCTGCGGAAGCCTCGGCGCTGGCCGAGCGGCGCGACGCTCCGGTGACCGAGGGTGCCTCCGCGGCCGAGGAAAACGTTGCCGCCCGGGAGGCGGAGCTCGCAGCGCTGGCCGAAGCGCAGGCCGCCGAGGCGAAGGCCCTCGAGGCGCGCGCCGCGGAGATCGCCGCCGCGGAGAAGATGCAGAACGAGCGCGAGCTCGCTATGTCGCAGCGCGAGCGGGAGCTCGACCGGCTGGACGAGGCGCGGATCGCCTCTGAGCGGCGGCTCTCCCGTCGCGCTTCCGCCCTTGCCGATCGTGAGAACGACCTGATGGAGCTCGCCCAGGCCTCCGCCGCGCGCGAGGCCGCGATCGGAGACCGCGAGCGCGCGCTGATCGCCGCGAGCGAAGGCGGCGCCCAGGCCGTGGACGAGGAGGCGCTGCGCCGGGCGAGCGCGCTGGACAAGCGCGAGCGCGAGCTTGCAGAGGCCGTGCGCGCCTCGGAGGCGCGCGCCGAGACGCTCGACCAGCGCGAAGCCGATATCGCCGAGCTCGCCAATGCCATCGGTGCGCGGGAGCGCGATTCGGTGGAGCGCGAGGAGGCACTTGCCCGCCGTGCCGAGGAGGCGGATGCCCGCGTCGTGGCCCTCGAGGCCCAGATCGCCGAGGCGGAGCGGCTCCGCGATCGTGCGGTGACCCAGGCAGCGGACGTCGCGGCTGCGCTGGACAACGCCCTCGCGCTGCTCGAGAAGCGCGGCGAGGGGGCAGCGGATCCGGTCGACGCGGGCGAAACCGAGATTGCCGCCGTCGATCCGGTCGCCGCGGATGGGCCGCCGACAGCCGCATCCGGCGCGGAAGCCGCATCCGGCGCGGAAGCCTCGTCCGGCGCGGAAACCGCGACGGAGACCGCCGCGGACGCTGCTGCGCCGTCGGCCGCTGAGGCGACCGCCGAGGCTTTGGAGGCAGGCAACGAAGAGACCCCTGCAGCAGACGGCAGCATCGCGCTCGCTGCGGCGACGCCCGCTGTTCCGGCGCCCGCCGGAGTGCCCGCTGCCGGTACGCCGCCAGCCGGCCCGTCGACGACAGCGCTGGGCCCGGCGATCTCGGCGCCACTGGCTTCGTCGCCCACGGTGCCCGGACCGAACCTCGCCGCCCTGCCGTCCTCCACCTTCGCGCCCACGCCACCGGCGACGTCGCCCGATGGGGGTTCCGGCGTGAATGTGGCGCCGCGGCTGAGCGACTCGGTGCCGGTCTCGCAGCCGCTGTCGCTCGGGCTCGATATCGATGCCGGCACGCTGTCGGCGGAGATCGCCCCTTCGGCCGGACTGCCCCAGCCCTTCGCCATCGAGAGCATCGCGCCGGTGCTCGACAGCGATCCGCTGCCGCTCGTCACGGGCACCGGGTCTGCCGGCCCTGGGCCGCAGCGCGCGCCGATCGGCGCCGGCGAACGCGTGGCCAATCTCGGCGCGGATGCGACCCGCTCGGCGACACCGGGGGCGCGCTACAGCGTGCCCTCCGCCGTGCGCCCCCGCGCGACCTCCGCGCCGCAGCTCCTGCGCCGGGGTGACGATCCGGCGTCCGACGGTGAGGGGGCTTCGGAGACTGAGACGCGCGCACAGAGCGATGACGAGGCGATCGAGACCGCTGCCGTGGTGCCGTCGGAGACCACGACGAGTTCCCCGTCGCCCACGGTCACGGCACCGGTCGCCGAGCAGATCGAGCCGCCCACGGCGCTGCGCGGCTCGGCCTATGTGCAGGCCGGCATCTTCACCGCGAAGAGCTATGGCTACCGGCTGATCGAGAACCTCGCGGCCGTCGGGCTCGAGGCGAGCCCGGTGCCGACGACTTTCCGCGGCAACGATGCGATCCGGGTCCGCCTCGGCCCGTTCCAGACGGCGCAGGAACGCCAGGCCGCGATCGCGGAGTTGCGCAAGCTCGGGGTAAGCGACGCGATCCCGGTCGCTCAGTAACGCGCACCATTGGGGCCTGCGCGTCGCTGGGCTGAGGGCCTGCACGCCTCTGCATCACCCACGAATAACGCCGCCTTCCGGAGGAAGGCGGCGTTGGCGTTTCGGAGCCTCGCAGGGCGCGTCAGAGGACGAGCGCGGCCATCGCGGTCTCCATGGTCACGTTCTCGATCTCGAGCATGAAGTCCTCCGAGCGGCCGGTATTGCCGAAAACCATCACGCCGTCGCCGGTCTCGTAGACACCGACACGACCCTCCATCGGATCGGCGCCCGGCACGACCTCCACGAAGGAGAACGCGCTGAGATCCACCATGTCGCCCGGGCCGAAACCGGAGACGGTGTCGGTGTTCTCGGGCGTGCTATCTCCGCGCGCGAAGACGAACACATCGGCGAAATCGGTGCCCTGCAGCACGTCGTCCTCGAGCGAGGCCTCGGTCTGGTTCTCCTGCAGCACGGCCGGCGCACGGGGGTCGAAATCCTCGTTCGACGGCGTGTCCAGGATCTCCAGCACATCGCCGAGATCGGTGTATTTGAAGTTGGTGTTGAAGTTCTGGATCTCGCCGTCCTCGGGGTCCGGGAGGATCTGCGCGGGCTCGTTCGAGCCGTCCTGAGTGACCAGAAGGCCCTGATCGAAACCGGGCAGCGGGCCGGAGAAGATCTCGAGCCCGTCCGTCTCGACCACCGGATCGACGGGCTCGGCGGGCTCGTCCTCCACCAGCGCCACCTCCTCGACCGGCATCTCCTCGGTGGTCATCTCCCCATCCGGCATCTCCTCCACCGGCACTTCATCGGTGAGCATCTCGTCGTCGGACATGTCGTCCTCCGGCTGCTCCTGGCCGGTGATGGCGAAGGAGCCGACGAAGTCCCCGCTCGCCCGATCGAAGGCGGCGAAGGTGCTGTCGCCCTGCGAGGAGGCGACGATCAGCCCGTCGCCGTTCTCGCCGTAGTAGATCGCGACCCCCTCGAGATCGGGCGAGAAGAACGCGCTGTCGATCGGGGCCACGGTCTCGAAGTCGTCCGAACCGCCGAGCTCCGCGTCGAAGGAGAGAAGGCCGAGCTCCTCCTCCACGGCCACGTAGCCGATGCCGGTCTCGCGGTCGATGACGATGCCCTCGGACTGGAAGTCGGCCGGATCCTCGCCCTCCGGGACCGGCGGGGTGAGCTCGCGCACGATGCGGTAGGTGACGGTGTCGCCGTCGTCCAGGAGCTCGAGCTGGGAGATCCGCGCCCCGTCCGCCTGCGTGACAAAGGCGTAGTCGCGCCCGTCGATCGGCGAGCTGTAGGTGGTCAGCCCGTAGGCGGTCGCCTCGCCGTCATCCACGCCGAAGATGGTCTCGGGCGCATCCGGCGCGGTCACATCCGTGAGCATGCCGTCCGGCCCGATCTCGAAGATCGCCAGCGTATCGTTGGCCCGGTCCGACACCACCGCGAGATCGCGCGGATCGGCCGGATCGCCGACGCCGTAGAGCACATCCACATTGTTGTAGCGGATGCCGTTCGGCGAGATGCTCTGGATCTCTTCGCCGGCGAGGTCGTAGACGCGCAGGCCGCCGTTCTTCAGCGCGGTGATGACCACGCTGTCCGCGGGATCGTCCGGGTTGAGCCAGATCGCCGGGTCGTCCGCGTCCGGCCCCTCGGGCACCACCGCTTCGGTCTCGTCGGTAGGCGCGTCCTCGACGACCTCCTCGTTCTCCTCGGCGGGCGCTTCCTCTTCCATCGTCGGGGTCTCGTCCTCGGCGGGCGCCTCGGGCATCTCGACGATCTCTTCCTCCTCATCGTCGCCGGGGACCGGGAAGCGCAGCTCGTCCGGTGTCTCGAGGACCGGCGTCACGGTCGGCACGGTGCCGAGATCGAGC
>JBCBWF010000213.1:0-8501 GCA_039817245.1 Pseudomonadota bacterium | reverse complement strand
CTTCCTGCGCAACTCCACGCTCAGCCATCGCGGCAACGAGCGGGTCTGGCATGTCTTCCTGCAGGAGGGCGGTGCGCTCATCGGTGTCGGCCGCGTGAAGGGCGGCGGGCAGGAGCGCACGCGCAGCCGTTCTGCCCGCCGCCCCAATCGTTGTCCCATTGCCGGCAGAGATAGCCGTCCGGGCGGACCTCCCAGCGGCCGCGCGTGCGCTCCTGCCCGCCGCCCTTCACGCGGCCGACACCGATGAGCGCACCGCCCTCCTGCAGGAAGACATGCCAGACCCGCTCGTTGCCGCGATGGCTGAGCGTGGAGTTGCGCAGGAAGATCTCGATTTGCGCGGCGGTGAGCGGCGGGATGTCCCGCGACACGATATCGGAGCCGCGCTGCTGCCCGTCCTCGGATTTCGGCTGGATATTGCTTTCGAAACAGCCCGCAAGGCTTGTGAGCGCCGCGAGGGCGAGAACTGTTCCGATACCGCGCTGGACCATACTGGCTGTCCCCCTTGCACCGCGCTGCCACTGCCCCGAAGCGGGACAGTAAGGGTAGCCGGGGCCGGCGCGGACGGGAAGCCGTCCCCGTCGCCTCAGAGGCCGAGAACGGTCGGAAGCTGGCGAATATCCGCGAGGCGCTGCGCCAGCGCCGCATGCCGCTCCTCGCCGGCTTCGGCGAGCGCTTTCTCGGCGGCCACGGCGCGGTCCTCGATCCAGGCGCGGGTGACGCTGGCGAGCTCCGCTGCGTCCTCCGCGATCACGCCCACCTCGGTCGCAGAGATCTCGGCGAAGCCCCCGGTCACCACGTAGGCCGTCTCCTCCGCGCCGTCGCGCACGGTCAACACCCCGGGGCGCAGCGCGGTGAGCACGGGCGCGTGGCTCGGCATGGCGGTGAGGTCGCCCTCCGAGCCGGGCAGGGTGACGGAATGCGCCGTCACGGCCGCCAGCTTGCGCTCGGGGCTGACCAGCTCGAAGGTGATCGTGTCTGCCATCGGTTCACTCCGCTCCGGGCGCCGGGATCACGGCGTCGAAGGCCGCGGTGGCGGCCACGAACTTGTCGCGGCAGCCGGGGTTGCAGAAGCCGACCACGTGCTCGCGATAGAGCGTGAGGCTGTCTGGCGAGACCGGCTTGCCCGACCAGGGGCAGGCCGTGTTCACACAGTCCTCGATCGCGAGCGCCGCGGCCACGCGGATCAGGCCGCCTCGGCCATCTTCTCGGCCTTGGCGATGGCCGAATCGAGATCGCCGACCATGTAGAAGGCCGCCTCGGGCAGGTGATCCACCTCGCCGGAGCAGAGGCGCTTGAAGCCCTCGATGGTCTTCTCGAGCGGGACCTGCACGCCGGGCGAGCCGGTGAAGACCTCGGCCACGTCGAAGGGCTGGGAAAGGAACCGCTGCACCTTGCGCGCGCGCGCCACCGTGAGCTTGTCCTCCTCCGAAAGCTCGTCCATGCCGAGGATCGCGATGATGTCCTGGAGCGCCTTGTAGCGCTGCAGGATCTCCTGCGTCTGGCGGGCCACGGCGTAGTGCTCCTCGCCGACCACGGCCGGATCGAGGATACGCGAGGTGGAGTCGAGCGGGTCCACGGCCGGGTAGATGCCGAGCTCGGCGATCGAGCGGTTGAGCACCGTCGTCGCGTCGAGGTGGGCAAAGGAGGTGGCCGGCGCAGGGTCGGTAAGGTCATCGGCAGGCACGTAGATCGCCTGCACCGAGGTGATCGAGCCGTTCCGCGTCGAGGTGATGCGCTCCTGCAGCGCGCCCATATCGGTGGCGAGCGTCGGCTGGTAGCCCACCGCCGAAGGGATACGGCCGAGAAGGGCCGACACCTCGGAGCCCGCCTGCGTGAAGCGGAAGATGTTGTCCACGAAGAAGAGCACGTCGGTGCCCGACTGGTCGCGGAACTGCTCGGCCAGGGTGAGGCCGGTCAGCGCCACGCGCGCACGCGCACCCGGCGGCTCGTTCATCTGGCCGTAGACCAGCGCCACCTTGGACTTCTCGAGCTCTTTCTCGTTGATGACGCCGGACTCGATGAACTCGTAGTAGAGGTCGTTGCCCTCGCGGGTCCGCTCACCGACGCCGGCGAACACGGAATAGCCCGAGTGCACCTTCGCGATGTTGTTGATGAGCTCCTGGATGAGCACCGTCTTGCCCACGCCGGCGCCGCCGAAGAGGCCGATCTTGCCGCCCTTGGAGTAGGGCGCGAGGAGATCGACGACCTTGATGCCGGTGACCAGAACCTCGGAGCCCGTGGACTGGGCCACGAAGTCCGGCGCGTCCTGGTGGATCGTGCGGCGGTCGTCGGTGCCCACCGGGCCCTTCTCGTCGATCGGCTCGCCGACGACGTTCATGATGCGCCCGAGCGTCGCGTCGCCCACCGGCACTGCGATGGGGCTGCCGGTGTCGGACACTTCCTGGCCGCGGACCATGCCTTCGGTGGCGTCCATCGCGATGGCGCGCACGGTGTTCTCGCCGAGATGCTGCGCGACCTCGAGCACCAGCCGGTTGCCCCGGTTGGTGGTCTCGAGCGCGTTCAGAATGGCCGGCAGATGCTCGTCGAACTGCACGTCGACGACGGCGCCGATGACCTGGGTGACCTTGCCAGTTTCCGCCATTGGGGTTCCTTCCTCCGTCGTCAGAGCGCCTCGGCGCCCGAGATGATCTCGATGAGTTCTTTGGTGATCGCGGCCTGACGCGAGCGGTTATAGACGAGATTGAGCCGATCGATCATCTCGCCCGCATTGCGTGTCGCGTTGTCCATCGCCGCCATCCGCGCGCCCTGTTCGGAGGCCGCGTTCTCCAGGAGCGCCATGAACACCTGGGTGGCCAGGTTCTTGGGCAGAAGCTCGGCGAGGATCTCCTCCTCGTCGGGCTCGTAGTCGTAGAGCGTGGCGGGGCCGGTGCTCTCCTCCTCGCCGCCGACGGCAGCGGGGATGAGCTGGAGCGGCGTCGGCTCCTGGCTGATCACCGAGCGGAACTTGGAGAAGAACAGCGTGCAGACATCGAATTCGCCGCCGTCGAAGCGGGCGAGGATGTCCTCCGCGATCTTCTGCGCATCCGCGTAGGCGAGGCGCTTGATGCCGCTGAGATCGACATGGCCGATGAAGTGCTCGCTGTAGAAGCGGCGGAGCTGGTCGCGCCCCTTGCGCCCGACGGTCACGATCTTGACCGTCTTGCCGGCGCCGAGCAGCGCTTCGATGTCGATGCGCGCGCGGCGCACGATCGAGCTGTTGAAGCCGCCGCAGAGGCCGCGCTCGGCGGTGCAGATCACGAGGAGATGCGTCTGATCCGCCCCGGTGCCCACCATGAGGCGCGGCGCGGCCGGGCTGTCCTTCGCCGCGGTGGCGAGGTTGCCCAGCATCGCGTTCATCCGCTCGGCATAGGGCCGGGCGGCCTCGGCGGCCTCCTGCGCGCGGCGCAGTTTCGCCGCGGCCACCATCTGCATGGCCTTGGTGATCTTCCGGGTCGATTTGACCGAGTTGATCCGGTTCTTCAGGTCCTTAAGGCTCGGCATCGCCCGCTCTCCTGCACGCCCTCAGCGCCCCCGTCCTCGCGTGGAGGCTCAGGAGAAGCCCTTCTTCACGCCCTCGATCACCGCCTTGATCTTGTCGGACAGATCACCGGCGACCTTGCGGTCGTTGTCCCGGATATCGGCGAGCAGGTCCTGGTGGCTGTTGCGCAGCTCGTCGAGCAGCGCCTGCTCGAAGCGCACCACGTTGCCGACCGGCATGTCGTCGAGATAGCCCTGCGTGCCGGCATAGATGACGCAGACCTGCTCGGCATTGGTGAGCGGCGAGTACTGCGGCTGCTTCAGCACCTCGGTGAGGCGCGCGCCGCGGTTCAGGAGCCGCTGCGTGGCCGCGTCGAGATCCGAGGCGAACTGCGAGAAGGCAGCCATCTCGCGGTACTGGGCGAGCTCGAGCTTCACCGCGCCGGCGACCGACTTCATCGCCTTGGTCTGGGCGGAGGAGCCCACGCGGCTCACCGAGAGGCCGACATTCACCGCGGGGCGGATGCCCTGGAAGAAGAGGTCGGTCTCGAGGAAGATCTGCCCGTCCGTGATCGAGATCACGTTGGTGGGGATGTAGGCGGACACGTCGCCGGCCTGGGTCTCGATCACCGGCAGGGCGGTCAGCGAGCCGGACTTGTTGTCCGCGTTCAGCTTCGCCGCGCGCTCCAGGAGGCGGGAGTGAAGGTAGAACACGTCGCCCGGATAGGCCTCGCGGCCCGGCGGGCGGCGCAGCAGCAGCGACATCTGGCGGTAAGCGACGGCCTGCTTGGAGAGGTCATCGTAGATGATGAGCGCGTGCATGCCGTTGTCGCGGAAATACTCGGCCATCGCGCAGGCGGCGTAGGGCGCCAGGTACTGCATCGGCGCCGG
Organism: Pseudomonadota bacterium; assembly: GCA_039817245.1. Taxonomy (GTDB): domain Bacteria; phylum Pseudomonadota; class Alphaproteobacteria; order Rhodobacterales; family Rhodobacteraceae; genus Thermohalobaculum. The sequence goes on along the minus strand of JBCBWF010000213.1, from coordinate 4,133 downwards.
CTCGGAGGCGGTGGCGGCGACCACGACGGAGTATTCGAGCGCGCCCGTCTCCTCGAGCTTGCGCACGAGCTGGGCGACCGTGGAGCGCTTCTGGCCGATGGCGACGTAGACGCAATACAGCTTCTTGCTCTCGTCCGAGCCGGCGGCCTCGTTGTAGCTCTTCTGGTTCAGGATGGTGTCGAGCGCGATCGCGGTCTTGCCGGTCTGGCGGTCGCCGATGATGAGCTCGCGCTGGCCGCGGCCGATCGGGATGAGCGCATCGATCGACTTGATGCCGGTGGCCATCGGCTCGTGCACCGACTGGCGCGGGATGATGCCGGGGGCCTTCACGTCGGCGACGCGGCGCTCCTCGAACATGATCGGGCCCTTGCCGTCGACCGGGTTGCCGAGGCCGTCCACCACGCGGCCGAGCAGGCCCTTGCCCGCCGGCACGTCCACGATGGCGCCGGTGCGCTTGACCGTGTCGCCTTCCTTGATGTCCCGGTCGGTGCCGAAGATCACGACGCCGACATTGTCCGCCTCGAGGTTCAGCGCCATGCCCATGATGCCGCCGGGGAACTCCACCATCTCGCCGGCCTGGACCTGGTCGAGCCCGTAGATGCGGGCGATGCCGTCGCCGACGCTCAGCACCCGGCCGATCTCGGAGACCTGGGCCTCCTGGCCGAAATTCTGGATCTGCTCCTTGAGGATCGCGGAGATTTCCGATGCCTGGATGCCCATCAGCCGGCCTCTCTCATGGTGGTTTTCAGTGCAGCGAGCTTGGAGCGGATCGACGTGTCGATCATCTTCGAGCCCACCTTGACGATCAGTCCGCCGATGAGGCTGTCATCGACGCGGATATCGAGGGCCACTTCGCGGCCCATCTTGCCCTTCAGCGCTTCGGCCAGGGCGGTCTGCTGCGCCTCCGTCAGGGCGCGCGCGGCGGTGACCTCGGCGGTCACTTCGCCCCGATGCGCCGCGAGACGCTCGCGGAAAAGGGTGAGCACGGCCGGCAGCGCGAAGAGGCGGCGCTTGGAGGCCATGACGCCGAGCGTGCCGGCGGTGAAGCTGCCGAGGCCGAGCGCGGCGCCGATGGCGGCCATCGCGCGGCCCTGCGCGTCGCGCCCGTAGATCGGGCTCTCGATCAGCTCCCGCAGGTCCGCGCTCTCGGACAGAGCGGCGGAGAGTGCGTTCACGTCGTTCTCGACGGAGGCGAGGCTGTCGGTCTCGACGGCGAGCTCGAAGAGCGCGGTGGCATAGCGGCCGGCGACGCCGGCAGTGATTGTCGCGCTTTCTGACACGCTTTGCCTTTCCGGTTGCGCAGGCCCGGAGCGGGTGGGCCCGCCGGGATGCGGTCGTTCGTGAAGGCGGGCCCGGCGGATGGCGGCCCGTGAATTTGCGCGTGAGCTAGCAGAAGCCTCGCGGGCATGCAACCGATCTCGCCGCCCCATGGCGGCCCCGTTTGCCGCACTGCGCCATCGGCGCTCGGCTTCTGCCGGCCGGGGCGCCGCGGGGGCGCCCGTTCGCGGCGTCGGCGACGGCTCAGGCGCGATCGACGCGGCACTGGAAGCAGCCGTTGGAGGCCGAGCGCAGATGCACGAAGGCGATCGCGGGATCGGCGAGGCGCCGGGCGGCCTCGGCCTCGACGACACCGGCCTCCACCACGGCACCGCTGCCATAAACAATGCGCTCGTCCGCCCCGTATCCGCGCATCATGTAGCGCGGGCTGGTGGCGAGGATGGGCGGCAGTCCCTCGCCCTGCCAGGCCGGGCAGGCGGCGGGATCGGCGCAGAGGAAGACGGGCCCGGTCTCCGCATAGGGCTGCAGGGCGGAGAAGGGGCGCCAGGCGAGAACGAGCATCGCCGCGCCGGCGGGGATATCGCGGAGGCAGTGGCGGCAGGGATTGCCGCCGCCATCGCTCGCGCAGCGCTCGGGGGGCTGGCCGTTGGCATCGCAGGCGATGCCGGCCTGAAGCGCGCGCGCGGCGGCGGTGGGAATGGGGGTGCAGCGGATCTCGGGCATCGCAGGGTCTCCTCGCCTCGGGGCGCGGGGTTGGGGGCGCGGGGTTGGGGGCGCGGGGTTGGGCGCGCGGGCGGCATGCTGCCCGGGCCGGCGCCGGGCCGCGACCCGATCCTTGCGGTCCTCAGAGAAAGCTCTGCGGGTCGATATCGACCGTGACGCGGACCGAGGCGGGCGCCTTGACCGATGCGAGCCAGGCGCGGAGGGCGGGCTGCAGGGCGACGCCCTTGGGGGCACGCACGAGCAGGCGCAGGCGCGCGCGGCCGCGGATGCGCGCGATGGGCGCGGGCGCGGGGCCGAAGACCTCGGCGCCTACCGCGGTGAGGAGGGGGGCGGCACGGCCGAGGGCGCGGGCGGTTTCGGCGGCGCGGTCGGCATCCTCCGCGCTGACGACGATGCCGGCGAGGCGGCCATAGGGGGGCATGCCGGCGGCGTTGCGGCCCTCGGCCAGGCCGCGCCAGAACCCCTCCGCATCGCCCGAGACCATGGCGCGGAAGACGGCATGTTCGGGGTTGGCGGTCTGGATCAGGGCGGTGCCCGGGCGATCCGCGCGCCCCGCCCGCCCGGCGACCTGCGAGAGGAGCTGGAAGGTGCGCTCGGCCGCGCGCAGATCGCCGCCCTGCAGGCCCATATCCGCATCGATCACCCCGACGAGGGTGAGGCGCGGGAAGTTGTGACCCTTCGCCACCATCTGCGTGCCGATCACGATATCCACCTCGCCGGCGGCGATGCGGTCGAGGCGGGCCTTGAGCTCGGAGGGGCCGGTGGCGAGGTCGGAGGACAGCACCTCGAGGCGGGCGGCGGGGAAGAGCTCCGCGGCCTCCTCCGCCAGACGCTCCACGCCGGGTCCGCAGGCGGCGAGCTTGTCGTCCCGCCCGCAATGGGGGCAGGCGCTGGGGACAGGCTCCTCATGGCCGCACTGATGGCAGACGAGCATGTTGCGGAACCGGTGCGTGACGAGCCAGGCATCGCAATGCGGGCAGCCGAACTGCCCGCCGCAGGCGCGGCAGAGGGTGAGGGGCGCATAGCCGCGGCGGTTGAGGAAGAAGAGCACCTGTTCGCCGGCGGCGAGGCGCGCGCGCGCGGCATCGGCCAGCGGCTGGGAGATCCAGCGGTCGCGCCCGGGATTGGCCTCGCAGAGATCGATCAGCCGGATATCGGGCATGGTGGCCGCGCCGAAACGCTCCGGCAGGTCGATGCGCGTGTACTTGCCGGCATCGGCATTCGCCCAGGTCTCCAGCGACGGGGTGGCGGAAGCGAGGACGACGGCGGCCCCCTCGAGCGCCGCGCGCAGCACCGCCATGTCGCGCCCGTGGTAGAAGACGAGGTCCTCCTGCTTGAAGCTTGCCTCGTGCTCCTCGTCGACCACGATGAGGCCGAGATCGGCGAAGGGCAGGAAGAGCGCGGAGCGGGCCCCGACGACGAGCTGGGCGTCGCGCTCGGCCACCGCCTGCCAGACGCGGCGGCGCTCCGGAGGGGCGACGGCGTGGTGCCATTCGGCGGGGCGCGCGCCGAAGCGGTCCTCGACGCGGGCGAGGAAGGCGGGCGTGAGCGCGAGCTCAGGCAGGAGCACGAGCGCCTGGCGCCCCGCGGCGAGGCATTCGGCGACCGCTTCGAGATAGACCTCCGTCTTGCCCGAGCCGGTGACGCCGTGCAGGAGCGTGGCCGAGTAGCGCCGCGCGGCGGTGGCGGCGCGGAGCTGCTCCGCGGCCGCGGCCTGCGCCCCGGAGAGCCGGTCGGAGCGCGACTGGCCGAAGAGGGGCGGATAGGGCGCGTGCACCGGCACCAGCCGCTCGGCGAGGAGCCCCGCGCGCGCGAGGCCCTGCAGGACCGCGGGGCTGACGCCCGCCTCCTCCGCCAGCCGCGCCGGGGCGAGGGCGCGCCCGCCGAGCCGGGCGGCGGCCTCCAGCGCGGCCATGCGCGCGGGCGTCATGCGCATCGCGGGGGCGGCCTCGGGGCGATCGACGAGATCGAGCACGCGCCGCTTCTTGGCCGGCGCGCCGAGATCGGGGACGCGGGTTGCGAGGCGCAGCATCATGCCCGGCGGCGTGAGCGTGTAATCCGCCGCGCGCTCCAGAAACCGGCGGAGCGGTGCGCGCATGGGGCGCACCGGCAGCGCGGGGCCGGCGGGCTTG
>JBCBWF010000313.1:0-6127 GCA_039817245.1 Pseudomonadota bacterium | reverse complement strand
TGGCGGCCGAGGCGCGCGGCGGATGAGGGGCGCGGCGAGGCGCGATGTGGCGCGCCGGGCGGAAGGGGCCTGAGGCGATGCTGGGGACCACGCTGCTGCTCCTGCTGGCGATGATCGCGCTCAGCCTGCCCATCGCGGCAGCGCTCGGCGTGCTGGGGCTGGTGCTGGACCGCGCCTACGGGTTCCTGCCGCTCTACCAGGCCGTGGGGGAGCTGGCCTGGACCTCGTCCAACGGCTTTCTGCTCATGGCGATCCCGCTCTTCGTGCTGCTCGGGGAGCTGATGCTGCGCGCGGGCGTCGCGGATGCGATGTATGACGCGCTGGCGCGCTGGCTCGGCTGGCTGCCCGGCGGCGTGATGCATGCGAATGTGGGGGCCTGCGCGCTCTTCGCGGCGACCTCGGGCTCGAGCGTCGCGACGGCGGCGACGATCGGGACGGTCGCCCTGCCCCAGATCGAGCGGCACGGCTATGGCCCGCGGCTCTTTCTCGGCACGCTGGCGGCGGGGGGGACGCTCGGGATCCTGATCCCGCCCTCGGTGAACATGATCATCTACGGGATTCTGACCAACACCTCGGTGCCGCAGCTCTACGTCGCGGGGATCATTCCGGGGCTGATCCTGGCGGGGCTGTTCATGGCCTGTGTGGTGGTGGCGGTGCTGATCGTGCCGGCCGCGGCCGGGCGCCAGCAGCGCTACACCCTGCGCGAGAAGCTGGAGGGGAGCTGGGGGGTGCTGCCGCCGCTCCTGATCTTCGTGATCGTGATCGGCTCGATCTATGCGGGCTGGGCGACGCCGACCGAATCCGCTGCGCTCGGCGTGACCGGCGCGCTCCTGCTGGCGGCGGGGCGGCGCGCGCTCAGCCTGAAGATGCTGACCGAGGCGGTGGAAGGCACGGTGGTGACGACGGCGATGATCATGCTGATCATCATCGCGGCCTTCTTTCTCAACATGATCCTCGCCGGCATCGGGCTCACAGACCGGCTGAACGCCTTCGTGACCGGGCTGGGGCTCGGCCCCGGCGAGATGCTGATCGCGGTGATCCTGTTCTACATCGTCCTCGGCTGCTTCATGGAGACGCTGTCGATGATGATCACGACGATCCCGATCATCGCGCCCCTGATGTTCAGCCTCGGCTTCGACCCGGTCTGGTGGGGCGTGGTGATGATGATCCTGATCGAGACGGCGCTGATCACGCCGCCGATCGGGCTGAACCTCTATGTGGTGCAGGGGGTGCGCGGGGCCGGGCCGATGGTGGACATCATGCTGGGCGCGCTGCCCTTCGTGCTGGCGATGGCGGCGATCCTGGCGCTGCTGATCGCGTTTCCCGGGCTCGCGCTCTGGCTGCCGGGCACGCTGAGTTAGGAGAGCGGACGTGGAACGCATCGCGCTGATCGGTCTCGGCACCATGGGCCTGCCCATGGCGCGCAATCTCGTGGAGCGGGGGGTGGCGGTGCTGGGCGCCGATCTCTCGGCGCAGGCGCGCGGCGCTCTGGAGGCGGCCGGGGGACAGGCCGTCGCGCCGGACGCGCTGGACCTGGCGGGCTGCGCCGCGGTGATCACCATGCTGCCGGAGGGGCGGCATGTGGCCGAGACCCATGCGCGCGCGCGGGGTGCGGCGGATCCGGGCACGCTCTTCGTCGACTGCTCGACGATCGATGTGGAGAACACGCGCGCGCTGGCGGCGGAAGCGGAGGCGGCCGGGCATGCGATGCTGGACGCGCCGGTCTCCGGCGGGCCGGAGGCCGCAGGCAAGGGCGCGCTCAGCTTCATGGTGGGCGGCGCGGAGGACGCGCTGGAGCGCGCGCGCCCGCTCCTGGAGCAGATGGGCGCGCGGATCTCGCATTTCGGGCCCGCGGGCTCCGGGCAGGCGGCGAAGGCCTGCCACAACATGATCTGCGGGATCACCGCCATGGCGGTCTGCGAGGGCTTTGCGCTGGCCGAGGCGCTGGGGCTGGCGCCGGACCGGTTCTACGCGCTCTGCAAGGGGGCCGCGGCGCAGAGCTGGACGCTGGAGAACCGCTGCCCCGTGCCCGGCGTGGTGCCGGCGACGCCCGCCTCCAACGGCTATGCGCCCGGCTTCGCGGCGGGGCTGATGGCCAAGGATCTGCGGCTCGCCCAGGCGGCGGCGCAGGCGAGCGGGCAGGCGACGCCCTTCGGCGCCGAGGCCGCGCGCGCCTTCACCGACTTTGCCGAGGGCGGGGGTGCACGGCTCGATTTCTCCGCCTTCTACCGGACACTCAGACCCGAGGACTGACACCATGCCCGATACCGCCCCCACCCTGCTCGAGCCCGTGCTGCCGACCCGCGGCCTTGCGGGATGCTTCATCGACGGCGCCTGGCACCGGCCGGCCGCGTCGCTGGCCGTGGAGAACCCCTCGCGCCGGCAGGTGCTGGTGGAGGTGGGCTGCGGCGGGGCCGCGGAGATCGACCGCGCGGTGGCGGCGGCGCGGCGCGCCTTTCCGGCCTGGCGCAGGCTGGCCGCGGCCGAGCGGGGGCGGATGCTGGGCGAGCTCGCCCGCCGGCTCGGCGACTGCACCGAGGAGGTGGCGCGGATGCTGGCCGCCGAGACCGGCAACGCGATCCGCACCCAGTCCCGCGGCGAGGCGGCGGGGGCGGCCGGCGTGCTGCGTTACTATGCGGGCGTGGCGGTGGAGCAGAAGGGCGAGACCCTGCCGCTGGGGCCCGGGATCTTCAGCTACGCCACGCGCGAGCCGCACGGGGTGGTGGGCTCGATCATCCCCTGGAACTCGCCCCTGCAGCTCGGCACGCTGAAGGTGGCGATGGCGCTCTCGACCGGCAACACGCTGGTGCTGAAGCCGGCGGAGGACGCGCCGCTGGCGATCCTGAAGCTGGCGGAGCTGGCGGAGGACATCTTCCCCGCCGGCGTCTTCAACGTGGTGACCGGCACGGGCGAGGAGGCGGGCGCCGCACTCGCGCGCCATGAGGGGGTGGCGAAGGTGTCCTTCACCGGCTCCTCGGAGGTGGGCCGCCTGATCGGGCACGCCACCGCCGACCGGATCGCGAAGGTGACGCTGGAGCTCGGCGGCAAGAGCCCCGCCATCGTGTTTCCGGACGCGGTGGAGGGCGGGCGGCTGGAGAAGGTGGCCGGCGATATCGTGAACGCCATGCGGTTTGCGCGCCAGGGCCAGTCCTGCACCGCGGGCTCGCGGCTCTTCGTGCACCGCGCGGTCTGGGATGCGCTGCTGCCGGCCCTGGCGGCGAAGGCCGCGGCCATGAAGGTGGGCGATGCGCTGGACGAGACCGCGGATATGGGCGCGGTGATCAATGCCGAGCGCTACGCCGCGATCCGCGCCTATGTGGCGGAGGCCGAGGCGTCGGGCGCGACCTTCCTGACCGGGGCTGTTCCAGAGGCGCTGGAGACCGCCACAGGCTACCAGCCGGTGCCGACAATCCTGACTGGCATCGACAACGCCTGGCGCATCGCGCGCGAGGAGGTGTTCGGCCCGGTGCTGGTGGCGATCCCCTGGGAGGACGAGGACGAGGTGGTGGCGATGGCCAACGACACCCATTACGGGCTGGCCGCCTTCCTCTTCGCGCGCGATGCGGCGACGATCCTGCGGATGACGCGGCGGCTCGATGCGGGCTGGATCCAGGTGAACCAGGGCGGCGGGCAGATCCCGGGGATGTCTTATGGCGGCACCAAGCAGTCCGGCACCGGCAGCGAGTATTCGATCGAGGGCGCGCTGGAGGCCTATACCTACCGCAAATCGGTGACCGTGGCGGTCGAGGGGGACTGATGCGCGCCGAGGACCGCTTCGGCAACGCCATCGATCCGGGCGTGGGCTTCGCGCGGGGCCGGGTGCTGGGCTCGTCGGCGGACGAGGTGCGCCGGCTGCGCCATGCCCAGGCGGTGGCCGCGCGGATCGTGGCGGAGCGGGGGCCGGAGGCGATTGCGATCTTCACCGGCAATCCGCGGTTCTGCCCGCTGCGCGCGGAGGATCTGGCGACCCATTGCGAGGAATGGGTGGGGCCGGGGCTCTTCGCCGAGGCGCTGCGGCGCGCGGCGGTGGCGCATCTCGGCGGTGAGGCGGGCGACGCGGCGGCGGTGCTGAACCGCACGAGTGCCGGGATCGTGGCGGCGATGCTGGCGCTCTCGGCGGGCCGTGCGGTGCTCTCGGTGGTGCCGGAGGGCGATCGCAGCCACGCCTCGGTGGTGCGCGGCTGCCGGCTGGCCGGCGTGGCGCTGGTGGAGGTGGCCGCGGGCGATGCCGACGGGATCGCCCGCGCGCTCGAGGCCCATCGCCCGGCGCTGATGGTGGTGACGACGGTGACGAGCACGCTAGCGCGGATCGCGGATGCGGCGGCGCGGGCGGCGGTGGATGCGGGCCGCGCCGCGGGGGCGACGGTGTTTCTGGACGAGGCTTACGGCGCGCGGCTCCGCCCGGTGCTGCATGGCGGGGCGGCGAGCCTGGCGCTCGGGGCCGATCTCGCGATCACGAATGCGGACAAGGCGGGGCTGTCCGGGCCGCGCGCCGGGGTGCTGGCCGGCCGGCCGGGCCCGGTGGTGGCGGTGCTGGCGCGGGCCTCGGAGCTGGGCATGGAAGCCCGCGCGCCGGTGGCGGCGGGGGCGCTGCGCTCGCTGGAAGGCTGGGATCCGGAGGATCTGCGCGCCGAGGCGCGGGACGGGGCGGCGGTGGCCGATGCGGTGGCCGTCCGGCTCGGGGAGGATATCGTGACGCGCTCGGATCTGGGGCCCTCGATCGGGGAGGAGGATGTGATGGCGCGGCTTCTGGCGCGCTCCGGCGCGAACCGGGCCGCGATTGTGCCGGCGGAGGCGACGGCGGCGGTGGGGATGCTGCTGCTCGAGCGCTGCGGGGTGCTCACGGTCAACACCCATGGCCAGCCGGGCGGGCGCGTCTCGATCCGGCTGAAGCCCGTGGCCGGCGCGGTGGCGCGGGCAGGCGGGGCCGAGGCGCTGGCGGCGGCGCTGGAGGCGGCAATGGAGGAGGTGGCCGCCCATCTGGACGACCCGGCCTGGACCGCGCGGCGCCTTTTCGGCGCGGAGGCCGCGGCGTGAGCGCGCTGATCGGGCGGATCGACGACCGGCTCGACCGGCTCGTGAACCTGGATCTCGGCGAGCGGGGGGTGGAGCCGCTCTACGAGGCCGCGCGCGCCCGGACCGGCGGGCCGCTGGTGGGGGCCGCGGCCGAGGCGCTGCTGGCGGTGCCCGAGGGCGCGACGGTGATCGCGACGACGGGCTCGGTCTCGCGCGCCTGGATCTCGGCGGAGATCGGGGAGAATGACGGGCCCTCCGGCGCAGCCGCGGTGATCCGCGCGCTGGTGCTCGCGCGCCGCGCGCTCTGCGTGCTGGTGGCGGAAGAGGCGCTGCTGCCGGCCCTCGGCCGAGTGCTGACGGCGGCGGGGCTCGCGGTGCTGCCGCTGGAGGCCGCGCGCGCCGCGGCGGCGGACGGGTCGCTGGCGGCGGTGACGCTCGCGCCCTTCGCGCTGGAGGATGCGGGCGCGGAGGCGGCGGCGCACCGGATGCTGGAGCGCCTCGCGCCGGCGCTTCTGTTCTCCACCGAACGGGTGGGGCGCAACACGCACGGGATCTACTACAACATGCGCGGGCGGGATTACGGAATGGGCCGCGCGCGGATCGACCGGCTGTTCGATCTCGCCCTGGCGCGCGGCATCCCGACGGTGGCGGTGGGCGACGGGGGCAACGAGATCGGCATGGGGCTGGTGGCCGGGGCGGTCGAGGCGCATGTGCCCCATGGCGCGCCGGGCAGTTGCCCCTGCGGCGGGGGGATCGGCGCGGTGACGCCGGCGGATGTGCTGGTCACGGCGGCCTGCTCGAACTGGGGCTGCACCGCGATCGCAGCGGCGATGGCGGCGCGGACGGGCGATGCGCGGCTGCTGCACGGGCCCGAGGCGGAGGCGCGGCTGATCGAGACCATGCTGCGCGAGGGGCTTATCAACTCGGCCCACGGGATCGTCGACGCGAATGTGGACGGGCTCGACAAGGCGACGCATCTCGCTGTGGCCGAGCTCGCCTCGGCGATCGCCGCCCGGGCGATCCGGGGCGCCTAGAGCGCCGGCTCGAGACCAGCTTCAGATTTCCGCAACCCGGCTCCCGCTCCCTCCCGCGTCAGGATGGCCCGCACACG
>JBCBWF010000305.1:0-6301 GCA_039817245.1 Pseudomonadota bacterium | reverse complement strand
GCCGCGACGATCCCGAGCGCCGGCAGCCCGTCCGCCAGGTTCTGCAGCGCATGCGTGGTGTGCAGCTCGCTCTTCAGCTTGGCGTCGAGCTGCTTCTCCAGCACGGGCTCGAGCTGATTCGGATCGTCGTAGTTCATCATGCTGACGCGCAGCGTGTCGCAGATCATGTCCCGCGCGGTGTGATCGGCGAGAATGCGCGGATACGCTTGAAAGATCGGGGAGTTGTCCGGCTCCTCGATATGCGTCTCGAGTGCCACCGCGTCGCGCCGGCCGAGCTTGATGAGCGCGTGCAGCAGGCAGAGCAGGTCCTGATAGTCCGACTTGTGCCAGTGCGCGCCCTTCATGATCCGCTTCAGATCGCCGAAGGTGGCCTTGATCACATGCATGTCGTTGGCGATCAGGAAGGCGCCCACCGCGGCGCCGCCGATCATCATGAGCTCGAATGGCAGGGCCGCGATGATGATCCCGATCTTGCCGCCCGCGGCGAGATAGCCGCCGAAGACCATGCCGAGCACGACGCCGAATCCGGCGATATTGAGCATTCCCTGTCCTCTTCGCTGTGGCTGTGCTTGGGGGCTGTGCTTGGGGGCTGGGTCGGGCGCTGGCGTCAGTTCGCCGGACCGGAGAGCGGCACGTTTCGTCCCGCCATCAGGACGCTCACGGCATAGGCGCGCCGGGTCTCCATATTGGCGAGGATCGCGGCGGCGGCCTCGGTGCGCATTTCGCCGAGAAAGCCGGCGGCGAAGGCCGGCGCCATCTCGTTGAAGAGCGCGCCCGCGGCCTTGGGCTTCATCTGCTCGTACATCGAGGCGAGATGGGCCACGTCCTTCTCCGCGGCGCCGCGCGCGCCGGCGACCGCGGCGGCGAGCTCGTCGCGCGCGGCCTTGAGCTCGGCGAGGCGCTCGGCCATCCGCGCCTCGGTCTCGGCGAGCGCTGCCTCGCGCTCGGCGAGCGCCGCCTCGCGCGCGGCCAGCATCTCGCGCTGTCGGTCGAGCTCGCGCAGCACCGCGGAGTTTTCCACGAGCTCCGGATCGACGCGCTCGGTGAAGCCCGCGGCGGCCTCGGCGAGCCTTTCGCCGAGCTCCGGACGCTCGGCCAGCACCTCGCCGGCGCGCAGCACGGCCGACGCGACGAAGCAGACGGCAAGGACGCCGAGCGCCCCCGTCCGCGGCTGAAGAAACTGCCTCAAAGCCCCATCCTTTCGACCTTAAGGAGCGCTGTCTTGCGCAGGCGGCCGAGAACGCCGCCTGCGGCCTCGCCGCCCTGCCCCGGCGCGGTGTCTGCCGATGGCGCCTCCGCCACGGCCGGCGCCTGCTCGGGACCGCCGGCCAGCTCGACCGCCTCGCCGGCCGGCTCGCCGACCAGCGCCGTGTCCGGCTCGGCGACCATGCCGTCGCCCTCGCTCTCGTCCTCCAGCGCGGGACCGGCCATGCCCGCCTGCTCGGTCGTCGTCAGCGGAACGGGCGGCCCGTCGGCGGAGACGACCTCGTATTCCTCCTCAAGCGAAGGTGCCGCGGTAAAGCCGGGGCCTGCCGCGGCCTCGGCCGCGGGCTGGATGGCGTAGAGCTTGTCCAGCAACGCCGCGGCGCCGGCGCGCGAGGCCTCCAGTTCCTCCGCCTGCCGGCGGGCCTGGGCGATCTCGCGGCGCACCCGCTCGCTCGCGGAATTCGACTGGCGTTTCAGCGCCTCGAGCTTCTCCGCCGTCTCCGCCAGGGCCGCGCGCGTCTCCTCCACCGCGCCGTTCAGCGCGACGATCTGGCCACCGAGCCCTTCCTCCGTGCTCGACAGCCGCTTCAGCCGCCGGCTGAGCACGATGCAGTAGAGCGCGGCCGTGAGCGCGGTCGCAATGAGCAGGCCGTCGGCCATGAGTTCCATTCGAGATCCTCTCAGCTCAGCAGGAATTCCTGCAGCAGCACCGCGCGGATCGTGCCCTCCGGCGCGGCGATCGTGACGCGGCGCAGGATCTGCGCCTGCAGCCGCAGCATCAGGGCGGGCAACTCGAAGTCCCGTTCGTCCACCGCACGCAGAAAACGGTTCAGGGTCGCCACGATTCGGGGCTGGCTGGCGCGCACCTCCTCGGCTCGCCCGGGCTCGACCTCCAGCACCACGCCGACGCGCAGATGCCGCGCGCGCGCCTCCGGCCCGAGCGAGACCACGATCGTCGGCAGCTCCACGAATTCGGGCGCGACCCAGGCATCGTCCTTGCCCGAAAGGAGGCCCGATATCATCTCGCTCGGCGCCGGCGCGAGGCCGGACTGCACCGCGTAGAAGCTGCCGCCCCCAAGCGCTGCCGCCAGCACGAGCCCGATCAGCAGGCCGCCGCCACGCTTCTTCTTCGGGTTGCCGTCCACCACTTCGGTCATCGCGCCCTTCCATCCGGCCGGGAGCGGCGCGGCGCTCCGCACCGGCCTGCCGTCTCTCCCGCTCGCCGACTGAAATAGCGGAGACCCCTTAACCGGCCTTAAAGGCTGTTCCGCCCAAGTAGCCCCCACCGGAGAACCGGTGAACAGGGGTGAGCTGATCAACTCATGGACAGTCTCGTTGCGACATGGCGGGCGCTCGATCTGCGCAAGCGCCTCGCGCTGGTCCTCGCCGCGGTGGTGACGATCGGGGCGGTGCTGATGATCGGGCAGTTCGCGTCGCGCCCGTCAATGGGGCTGCTCTATTCGGGCCTCGATTCGGCGACGGCGGGGGAGGTGGTCGCGGCGCTCGAGCAGATGAACGTGCCCTCCGAAGTGCGCGGCGATGCGATCCACGTGCCGATCTCGGAGCGCGACCGCGTGCGCCTCGCGCTGGCGCGGGACGGGCTGCCGCGCCAGGGCCAGGCGGGCTACGAGCTGCTGGACGGGCTTTCCGGTTTTTCGACCACAACGGACATGTTCAGCGCTGCTTACTGGCGCGCGCGCGAGGGCGAGCTCGCGCGGACGATCCTCGCCTCGCCCCGGGTGCGCGCGGCGCGGGTGCATATCGCCGTCTCGCAACGCCAGGGCCTGTTGCGCGAAACCGCGGAGCCGAGCGCGAGCGTGACGGTCGGCATGGCCGGGGGCACGCTGACCGAACGCGAGGCGATGGCGTTCCGCTATCTCGTGGCCCTCGCGGTGCAGGGGCTGTCGCCCGAGCAGGTCGCCGTGATCGACAGCCGCGCGGGCGTGATTCTGGCGCCGGGGGACGGCAGTCCGCTCACTCGCGCCGGCGCCGAGGCGAGCGCGAAGGAAGCGAAGCTGAAGGCGGAGATCGAGGCACTTCTGGCCGCGCGGGTCGGGGCGAATCGGGCGCGCGTGACCGTGAGCCTGGAGATCGACCGGACCGGGGAGCGGGTGTCCGAGCGCGTGCTCGAGCCCGAAAGCCGCGTCGTGATCCACACGGACACCGAGGAGACGAGCGATTCGAGCAGCGGGACCGACCCCGCCGTCACCGTGGCCAGCAACCTGCCGGAGGGCGATGCCGGCGGCGGCGAGCGCGAGAGCAACCGCAACGAGACGCGCGAGCGCTCGAACTACGACTATTCGGAGGTGCGCCGCGAGCGGGTGCGCGAACCGGGTGCCATCCGGAAGCTGAGCGTCGCAGTGCTGGTGGACGGGATCACGAGCACGGATGCCAACGGCAACCCGGTCTGGCAGCCCCGCCCGGCGGAGGAGCTGGAGGCGCTGCGCGCGCTGGTACGCGCCGCGGTGGGCTACGACGCCGAGCGCGGCGACGTGGTGGCGGTGGAGAGCATGGCCTTCCAGCCGATGCCGGAGGAGGAACTGCTGGAGGCAGGCCTCGCCGAGCGGCTGGTGGAGCGCAACGCGCTGCCGCTCGTGCAGCTCCTGGTGCTGCTCGGGGTCGTGGCGCTCATCGTCTTCACGGTGCTGCGCCCGATGCTGCTGCGCCAGCCCGAGCCCGAAGGCGGCTTCGAGGTGCTCTCCCAGATCGACGGCGAGGAGGGGGCGGCGGCGCTGGAGGCCGATCAGGCGAGCATCGAGCAGTCCGAAGGCTCGCTCGAGGACCAGCTCGAGGACGCGCTCTTCAACCTGCCCGACCGCGAGACGCTGCGCTCGGCGGTGCTGGAATTCCCCGATCAGAGCGTCGCGACGCTGCGTGACTGGCTCGAGCAGGAGGACGCACTGTGAACCGGCGCTGGGTGCTCGACCGATTCGACGACGATTCGCCCCCATGCGCGGCGGATGGCGATCCGGGCGAGGCGCGTACCGGCGCGGCTGTTGAAGCCGCGGACGCGGGCGAAGGCACGATCGAGGACGCGCCCCGCCCGACGGTGGAGACGCCCGAAGCGCCGGAATGTGCGGCGGAAGAACCGGCCGATCTCGCCGCAGGACCAGCGGAGGACAGCCTGCCCGCGCCCGCCACCGTTCCCGCAGCGGATGACGAAACCGCGAGCGCGCCATCGGCGGTCGGGACGGGTTGTGCCGGCGCAGCAGTGGCTTGCGCAGCGGAAGCCGGGGAGGCGGGTGCCGAACTCGCCGAGCGCCTCGACGCCGCCGCCGCCCGGCTCTGCGCGCTCGGCGAAGCGATGGTGCAGAGGCGCCGGGACGCCCATCTCGCCGCCGCCCGGGCCTTCGGCGAGGCTGCGCAGCGCTGCCTGCCGACGCTGACTGGGGCGGGTTTCGCGGCCGAAATCGCGGCCGCGGCCTTCGCCGTCGCACGGACGGAGGGGTTCGGCGAGCTCCAGCTCCGCCTGCCGCCCGAGCTGGTGGACGGCGTGGCGGACGCGCTCGAGCGCCACGGGCCCAACACCGGCTTCCGGATCGAGGGCGACAGCGCGCTCGCACCCCATGAGGCCGAGATCGCCTGGCGCGACGGCGGCGCGCAGCTCGATGCCGAGCGCCTGAGCGCCGCCGCGCTCGAGACGCTCCGCCAGACCCTGTCGAACGAGACGCTGTTGAAACCGCAGTCGAAGGATCATCCGCAATGAACGAGACCCCCAAGCCCGAGGCATCCTCGTCGCCGCTGGAGGACGTGTCGATCGCCGGTCCGAACGAACCCGGGGCGAACCCCGGCGAGGAGGGCGGAGACGGCGCGGGCGGCGCAGCCTCGCGCGCGGAGAACGCCTATCGCCGCGCGATCTTCTCGGTGCCGATCGACGTGGTGGTCGCCGTCGGCCAGGCACAGCCGGTGATCGGGGAGCTGCTGGCGATGCGGCGCGACACGGTGCTGCCGCTCGCCGCACGGGTGGACGACCCTGTGCAGATCATGGTGGGCGACCGCGTGATCGCGCGCGGCGAACTCGAGGAACTCGGCGAGGATGGCGGTCGGCTCGGCGTGCGTCTCACCGAAGTGGTCGATGTCAGCGATCTCTTCTGAGCGCACGCCGCCGGGCGGGCGCGTGGACCCGGCGGCGCCGCAGCCCTGGCCGGCGCGCGGCGTGCTGCTCGCCGCGCTCGTGGCGGCGGCGCTCTGCCTCGCGCCGGGCAGCGCTGCGGCGCAGACCGTGACGCTCGATCTCGGCGAGGGGGCGACCCTCACCGGGCGCGTGCTGCAGCTCTTCCTCGTGGTCACGCTCCTCAGCCTCGCGCCGGGGATCGCGGTGATGATCACCTGTTTTCCGTTCATGATCACGGTGCTCGCGATCCTGCGGCAGGGCATCGGGCTGCAGCAGTCCCCGCCCAACATGCTGATGGTGAGCCTTGCGCTCTTTCTCACCTGGTTCGTGATGGAGCCGGTCTTCGCGGAGGCGTGGGACACGGCGGCGCGCCCGCTCCTGGCCGGCGAGATCGAGCCGGAGGCCGCTTTCACGCGCGCGATGGTCCCGTTCCGGGCGTTCATGGAAGCGCGGGCGGACCCGGCGACGCTCGATGAGCTCGCGGCCGCCGTGCCCGCGCGCGCGCCGGCGCCTGGCGAGCCGGTTCCGCTCTCCCTCTTGGTGCCGGGCTTCATGCTCTCCGAGCTCGCCACCGCCTTCACGGTCGGCTTCATGCTCTTCCTGCCCTTTCTCGTGATCGACCTCGTGGTGGCGTCGATCTTGATGTCGATGGGTATGATGATGGTGCCGCCCGTCGTCGTCTCGCTGCCGTTCAAACTGGCTTTCTTCGTCATGGCTGACGGATGGACGCTGTTGGCAGGCGCTCTGGTCCGTGGATACGGGGTCGGCTAGCGAGCAAACGCGATCGACCAGACGATTGAAGAACTTGCGCCTGCAGCGTGGAGACCGCTGCAGGCGCGCCATTAGCCGCTCTCTCAGTCGGCCGACGCTCGTCGGGCCGGGTGTTCGTCGATGTTCGGTTCTTTGAACAAGGATCGGATGGGATCGCCGCGCTTCAGGTAGCACTCGGGAACTGCAAAGATCTCACGGGACCCCATGCTC
>JBCBWF010000372.1:0-5007 GCA_039817245.1 Pseudomonadota bacterium | reverse complement strand
GCGAAGCCGCCATTGGACTTGGCGATGCCGTCCACGAAGCTCATGCCGCTGACGGTGAGGACGTTCTCGACGCCGGTCGCGCTGCCCGAGGGCTCCTCGGTCAACCGCAGCGCCGCGGTGCTGGCGGAGGTCGAGCAAATCCTCGAGGGCGCGCCCGGCGTCGAGAACGTCCTCACCGTCAGCGGCATGAGCTTCGTGGACGGCATCGCCAAGTCCAATGGCGGCTTCGCGATCGCGATGATGAAGCCCTTCGAGGAGCGGACCGATCCCGGCCAGTCCGTCTACGCCTCCATCGACTACGCGCGCCAGCAATTCGCCGGCATCCGCGCCGGCATCGCCTTCCCGTTCAACCTGCCGCCGATCATCGGCCTCGGCACCGGCGCGGGCTTCGAGTACCAGCTTCTCGACCTGCAGGGCGGCAGCGCGGTCGATCTCGGCGCCACCGCCATGGGGCTCGTGGGTGCTGCCAATGCCGACGACCAGATCACCGGCGCCTACACCACCTTTTCGGCCGCCACCCCGCAGCTCTATCTCGACCTCGACCGCAAGAAGCTGCAGACCCTCGGCGTCGATGTGGGCACGCTGTTCCTTGCGATGCAGACCTCGCTTGGCGGCTACTATGTCAACGATATGAACCTCTTCGGCCGCACCTGGCAGGTGAACCTGCAGGCCGAGGAGACCTATCGCGACACGGTCGAGGACATCGCGCGCATCCATGTGCGCAACGCCGATGGCGAGATGGTGCCCGTGCGCGCCGTCGCCGATGTCCGCGTCGTCCTCGGCCCCCAGCTCCTGGTGCGCTACAACAACTTCCGCTCCGTCACGATCAACGGCACGCCTCCGCCGGGCGTCTCCTCGGGCGAGTCCATCGCGGCGATGGAGGCGGTCTCCGCCGCCAGCCTCCCCCAGGGCTACAGCTACGATTGGACCGGCACCGCCCAGCAGGAGAAGGAGGCCGCGGGCAAGACCGTCGTCGTCCTCGGTCTCGCGGTGCTCTTCGCCTATCTCTTCCTCGTCGCACTCTACGAGAGCTGGTCGATCCCCGTCGCCGTGCTGCTCTCGGTGATCTTCGCCGTCGGCGGCGCGATCGGCGGCATCCTCCTCGCGGGGCTCGACTTCAACATCTACGCCCAGATCGGCATGGTCGTGCTCATCGCGCTCGCGGCGAAGAACGCCATCCTCATCGTCGAATTCGCCATGGAGCGCCGCGCGCATGGCATGGGCATCGTGGAGGCCGCCATCGACGGCGCGCGGGCCCGCTTCCGCGCCGTCATGATGACCAGCTTCGCCTTCATCGCCGGCCTCTACCCGCTGGTGGTGGCCGAGGGCGCCTCCCAGCTCGCGCGCCAAGGCGTGGGCGTGCCCGTCTTCGCCGGCATGATCGCCTCCGCCCTCCTCGGCGTCTTCGTCATCCCGGCCCTCTACGTCATCGCCCAGTGGTCGCGCGAGCGCGTCCACCGCCTCGTCGGCGCGGCCCCCGCCGGCCCCGACCCCCAGCACCAGCCCGGCGACGACTGACCCGTCTCGCAACGGTTGCAAGTCGCGCCCTCAAGGCGCCCCGGGGCCAAATACACCATAAGTCATTGAAATACAAAGCGGGGCACCGCCGGGGCACCGCCAGTCGCCGGACAGTCTCGCACTCCCAGCTTCACAAAGGTGACTTCGAGCGGCCCTATAAATCGCTAGACATCGCTAGCGGGTTTGCCATGCAACAGCCTTTGAATCAGGACGGAACGCCGTCCGTCATTTATGCATACATTCTCTCGGCCGCGCTCTGGCTGTTCCTCGGCTCGCTCTACGGTGTGATCCTCGCGGCCAAGCTCTGGGCGCCGGAGTTCCTCGGCGTCGAGCTCCTCTCCTTCGGCCGCATCCGCCCCGTGCATACCAGCACCATCCTGCTCGGCTGGCTCACGCTCGTGAATATGGGCCTCGGCTATCTCGTCGTCTTCCGCAGCGCGCGCCGACCGCTCTGGTCGGTCGATCTCGCCTGGGCCGGGCTCATCCTCGCCAATATCGCGCTCGTCAGCGGCACGGTGAGCCTCCATCTCGGCATCACCCGCGGCCCGCTCGAATACCGCGAATGGGTCCTGCCCATCGCCGCCGTCATGGCCCCCGCGGTCCTCTGCAACGGCGCCAACGTGCTGATGACGCTCATCCACCGCCGCGTGGAGGAGATGTACATCTCCAACTGGTTCATCCTCGGCTCCTATATCTGGCTGCCGATCCTCTACGTGATCGCCTACATCCCGATCTTCGACCACGGCGTCGAGACGCTGGTGATCCAGGGCTACTACATGCACGACGTGCTGGGCCTCTGGTTCACGCCCATGGCGATCGGCATCACCTACTGGTCGCTGCCGCGCCTGCTGCACAAGCCGATCTACAGCTATTCGCTCGGCGTCCTCGCCTTCTGGGCCAATCTCGTCTTCTACACCATGCTCGGCGCGCATCACTTCGTGCTCGGCCCGCTGCCCTGGTGGCTCGTCTCCACCGCCGCGATGCTCGGCATCGGCATGATGATCCCGGTCTGGTCCACGGTCTTCAACTTCACGCTCACCATGAAAGGCTCCTGGGCGCTGATGCGCCGCGAGCCGGCGAGCTGGTTCATCCTGGCCGGCACCTGCACCTACGGGCTCGCCTCGCTGCAGGGCTCGTTCCAGGGGCTGCGCGATTTCAGCCAGCTCATCCACTTCACCCACTACACCGTGGCGCATGCCCACTGGGCCGCCTACGGCTTCGCCTCCTTCCTGGCCTTCGGCGCGGTCTACGCACTCCTGCCGCGGCTGACCGAGGTCATGGAGCGCGCGGCCCTGCGCCGCGCCATCAAATGGCATTTCTGGCTCTCGCTCTCCGGCATCGCCATCTACTTCGTGTCGCTCACCATCGCGGGCACGATCCAGGGGCTGCGCTGGGGCGAGGGGCTGCCCTTCGTCGCGAGCCTCGAGGGCATCGCCCCCTACATGCTGGTGCGGCTGATCGGCGGCAGCCTGATGGCGGCGAGCCACGTGATCTTCCTCTGGGTCGTCTGGCGCCTGCGCCCCGCGGCCTTCATCCGCCCCGCCTTCGCGCGCCCCGGCGCGAGCGCGCCCGTGCAGCCGGCGGAGTGAGCGCATGATCAACCATTTCTTCCATACCCGCCCGGTCGCGCTCGTGGTCATCGTCGGCGCAATCTTCTTCGCGCTCTCCTGGGTCATCGCCGTGCGCCCCGCGCTCAGCCTCCGCGCCGAGACGCTGCGCCTCATGGCAACCCAGCCCGCGCCCGACCCCAGCATCGCCCGCGGCCGCGCGCTCTACATCGCCGAGGGCTGCGGCTACTGCCATTCCCAGCTCGTCCGCGCCACCTTCGTCGATGCGCCCTACGGCCGGGCCACCGTGGCGGCGGACTATGCGGGCCAGCGCCCGCCCATGCCCGGCACCCAGCGCACCGGCCCCGATCTCTCCGATGTCGGCACCCGCCAGCCGAGCTGGATGTGGCAGTTCATGCATCTCTACAACCCGCGCAGCATGGTGCCGCAGAGCGTCATGCCTTCCTTCCCCTGGTATTTCGAGGTGATGCCCCGCGCCGAGGCGGAGGCCCACGAGTTCGGCCTCTACGCCGCCGCCTTCGACGCCAGCATCCTCGCGCCCGGCCTCGTCGCCGTGCCCACGCAGGAGGCGGTCGACCTCGTCGCCTATCTGCGCGCGCTGAAGCAGGAGTGAGGCGATGATCGACAGGATCACCTGGCTCCTCCTCTATCTGCGCGAGCAGTGCATGCCGATGCCCATCGACGGCGAGCCGGGGGCTGTCGACTACCTCGTCGTCGCCGTCGCCGCCCTCTCCGTCGCGGGCGGCGCCATCTGGTTCGTGCGCGCCCTCGCCTGGCGCGACAGCCCGAGGATCCAGGCCATCAAGGCCCAGGTACTGGAGGACTGAGAGCATGCCGATCAGGCTCTATCTCGACGACGCGTCCGAGCCCTTCCGCGAGATCGAGAACGGCGCGCGCCTCGCCTTCGACACCACCGATCTGCCGGACGGCGCGCACAGGCTGCGCGTCGAGACCGTGGAGGAGGGCCGCGTCACGGGCCTGCGCGAGATCCCCTTCACCGTGCGCAACGGCCCCGGCATCGCGGTCGCCGGCGTCGATCCCGGCGATGAGCTGCGCGGCACCGTCAACCTGCTGGTCAACGCCTCCGATGCCGGCATCAATGCGCGCTACGACGCCCATGCGATGGAGACCCATCGCGGCATCCCCTTCTGGATGGGCGGCTTCGCGCTCGCGGTGATCCTCGCCTGCGCGGCCTATCTCGCCACCGATCCCCTCCGCCAGCGGAGCTACGACGACCAGGCCGAGGCCGTCGCTTCCCTGCTCGGGCGGGACTACGACCCCCGACCGCCGGTGCCGCTCGAGGCCCAGCCGGGGCCGGACAGTCCCGCCGCCACGCTCGAGCGCCCACCCAATCCGCAGGAGCTCCACCTCGCCGACGGCGACTTCCTCGCCATCCTGCCGGTAGCCGGCCTGCCAGCCGATCCCGCCCGCGGCGCCGCTCTCTTCGCCGCCAAATGCTCCGGCTGCCACGGGGCCAGCGCAGAGGGCACCGTGCAGGAGAAGGTCACCCTCGCCGCCGACGGCGTCTATCCCCGCCTCGCGGGGCAGGACCGCACCTATATCGTCCGCCAGCTCGTCTCCTTCGCGGAGGACTGGCGCGAGAGCGCGCAGATGAAGCCCATGGCGCTCTCGCTCTCCGATCAGGACCGTCTCGATATCGGCGCCCATATCGAGGGTCTCGCCCCTCCCCATCCGCGCCGCGAGGCGGTGGCCGAGGACGTGCTCGCCCGCGGCAAGGCCATCGCCGAGGGCGGCATCCCGCACAAGGGCGTCATCCGCTGCTCCGGCTGCCACGGGGCAGACGGGCGCGGCGGCGGCGCCAACTTCCCCTGGCTCGCCGGCCAGCGGCGGGACTATCTCGTCACCCAGCTCACCAACTGGCAGCAGGGCACGCGCCGCAATTCCTGGCGCGGGCTGATGC
>JBCBWF010000121.1:0-12370 GCA_039817245.1 Pseudomonadota bacterium | reverse complement strand
GGGCGGCCGGAGCGCCCGACGCCGGGATGCCCCCGGCCGCGCCCACCGATGAGGAGCTGCCGGTCCTGGACACGGCGGCCTTCGCGACGCCGCTCGACGCGCCCGCCGCCGAGTTGCCCTCCGAGCCAAGCTTCGGGCCAAGCTTCGGGCCAAGCTTCGAGCCTGCGCTCGAATCGGCAGCGCAGGAGCCCGCGCAGACCGCCGCCGGGGCCGAAACCCCGCTCGCGGACCGGCTGGAGACCGCCGCCGAAGCGGTCGCCGCCGCGGGCACCAAGCTCGGCGAGGAGACCGCGGACGATATCCGCGAGGCCCTCAACGCCGCGCGCGAGACCGCGGCCGAGGCTGCGGAGGAGACGGCCGAGGACTTCGCCGAGACCACCGGCCTGCGCCGCCGTCCGCCGCGGCGCTCCAGCATCTTCGGCGTGCCCGAGCGGCCGGCGGACGGCATGCCCGGCGGCTTCGGCAGCCCGGTGGGCGGCGATCCCGCCGATCCCTTCGCCGCGCCCATGGCGGAGGAGCCCCAGCCCTTCGCCGCCACCGGGCTCAATGCGCCCGCCGGGCCGGAGGAGGAGGAGCCCCTCCGCCTCGAGGAGCCCCTGCGCATGGACCTCGCGGACCGCATCGACACGCCCGCCGCTCCTCCGGCGAACGGGCCTGCCAACGGGACGGGCGCCATGGAGGCCCCGCGCCCCGAGCGCAGCCGCCCGCGCCTCAACATCTTCGCCGGCGGCGCGGATAGCGCGGGCGAGACGGCCCATGGCAGCGAAAGCCCGCTGCGCCGGCGCGACGGCTTCGGCGAGAGCCCCGGCGATATCGGCGGTGGAACAGGCGGCGGCATGGGTGGCGGCATGGGCGCTGGCGACGAGCCCACTGTCGCCCTCTTCCGCCCCGCCGGTCGGCCCCGCCAGGCCCCGGCGCCGGAGCCGATCTCCGCCCAGGCGCTCAGCTGGAAGATGGACGCGCGCACCCCGCCCGACCAGATCCTCTGCGCGGCCGCCTGGCTCACCTACGCCGCGCGTAAGCCGCGCTTCTCGCGCAAGGAGGTGTTCAAGGTGATCGACGGCATCCCCAGCGAGAGCCCGCGCAACCTGGAGGTCCGCGTCAAGGGCTTCGGCCGACTGGTGCGCGACGGCGCGCTGGTCCAGCTCGACGCGGATGTGTTCACGCTGAGCGAGGCGGAACTGGAGCGCACGGGCGCCTACTTCCAGTAACACCCATTGCGGCGGGCCTTACCGGGGCCCGTCGCCCTTCTCCGCATCCGGGTCCGCCTGCCCGATGCCGCGGAAGATCCCGCGAAAGGGCAGCGCCCAGGCGATCCCCAGCGCCACATAGACCAGCAGCTCCAGCCAGACCGGCGGGCGGTCGAACAACGCCAGCACCGAGACCGCCGCCACGATGTAGAGCGGCAGCCCGACGACGAGGATGAGCAGCGCCAGGCGCTTTCGGGTCCGATAAGTCATGGCGTGCATATAAGCCCCGCGCGCGCGAGATCGACGCCGCCCGCGTCAAGGAATTGCTCGCCCTGCGCGGCCGAACCGCGCATGCAGCGCCCACCGCCCTGCCCGCTCGACCAAGGTCCGGGCCGCCCAACCAAGCCCGCCAGAGAGACGCATGCGCCCCGACCGCCTGGAAGTCACCCCCGACGCCCGCACGCTCCGCATCCACTGGCCGGACCGTGAACCGGACGAGATCCCCGCCGCCACGCTCCGCGCCGAAGCGCGCGACGCGGCCTCCCAGCGCGCCCGCCTCGACGGCGCCCTCACGGTCCCGCCCGACATCGCCATCACCGCGATGGAGGCCGTCGGCGCCATGGGCGTCAACATCGCCTTCTCCGACGGGCATGACCGCGCGATCTACCCCTGGCCCTATCTGCGCGAAATCGCGGCCGGGCTTGGCAATTAATTGACAGTGCCGTGCTGCGCCGCAGCGCACGTTACCCTCAGCGAAACCGGAGGTCTGCATGGACGAGATTCGTCACGGGATGAGCCGCATCGACTGCGATATCCTGGTGATCGGCGGAGGCACCGCCGGCCCCATGGCCGCGATCCGCGCGAAACGGGCCAATCCCGGCGCCAATGTGGTGCTGCTGGACAAGGCCAATGTGAAGCGCTCCGGCGCGATCTCGATGGGGATGGACGGGCTCAACAACGCGGTCATCCCCGGCCACGCCACGCCCGAGCAGTACACCAAGGAGATCACCATCGCGAATGACGGGATCGTCGACCAGGCGCCCGTCTACCGCTACGCCGAGGGCTGCTACGAGGTGATCCAGGAGCTCGACCGCTTCGGCATCCGCTTCCAGAAGGACCAGAACGGCGAGTACGACGTGAAGAAGGTGCACCATATCGGCACCTATGTGCTCCCCATGCCGAACGGGGACACGGTGAAGAAGGCGCTCTACCGCCAGCTCCGCAAGGCGCGCATCAACATCTCGAACCGCTACATGGCCACGCGGTTGCTCACGGGCGAGGGCCGCATCGCAGGCGCGATCTGCGTCAACACCCGCACCGCCGAGTTCCTGGTGGTCCGCGCCAAGGCCGTGATCATGTGCCTCGGGGCCGCCGGCCGCCTCGGCCTGCCCGCCTCCGGTTACCTCTACGGCACCTACGAGAACGCGGCCAATTCCGGCGAGGGCTACGCGATGGCCTACCACGCCGGCGCCGGGCTCGCGAACCTCGAATGCTTCCAGATCAACCCGCTCATCAAGGACTATAACGGCCCCGCCTGCGCCTATGTGGCCGGGCCCTTCGGCGCCTACACCGCCAATGCCAAGGGCGAGCGCTTCATCGAATGCGACTACTGGTCCGGCCAGATGATGCAGGAGTTCTACGACGAGCTGCAGTCCGGCAACGGCCCCGTCTTCCTCAAGCTCGACCACCTCGCCGAGGAGACGGTGAGCGAGATCGAGCGCATCCTGCACAACGTAGAACGCCCCACCCGCGGCCATTTCCACGAGGGCCGCGGCACCGATTACCGCCACCGCATGGTCGAGATGCATATCTCCGAGATCGGCTTCTGCTCCGGCCACTCCGCCTCGGGGGTCTTCGTGGACGAGAACGCGACGACCACCATCCCCGGCCTCTACGCCGCCGGAGACATGGCGAACGTGCCCCACAACTACATGCTCGGCGCCTTCACCAACGGCGCCTTCGCCGGCGAGCACGCAGCCGGCTGGATCGCGGATGTGGACCACGCGGCCTATGACGAGAGCGCGGTGGAGGCCGAGCGCATGCGCGTCCTCGCCCCCACCAGGCGCGACGACGGCATCCCGCCCAACCAGATCGAGTACAAGACCCGCCGGCTGGTGAACGACTACCTCCAGCCCCCCAAGGTCACGCGCAAGATGCAGCTCGCCCAGGACCGCTTCGCCGAGGTGCGCGAGGATATGGAGCAGGGCATGCGGGTGCGCGACGCCCACGAGCTCATGCGCGCCCTCGAGGCCGCCTCCATCCTCGACTGCGCCGACATGGCCGCCAGCGCTTCCCTGTTCCGCACCGAGAGCCGCTGGGGCCTCTACCACAACCGCGTCGAATATCCGGGCCGGGACGATGAGAACTGGCGCTGCCACACCATCCTGACCCGCACCGCGGACGGCAAGATCGACATCCGGAAGCGCCCCGTCGCCCCCTTCATCGTGGAGATCGGCGACGACGAGAAGGACGCCTACTACCAGCAGCGCGTCGGCGCCAAGCCCGTCGCGGCCGAGTAGGAGGATCCGCCCCATGCCGCTCGCCCAGACCGCAACTATCGTCCCCGTCGTCGTCGACGACGACAAGTGCATCGCCGACAAGGGCTGCACCGTCTGCGTCGAAGTCTGCCCGCTCGATGTCCTGCGCATCGTCGACACCGCCGACGGGGGCAAAACGGCCTACATGAAGTACGATGAATGCTGGTATTGCATGCCGTGCGAGACCGACTGTCCCACCGGGGCAGTGACGGTCAACTTGCCATACCTGCTGAAATGAGGCCGCAATGAGCGGAATCTTCGAAGACTTCGCCGATATCGACGAGCTGGCCGAGGCGCTGGACGATCCCGAGCCCGGCGCGCGGCGCGTCGCGGTGATGGAGCTGGCGGACAGCGCCCAGCCCGCGGCCATCCCGCTCCTCGCCCGCGCGCTCGGCGACGCCGATGCCGGCGTGCGCCAGCAGGCCGCGCAGGCCCTTGGCGAGTTCGACGGGCCGGAGACCGCCGCGGCCCTTGCCGCCGCGCTCGCCGATCCGGAGACCGCCGTGGCCGGGGCCGCCGCCGCCAGCCTCGCCGAGATCAAGGACAGCGCCGCCGCCGCGTCCATCCTGCCCCATCTCACCCATCCCAGCCCCTTCGTGCGCGAGCATGCCTTCCGCGGCCTCAAGGAACTGCGCGCCCCCGAGGCCCTCGCCCCGGCCATCGCAGCGCTCGAGGACGCCGATGTGGCCGTGCGCGCCGAGGCCGTCGCGGTGATCGGCTGGCTGAAGGACGAGCAGGCGCTCCCCGCGCTTCTCAGCGCCTCGACCGATCCCGCCCCTGCCGTGCGCCGCACCGCCGTCGCCGCCCTCGGCTTTTCGCTGCTCGGGCGCGCGGAGGAGGGCCTCGTCGCCGCCCTCGGCGATACCGACTGGCAGGTCCGCGAGGCCGCCGCAGAGACGCTGGGCAAGGCCCCCCGCGCCGAGGCCGCCGAGCCGCTGATGGCCGTGCTCGAGGACGAGGCCTGGCAGGTCCGCCTCAAGGCCGTCCGCAGCCTCGGCCGCATGAAAATCACCGCCGCGGTGCCCCGGATCGGCCCGCTCATGGCGCTCGGCCTACCCAATCTGCGCAAGGAATGCGCCGCCGCCCTCGGCGAGATCGCCGATCCCGCAGGCGAGCCCTTCCTCGCCCCCTATCGCGACGATCCGGACCCGGATGTGCGCAAGAACGTCCGCTGGGCGCTGACGCGGATCGAGGCCGGCGCCGCCTGAGTGCGCCGCAGCATTGCGAAGTATTTGCGGCACCTCCGGTGTCGCAACTCTCTATGCACAGTAATAATCTCTGAATTCATACGGTAGACCCCATTTTACGCCCGATTTTTCCTTCGAATACGAATCGCCCTGCGCGCACCCTCCCCCACACCCACACGCCCAAGTTGCCAATTGCTACTAGTCATGCCTAGTCAGCGTGCATTCTGCTCATTAGATCGCCCACACTCTGCGCACATTGGCGTCACTGACACTTTTCTCACCTCTCACTGCGCGGAATCTGTGGACAGCCCCATCCCCGTCACAAATACTGACAAGAATTCGCAAGCCAGGGAGCTGCCCATGCATCGCACTGCACAATCCGCCGGCCTCGCGCTCGCCCTCGCCCTCCTCGCGAGCACCGCAAGCGCCGGGGAGACCATCGAGATCGCCGTCGGGCACCAGAGCATGTGCACCGACACCTACACCGCAGGCATCGTCGTGAAGGAGCTGGGCCTGCTCGAGAAGCACCTGCCCACGGACGGCAAATACGCCGATGTGGAGTACGAGATCTCCTGGGCCGACTACTCCTCCGGCGGCCCGATCACCAACCAGATGCTCGCCGGCAAGCTCAATTTCGGCGTCATGGGCGACTACCCGCTGATCGTGAACGGCGCGAAGTTCCAGGAGACCGAGAGCCTGCGCACCCTCTATGTCGCCGGCACCGGCTACAACCTGAAGGGCTCGGGCAACGCCATCGTCGTCCCCGTCAACAGCGACCTCTTCCAGATCACCGATCTCGTCGGCAAGGAGGTCTCCACCCCCGTCGGCTCCGCCGCCTGGGGCATGCTGCTGAAGGCGATGCAGGACAACGAGATCACCACCGACCAGTACGTCCTGAAGAACCAGTCGCCCGCCGTGGGGGCCGCCAACATCGCCGCCGGCAAGATCGACGCCCACTCCGATTTCTGCCCCTGGTCCGAGATCATGGAGTTCCGCGGCACCGGCCGGAAGATCTATGACGGCTCCGAGACGGGCGTGCCCTATCTGCACGGCGTCGTGGTGCGCGAGGACTTCGCCAAGGAATACCCCGAAGTCGTCACCGCCTTCGTGAAGGCCGTCTACGATGCCGGGATCTGGATCAACGAGGACCCGACCCGCGCGGTGGACCTCATGGAGAAGTGGACCGGCGTCGAGAAGGAGGTGCTCTACCTCTACTTCTCCAAGGGCGGCCACCTCACCCTCGATCCCACGATCAAGCAGCCCTGGGTCGATGCGCTCCAGTTCAACCACGGCGTGCTCGAGCGTGAGAAGGCGATCCCGCCGCTCGATTTCGACGCCTGGATCACCGAGGAGTATGTGGAGGCCGCCTATACCGAGCTCGGCCTCGACTACGCCGCCGCCAAGGCCGAGATGGTCGATCCGGAGGCCGCCAATGCCGGCCTGCCGATGGAGATCTGGCACGCGCGCGACGGCATCTCCACCTATCCCGACCTGCCGGCCTTCCTGAAGGCCGTGGCCGAGATGCGCGCCACCGGCGCCAAGATCAACGCCACCTATGTCTACGACGTCGAGACCGGCCTCAAGCTCTTCGGCAAGACCGCCTTCTACGTGAAGGGCCCGGACGGGTTCGCCACCTTCCTGCGCAAGGGCGAGGCCGAGGCGCATGCGTCCAGCGTCGGCGGCGCCGTGATCGACTTCGAGGAGGCGATCGCCAGCTCCGCGAGCTGATGCGCCTCACGCCTCAGCCGAAAGGGCCGCGCGGCACCGCCCGCGCGGCCCTCGGCGAACGAAGCCGCTAAAGCCGAGCCGCATCGCCAGCCAGCAAGGTCAGGACCGCGAGGATGGAGACGATACGCGCCACGCCGGAAGCCGTAGAAAGGGTCGCGGACACCGTCGCGCCCGATGCCGGCCACCCGCCCGGCCCCGCCGCAGAGACCCCGGCCGCCGATACCCCAGCCGCCGCCCCCGGCCCGGGCGGCGACACGCCGTCCACGCCCCCAACGGCCGCTGCGCCCGCAGCGCCGCTCGCCCCGGCCGCCGCCTGGCTGGCGCGCAGTTTTCCGCCCGCGCGCCTGCGCAGCCTGGGCATCACGGCGCTTTCGCTCCTCGCCGGCATCGTCTTCTGGCACTGGGCCACCGCGGTGAATCTCGACTTTTATGTGGATTTCCAGAACGTGCCCTCGCCCGCGAAGGTCTTCACCGCCTTCATCGAGCATCTCGGCACGCAGGTCTTCTACGTCCATATCGGGGTCAGCCTCGAGCGCATCCTCATCAGCTACGCGCTGGCCACGGTCATCGGCATCCTGCTCGGCCTCGCCATGGGCCGCTCGCGCCTCGCCCGCGCGCTGGTGATGCCGTATATCGAGATCATCCGCCCCATCCCCGCCGTCGCCTGGATCCCGCTCGCGATCCTGATGTGGCCGACGGAGGAAGCGTCGATCATCTACATCACCTTCCTCGGCGCGCTCTTCCCGATCGTTCTGAATACGCTCCACGGGGTCGAGCAGACCCCCGAGGTTCTGGTGCGCGCGGCCCGATCGCTCGGCGCGACCCGGCTCGCCATCTTCTGGCATGTGGTGCTGCCGGCCGCCCTGCCCTCCATCTCCGCGGGGCTGGCAATCGGCATGGGGGTCTCCTGGTTCTCGCTCCTGGCCGGCGAGATCATCTCCGGCCAGTACGGCATCGGCTACTTCACCTGGAACGCCTACTCGCTCATCAACTACCAGGACATCGTCGTGGGCATGCTGGTGATCGGCGGCCTCGGCACGCTCTCCACCTATGGCGTGCAGCGCCTCACCGCCCCGTTCCTGGCCTGGCAGCGGAGGACACGATGACGGATGCGCTCACCCTCGTCTGGCAGACCATGCGCGCGCGCTGGCGCATGCTCGCCCTCGTCGGCCTCGCCACCGCGGTGCTCTATCAGGGCGTTCTGCTGCTGGCGCTGATCCTGCGCTTCGGCAACCTGCCCAACTACGCCGTGGCCTATGACTGGCCCGGCAATGTCTGGCGCATCGTCGAGGGCACCCCCTCGATCCGCGACATGGGCCCGATCATCGCCAATGAATGGCTCTTCGAGGTCGGCTTCATGAATTACGACTACGGCAACGGCATCTCGGAATGGGCGCTCTCGGTGGTGCCCGCCAAGATGCTGGTGCTGTTCGTTATGGGCGCCCTCGTGGGCCTCGCCTTCGCGCTCGCGCGCAGCGGCGCCTGCCCGGCGGCCACGGTGCGCAGCTCGGGCGCGGCCACCTCGCTCGGCGCCGGCCTCGTGCTCCTCACCAACGCGACCATGAGCTGGGTCGTCTGCTGCGCCACGCCCTCCTGGGTCGTGGGCCTCGCCATGATGGGCGTCGGCGTCTCCACCTCGCTCGCGCTCGAGGGCATCGGCGGCTGGGTCGCGGGCACGGGCTTCACGCTTCTGCTCGCCAGCGTCGCGGCGCTGGCCTGGATCCGCAGCCGGCCCGCCCTCGTGCCCGGCCCCTCCGACGTTCCCGCGGCTTCCTGAGGCCCCGCCATGCTCGACATCCTGCGCTTCACCCGCCCCGAGCCCGAACCGGCCGCCCCCGGCCGCAGCGGCGCCGTGGAGATCGACGGCGTCTCGGTCACCTTCGGCGAGGGCCCCACGGCCCACCGCGCCGTCGAGACCACCACGCTCTCCATCGAACCGGGCGAGTTCGTCTGCCTGCTCGGCCCCTCCGGTTGCGGCAAGTCCACGCTGTTGAACACCGTCGCCGGCTATGTCGCGCCCAGCACCGGCGCGGTCTCGGTCGACGGGCAGAGGGTGCAGAAGCCCGGCCCCGACCGCGGCATGGTCTTCCAGCAATACTCGCTTCTGCCCTGGAAAACCGTGCGCGAGAACATCGCCTTCGGTCCGCGCATGGCCGGCAAGGGCCGCGGCGAGAGCACCGCCATCGCCAACACCTTCCTCAACATGGTCGGCCTCGCGGCCTTCGGAGACCGCTACCCGGCCGAGCTCTCCGGCGGCATGCAGCAGCGCGTCGGCATCGCCCGCGCGCTCGCCAACTACCCCGCCGTGCTCCTGATGGACGAGCCCTTCGGCGCGCTCGACGCCCAGACCCGACTGATGATGCAGGAGAACCTGCTCTCGATCTGGCGCGAGTTCTCCACCACCGTGCTCTTCGTCACCCACGACGTGGACGAGGCGGTGTTCCTCGCCGACCGGGTGCTGATCATGAGCGCGGCGCCCGGCCGGATCATCGACGATATCCGCGTGCCCCTGCCCCGCCCCCGCAAGCCGGAAATGGCGACGGAGGCGGTCTTCACCGAACTCAAGCGCAACTGCCTCGCGCGCATCCGCGCCGAGAGCCTGCGCGCCTTCGAGGAGCAGAACCTGTGAGCCGGATCCCGCGCACCGCCCGCCTCGTCGCCGCCTTCCTCGCCATCCTGCTGTCCGTGACCGAGCCCGCCCCGGCGGAGACCGCCAACGGCGTCATCCTCGACGAGCCCGCCGCGATCCCGGCCTTCGCGCTGCGCGACCATCACGGGCGCGCCTTCACCGAGGCGGAGATCCGCGGCGGCTGGACGCTGGTGATGCTCGGTTTCACCAACTGCCCGGATGTCTGCCCCTTCACGCTCACCAATCTCGAACATGTCATCGCCGAGGTCTCGCTCCGGGTGCGGCCGGACAACGTGCCCCGGGTGGTCTTTCTCTCCGTCGATCCCGACCGCGACCGCGCGGGCCTGCGCGACTATGCGCGCCACTTCCATCCGGACTTTCTCGGCGTGACCGGCCCGCGGGTGGAGATCGACCGTGTGGTCGAGGCGACCGACAGCGCGTACCGCTTCGTGGGCGAGGGCGAGGACTACGACGTGCAGCACAGCTCGGCGGTCTCGGTGATCGACCCGGAGGGCCGGCTCCGCGCCAAGATCCAGCCGCCCTTCGATGCGGGGCCCACGGCGGAGTTCCTCGCGCGCCTGCAGATCCAGCATCGCCGGGAGGCCGCGCAATGACCCGGCTCCTCGCGCGCCTCCTTTTTGTTTCTTTTACCGGGTTTCTTTCCCTCGGTTTCGCACCCCAGCAGGCCCATGCGGGCGGGCTCATGGTGGCCGATGCCTGGTCGCCGCTGGCCCCGCCGGGAGTCCGCGTCCACGCCGCCTATTTCACGCTGATGAACCATTCCGGGGCCGAGCGCCGCCTCACCGGCGTCTCCGCCGAGGGCTATGGCGGAGCGGCGCTGCATGAGACGCGGGAGTTCGACGGGCTCGCCGCGATGGTCTCCGTCGCCGAGCTCGCCCTGCCCCCCGGCGCCACGGCGCGCTTCGAGCCGGGGGGGCTGCACGTGATGCTCCTGCAGCCCGCGGGCCCCCAGGAAGAGGGCGGCAGCGTTGCGCTCTCCCTCCATTTCGCCAATGGCGAGACGCTGGATGTCGCGGCCACGATCCGCCGTCACACCGCAAGATCCGGGCACGACCACGGTGCGCACCACAACATGCAGCATGACAACGCCGATGGGTCCTGACCACGGGGCGCTCCTCGCGCGGCCTCCAGGGAGGCCCAGGGTCGAGCCCGGGGCCGCCTCCGGGCGCCGCACCCTCCTCCCGGCGCTGCTGCTCGCCGCGTCTCTCGCCGCCCCGGCGCCGGTGCCGGCGGATATGATCGATACGGAGGGCATGGAGCCCTACGAGGTCTGCGGTCTTTGCCACGGGCTGACCGGGCTCTCGCACAGCGCCAAGTTCCCCCGCCTCGCCGGCCAGCGCGCGGCCTATATCGAGAAGCAGCTCCACGATATCCGCGCGGGACTGCGCAGCAACGATGGCGGGCAGATGAGCGCGATCGTGACGGAGGTGGCGGAGGCGGACATTCCCACGATCGCCGCCTGGTTCGCGCGCCAGGATGCGCCGGAGCCGGATGCGCCCGAGGGCGACGCGACCGCCGGCGCGCGCCTCTATGCCGAGCTCGACTGTGCGGCATGCCACGGCGCCGCGGACCCGCCCGAGGGCCTTGTCCCGCCCCGTCTCTTCGCCCAGCATGAACGCTATCTCGTTAAGCAGCTTGAGGATTTTCGTGAGGGCCGGCGCGGGAACGACCCGGGCGGGGTGATGCGCGAGCGCGCCGCCGGGCTCGACGACGCGGCCATCGCGGCGCTTGCCGCCTATCTCGCCAGCACGCCGCGGGACTGATGGCCGGCTCCGACAGGCCCCGCCGAGACCCGGGCGATTTCGAGCCGAGCGCCCTCTTTCTCTCCGAGCCCTTCACCGACCTGAACGAGGGGGCTGGCTTTCTCGACACGCTCGGCGACAGCGAGCGCGCGGCCCTGCGCGCCCGCGGGACCCCGGTGCGGCTCGACCGCGGCGAGGGCCTGTTCTTCCAGGGCGACCCGCATACGGGCGTCTGGCTGATCGAGACCGGGCGCGTGCGCACCTTCTATGTGGGCCATACCGGGCGCGAAATGACCCTGGCCTACTGGACAGTCGGCCATTTCGTCGGCGGGCCGGAGGTCTTCGGCGGCGGCCGGCATGTTTGGTCGGCCGATGCGCCGGAGCCCTGCGATGTGCTGTTCCTGCCGGGTGCGGCGCTGCGGGCGCTTGCCGAGCAGCATCCCGCGATCGCCATTGCGATCATCAACGGTCTGGTGGCAAAGGGAAAATGCTACTCGGCACTGGTGCAGATGCTGGGCACGCGGTCGATCGCGGAACGGCTGCGCGTCCTCCTCCTGGTCCTGGCCGACACCTATGGCCGGCCGAGCCCTGAGGGCACCGCCATCGACCGGCGCATCACCCACGAACAGTTTGCGATGATGGTCGGGGCGACGCGGCAATGGGTGTCGATCTCGCTCGACCGGATGCAGAAGGACGGGCTAATCGCAGTCTCGCGCCAGCAGATCGTGCTGCGCAACCCCGAAGCGCTGGCGACCGGGACCTTCGGTGGCTG
Organism: Pseudomonadota bacterium; assembly: GCA_039817245.1. Lineage (GTDB taxonomy): Bacteria > Pseudomonadota > Alphaproteobacteria > Rhodobacterales > Rhodobacteraceae > Thermohalobaculum. The sequence goes on along the minus strand of JBCBWF010000121.1, from coordinate 564 downwards.
AGGTCTCGCGCCACTCGAATCCATCCTTGCGACCGCTCCCACCCACGACATCGTTGGCCCCAAAAAGTGAACATATAAAGAACATAAAGGCAGTGTTGACCTTGGGGGCAGCCGCGGAGCGATAGGCCTCCATCGCTCAAGCGGATCGCGGACCGGAAGTGCAGCCGCGAGAAACGACCTTTCTGACCGCGGCCGAAGCGGGCCGGACAGGAATGCGGCCGTCTTCCGCGCAGCCAAGCGGGGCCTTGGGCCCCGCGGCACAGTCAAGGAGGCCCCGGCTCGAGGCCGGGACGCCCGGACGCCACACCGCGAGGGCCTCGGCGGGTCAAGGATCGCGCCAGCGACCGGCGCAGCCGGCCCGTCCTTGACGCGCCGAGGCTCTTGCAGACAGGCTCGCCCAGAACCGGCCCTGCCGGTTCTCTCAGCAAAACGGCGCCAACGCATCTCGTTGGCCCCGCCGCCTCCAGCCACGGTGCGACGGTGCGGCTTGGCCCACCGCTCGAGGAACCCGGAGGGTGACGAGAGCCAGACACGCATCGGCGCGCGCAGCGCGGCGATTCCGCC
>JBCBWF010000391.1:0-4791 GCA_039817245.1 Pseudomonadota bacterium | reverse complement strand
TCACACTCGAATTTTCGCGTCCCGTATCGGACCTATGCGCCAATTGCAGACAGTCATTGTCTCATTTCGAGATAAGTGCGTTGAAAATATGAATTGCATTGCGGTGCAAAATGAAGAACATTTCGCGGCGGTGGTAAGGTGGATCGGGGTGGTCCTTTTACCCCGTTAAGATAACTGTGTTTCGAAAAGCGTGTGCCAGCGGGGTGGTTGGTTTGCAGGCAATGACTGAACGTGAAAGTGCCATGGAGGCCGTCGCGGCGGACGTCGCGGATGTCCCCCTCGTCGTCGACCTGGATGGCACATTGGCGAGAACGGATACGCTGCATGAAGCGATCCTTAGCCTCGTTGCAAATAATCCCGTCAACCTTTTTCGCCTCTCCGGGTGGCTGAAGGAGGGCAAGGCTGCGTTCAAGAGCAAGATTGCCTCCGAGGCGCTTGTGGGCGCGGACACGTTGCCGCTCAACGAGGCGGTCGTGGCCCTCGTGCGCGAGGCCCGCGCGGAAGGCCGGCGCACCGCGCTCGTCTCCGCCTCCGATGAACGTCAGGTGGCGATGGTCGCCGAGGCGACCGGGCTCTTCGACGAGTTCCACGGCTCGGACGGCACGCGCAATCTCGGCGGCGAGGCCAAGGCGGCCATGCTCGTCGAGCGCTTCGGCGAGGGCGGGTTCGACTATGTGGGCGACGCCAAGGTCGATCTCGCGGTCTGGACCCGGGCCCGCCGCGCCATCACCGTCGGCGTCTCCGACACGCTGCGCGCCGAGGTGGACAGCATCGACACCGAGGCGCAGCACCTCGTCGCCGACCGCCCCACCGGCACCGGCGCGGCCAAGCGCTACCTGAAGGCGATGCGCCCGCATCAGTGGCTGAAGAACCTCCTGGTCTTCGCCCCGGCGGCCGCGGCGCATGACATGGCGGCGATGGTGCCGTCCTTCTTCGCCTTCCTCGCCTTCTCGCTCGCGGCCTCCAGCGTCTATCTCATCAACGACATGCTGGACCTGCCGGCGGACCGGAACCATCCGCGCAAGTGCCGCCGGCCCTTCGCGGCAGGGGACATTCCGGTCACCGGCGGCGTGATCGCGGCGGGCGCGCTGGTGGGCACCTCGCTGATCATCGCAGCGCTGACATCGCTCGGCTTCCTCGCGGTCCTGATCGGCTACCTGATCCTCACCACCGCCTATTCGATGGACCTGAAGCGCCGCGCCATCGTGGATATCTGGACGCTGGGCGCGCTCTACACCACGCGCATCGTCGCCGGGGGCGTGGCGGCCGGCGTGGAGCTCTCCACCTGGTTCCTCGCCTTCTCGATGTTCCTCTTCCTCTCGCTCGCCGCGGTGAAGCGGCAGTCGGAGATCAAGGACCTCGCCAAGCGCGGCGGAAACTGGATCGCCGGGCGCGGCTACCGGGTGGACGATCTGCCGGTCGTCCTCGCCATCGCGCTCGCCTCGGGCTACTGCTCGGTGCTCGTCCTCGCGCTCTACATCTCCAGCGAGAAGGTCGCGCAGTTCTACGGCGTGCCGGAGCTTCTCTGGTGCGTCTGCGCGCTCCTGCTCTACTGGGTCGGGCGGATGACGCTCATCTCCCATCGCGGCGACATGGATGACGATCCCATCGTCTTCGCGCTGAAGGACAAGGTGAGCATCGGCGTTGTCGGCTTCGCGATGCTGCTGGTCGTGGCGAGCACGGTTCTATGAGGCTCTCATCGCTGGTCGTTCTCTACACCGCATTCGCGGTCGTCGCGACGATTACCAATCTTGGTGCGCAGCGCGTGAGCCTGTCGGTCTACGATGGCGACTGGGGCGTGCCCTTCGCCATCCTGGTCGGCACCGCCGTAGGGCTCGTCACGAAATTCGTGCTCGACAAGCGCTGGATCTTCAAGGATCGCAGCACCGGTGTGGCCGCGCATGGCCGGCTCTTCGGGCTCTACACGCTGATGGGGGTCGCCACGACCTTCATCTTCTGGGGCACCGAGTACAGCTTCCACCTGATCTGGGGCACGCAGGAAATGCGTGAGCTCGGCGCCGTCATCGGGCTGACCATCGGCTACACGACCAAGTACCAGCTCGACAAACGCTTCGTCTTCACGGACCGGGAGGCGGCGGCGTGAGCGCGATGGAGCTGACCGGCTGGGGCCGCTGGCCCCGGCGCGACTGCCGGATCGCGCATCTCACCCCCACCGCCCTCGGCCGGAAAGCGCCCTCGGGCGAACTCGGCAATGGCGCGACGGGGCAGGGCGATAAGGGCCAGGGCGCCATCGTCCACGGCCGCGGCCGCGGGTATGGCGACTGCGCGATCAACCCGCCGCTCACGGTGCTGAGCGAGCGCTGCAACCGCTTCCTCTCCTTCGACGAGGAAACCGGCACGCTCTTCGTCGAGGCCGGCGTCACATCGGCCGAGATCCTCGAGCTCTTCGTGCCCCGCGGCTGGTTCCTGCCGGTCACCCCGGGCACCAAGTTTGTCACCGTCGGCGGCATGATCGCGGCGGATGTGCACGGCAAGAACCACCACGTCGCCGGCAGCTTCGGCGACCATGTCCACTTCCTCGACCTGGTGAGCGCGGACGGCACGGTGCTGCGCTGCTCGAGCCAGGAGAACGAGGAGCTGTTCCGGATGACCATCGGCGGCATGGGCCTCACCGGGCACATCCTGCGCGCCGCCTTCCGGCTCATCCCTATCGAGAGCGCCTGGATCCGGCAGGAGACCGTGGTCGCCCCCGATCTCGACGCCGCGATCGACGTCTTCGAGAGCCGGATGGACGCGACCTACTCGGTCGCCTGGATCGACTGCCTCAGCTCCGGCAAGGCGCTCGGCCGCTCGCTCATCTATCTCGGCGAGCATGCCAGGCCCGAGGATCTCACGCGCGACCGCCGCTCCAGCCCCTTCCACGTGGCCAAGCGCAAGGTCAAATCCATCCCGATCGACGCGCCGAGCTGGGCGCTCAACGGCCTCACCGTGCGCGCCTTCAACGCGCTCTACTACCGCGCCGGCGTGCGCGCGCCCCAGAGCCAGCTCCTGGACTGGGACAGCTACTTCTACCCGCTCGACGCCGTCCTCGGCTGGAACCGCATCTATGGCCGCTCCGGCTTCGCGCAGTACCAGTTTGTCCTGCCGCTCGAGACTTCGCGCGAGGGCATGCGCGAGGTGCTCGAGGCGATCAGCGCGGCCAATCTCGGCTCCTTCCTCGCGGTGCTGAAGCGCTTCGGGGCGGGCGCGGCGGACCGTCCGCTCTCCTTCCCGATGGAGGGCTACACGCTGGCGCTCGATTTCTCGCTCTCCAGCGCCTCGCTCACGCTGATGGACCGGCTGGACGAGATCGTGGAGGCCCATGGCGGCCGGCTCTATCTCGCCAAGGACAGCCGCATGTCGCAGCGCAGCTTCGAGACCGGATATGGCGGCCAGGCCGAGGAATACCGCCGTTTCCGCAACCGCACCGGCGCCGACCGCGCCTTCGGCTCGCTCATGTCCCGGAGGCTCGCGCTGTGACCGCCGCTGAAAGACCCGTCCTCATCCTCGGCGCGCGCTCGGATATCGCCCGCGCCATGGCCCATGGCTTCGCCGAGCGCGGCCACCCGGTCATGCTCGCCGCCCGCTCGCCGGAGGCGCTGGAGCGCGACGCTACCGATCTGGCGCTGCGCACCAAGGCGGATGTGACCTGCCACCGCTACGAGGCGCTCGAGATCGACACGATCGAGAGCTTCCTCGATGGCCTGCCCGCGGCGCCGCATATCGTCGTCTCTGCCGTCGGCCTTCTCGGCGATCAGGAGCAGAACGCCGCCGATCCGGCCCGCGCGGCCATGGTGATCGAGACGAACTTCACCGGCCCCGCGCTCGCGCTGGAGGCCGCCGGCCGCCGCCTCGCCAAGATCGACGGCGAGACTGCCATCATCGGCATCAGCTCCGTCGCCGGCGACCGCGGGCGCGCGCGCAACTATGTCTACGGCGCCGCTAAGGCCGGCTTCTCCGAGTATCTCTCGGGCATGCGCCAGAAATACGCGCGCACGAAGCTCCATATCCTCACCGTGAAGCCCGGCTTCGTCGCCACCTCGATGACCGAAGGCATGGATCTTCCGGGCCCACTCACCACAACGCCCGAAAAGATCGCTGCCGCCATCCTGCGCGCGCTCGATCGCAAGCGGATGGTCTACTACGATCTCAAATGGCTTCTGGTGATGACCATCATCAAACTGATCCCAGAGCGCATCTTTTCTCGGCTCTCCTTCTAGGCAAGCTCGAGGCTGGCACAATGGCCGCAAAACATGTCGGGCTGGACATTGCCTTGGCGATCCTCGCCGTGGTCGCCGGCTCGGCGCTCGCTTGGGCGCTGGGCGGCCAGCCGCCGATCATCGGGATCGACGACGCGGCCATCATGCGCGCCTATGCCGAGAACATCGCGAACGGGGCCGGCTACGTCTACAATGTGGGCGGGGAGCGCGTGGAGGGCGCCACCTCGCTCCTCTGGACCGGCCTGCTTACCCTCGCCTATCTGCTGAGCCCGGAGCCGGAGATCCTGATCGTCCTGCTCGCCGCGGGGCTCACGATTGTCTCCGTGCTCGCCATGCTCCGCCTTGTCCGCGTCCTTGCGCGCAGGCTCGGGGCCACGCCGGAGATCGCGCTCGTCGTGGCCCTCATCGGCCTCGTCGCCACGCCGGGCTACGCGCTCTGGACCGTCTGGACCATGATGGAGGTCCCGCTCTGGTCCATGCTGCTGATGGTGCTGGTCTACCGCCTCGTCCGCCTCGTCGAGCTGGAGGAGGAGGAGACGGTGGACGCCGCGGTCCTGATCGCCGCCGCCCT
>JBCBWF010000196.1:0-8952 GCA_039817245.1 Pseudomonadota bacterium | reverse complement strand
CTGCTCGGTTTCGCCTCGCTCGGCTTCGCGCTGGCCTTCGGGATCCCGCTCGGCATCGCGGCGGCCTACTGGCGCGACAGCGCGCTCGACCGCTTCGCCATGGGCCTCGCGGTCTTCGGCTTCTCGATGCCGAATTTCTTCCTCGGCATCCTGCTGATCCTCGGCTTCTCGCTGCAGCTGCGGCTCCTGCCCTCCTCCGGGTCGGACACCTGGCTGCATCTCGTGATGCCGGTGATCACGCTCGGCACGTCCTTCGGCGCGCAGGTGGCGCGGTTCACGCGCTCGGCGATGATCGACGTGCTGGAGAAGCCCTATATGCGCACGGCCGTCTCGAAGGGGGCGGGCCCCTACCGGCAGATGAGCCTCCATGCGCTGCCCAACGCGGCGATCCCGGTGGTCACCATCGTGGGGCTCCGGGTGGGCGAGCTGCTGGCCGCGGCGGTGATCACCGAGAACGTCTTCGCCTGGCCCGGCATCGGGCGGCTGCTGACGACGGCGGTGGCGAACCGGGACCTCGCGGTGGTGCAATGCATCCTGATGCTGATCGCCCTGACCATGGTGACGGCGAACCTGCTGGTGGACCTCCTTTATGGCTGGCTCGATCCGCGCGTGCGGGTGGGCCACGGTGAACGGGGGCGCGCGTGACGCTCGTAGTCGATCAGGGCACGGCCCGGCGCCTGCCGCCCCTCAGCGTGTGCATCGCCATCGGGGTGCTCGCCCTGGTGGGTTTCGTCGCGGTCGCCGGCTTCGCGATCCTGCCCTACGACTACGACCAGATGGATCTGCGCGCGCGGCTCGATCCGCCGCTGCCCTTCGAGGGCTCGACGCTCGCGCATCCGCTCGGCACGGACAAGCTCGGCCGCGACGTGCTCTCGCGGCTTCTGGTGGCGACGCAGACCTCCATCCTGCTCGCGCTGCTGGGGACCCTGATCGGCGCGACCCTCGGCACCGCGCTTGGTTTTGTCGCGGCGCATTTCGGGGGCTGGGTGGACGAGGCGATCTCGACGCTCGTGGATTTCCAGGCGGCGATGCCCTGGTTCATCATCGCCCTCGCGGTGCTCGCCTTCATGGGCAATTCCTGGATCGTGTTCCTGATCCTGATGGGCCTCTATGGCTGGGAGCGCTATGCGCGGATCACCCGCGGCCTCGTGCTCGGCGCGCGGGAGGAGGGGTATGCGAAAGCGATCCACGCGCTCGGGGCGAAGCCGCGGACGGTCTATCTGCGCCACATCCTGCCCAACATCCTGTCGCCCCTGATTGTGCAGCTCACCATCAACTTTCCCGAGACGATCCTGTTCGAGACCTCGCTGTCCTTCCTCGGCCTCGGGATCCGGCCGCCGATGACCTCGCTCGGGCAGATGCTGGGCGAGGGGCGGGACTATCTCGTGACGGCCTGGTGGCTCGCCGTGGTGCCCGGCCTCACGATCTTCGCCACCACGCTCTCCATGTGCGTGTTCGGGGACTGGCTGCGCACGCGGCTCGACCCTTCCCTGCAGCGCTGAGCACGAAAGGACAGCCAATGCGCGATCGGATCACGGAGGTCGGCTTCAGCGGGACCGAGAAGGGCGCGGACGGCGATCTGGCCTTGCTGGAGCGCGGCATCGCCGAGCGGCTGGAGATGGGCGCGACGGTCTGCGAGCTGATGGCCACGCGGCTCGACGCGGTCTCCGGCTGCAGGCTGGTGGCGCACCGGGTGGCGGCGCTGCGCGCGGTTCTGGCGCGGCATGCGACCCGCTACACGCTGCACGCGCCCATCGCCGTGAACCTGATGGACGAGGCCCATCGCGACCTGCAGATCCGCGCGGCGGAGGCGAGCCTCGAGCTGGCGGCGGAATGCGAGGCGCGCATTGCAGTCTTCCATCCCGGCCGCGTGCACCCGTCGGTCTGGGCCGACCAGTCGGAGACGCTGCTTGCGCGCGAGCGCGAGGCGCTGGCGGGCCTGGGGGATCGGGCGCAGGCGCTCGGCGTGACGATCGCCTACGAGAATATGAGCCCCAACCGTCATATCATCGCCGGCAACGAAGCCTCCTACGCGTTGAGCCTCGCCGCGCTTGCGGCACAGCTCGGCGCGCTGGATCATCCCCATGTGGTCGCGTGCCTCGATGTGAGCCATGCGCAGCAGGGCGCGGTGCTGCAGGGCTTTGACCTGTTCGAGGGGGTCGCAGCGCTGGCGCCCCATGTGGGCCATCTGCACTTCTCCGACTGCACCGGCGTACCCTCGACGATCCGCTGGGACGAGGAGGGCGAGCGGCTGTTCTTCGGCGTGGGCGACATGCACGCCCCGCCGGGCTTCGGCCGCATCGATTTCGACCGGCTGGCCGACAGACTCACGATCCGCCCCGGCTCGGCGCTGGTGATCGAGCTGAAGGTCAACCACTTCGGCCACAGCGCACGGGAGACGCTCGGGGCGGCGCAGGCCTTCGCCGCACGCGTCAACGCGCTCAACGCCTGAGGCGCTGCCGTCTGCGGGTGTCCCGGGCTTGACCCGGGACCTCCTTGACGCATCGGGACGCCCTCAGGGAGGCCCCGGGTCGAGCCCGGGGCCCCGAGCGGCGCCCCGTCCTTCGATCGGCCTAGGTCAGGCGGCGGCGCAGGAGGCTCGAGAGCCCGTCCACGATGGTGACGGCGATCAGGATGACGATGAGGATCGCGCCCACCTGCTGGTAGTCGAGCAACCGGAGCGAGCCGACGAGCTCCGTCCCGATCCCGCCGGCGCCCACCATGCCCATGACCGTAGAGGCGCGGAAGTTGTACTCCCAGCGATACATCGTGACATCGGCGAACTGGGGAAAGACCTGGGGAAGCACCGCGTGGGTGACGACCTGCATGGGCGTGGCCCCGGTCGCCTCGGCGGCCTCGATCGGCGCGGGATGGGCGTGCTCGATCGATTCCGCGAAGAACTTTCCGACCATCCCGACCGAGTGGAGACCAAGCGCCAGCACGCCCGGCAGCATGCCGAAGCCGACGGCGGCGACGAAGACGATCCCCATGATCAGCTCGGGCACCGCGCGGAGCAGGTTGAGCACGAGGCGCGCGATCCGGTGCACCGTCCGGCTCGGCGATGTGTTGGCGGCGGCCAGAAAGCCGAGCGGCAAGGAGAGCGCCACCGCCAGCGCCGTGCCGGCCACGGACATGGCGATCGTATCGACCAGCGGGCCGACCCATTGCTGCCAGCGCGAGAAATCGGGCGGCACCATCTCGCTCATCAGGACCCCGATGGCGGGCACGCCCTCGGCGAGCCGGGAACCGTTCAGGAGCTCCGTGACCCAGAGGCAGAGGATCACCGCGAGCATCACCGCGCAGACCTGGCCGATGCGCGAGAGCCGCCCGCGGCGCTCTTCAGCAAGGATGGTCTCGACAGCGCCGCGGCCGGAACCGACGCCGGGCTGACGGGGGGCGGTGGTCTCGCTCATCGGCTGGGCTCCGGCTCAGGCATGGCGGGGGAGGACCCGGCGACAGCGCCGCCGGGCCCGCGGATCAGTTCGCGACGTTGGCGCGGATGTCGCGGATGATGTCGTAGTCCTCGTCCGCGATGGCCGCGAACCCGTCGGCCTTGAAGGGCTTCAGCACGGCGTCGCCCTCCGGCGTGCCCTTCTGCAGGCCGTAGAAGGCCTGCTTGATGCTGTCCTGCAGGGCGGCGTCCAGATCGGTGCGCATCACCCAGGGGTATTGCGGGATGTCCGCCGAGTAGGTCAGAACGCGCACCTTCTCCGGGTCGACCATGCCGCGCTCGATCAGGCTCTCGAAGATCGGACGGCTGAGCCCGCCCACCTGCGCATTGCCGCGCTGCACATTGACCGCGACCGCGTCATGCGCGCCGAGGAAGTTGTCCTTGTAGTCGTCGCCCGGCATGACGCCGGCCTTCATCATGGTGTATTTCGGCGCGAAATGGCTCGAGGTGGAGGCAGGATCGCCGTAGGCCACATCGATGCCCGAACCCTTGATGTCGTCGAGCGAGGTGATCTCGGTCTCCGCATTGGCGATGATCACGGACTGGTAGGTGGTCGAGTCGCCCTTGAGGCGCGCGGCGAAGGGCGTGATATCGAGGTCGCCGCCCTGCATCTTGTCCTTGGCGATGGTGTAGGAGGCGGGGCCGAAATAGGCGACGTCGATGCGCCCGAACCGCATGGCCTCGATCATCGAGGAGTAGTCGGTGGTGACGATCAGCTCGATATCCTTGCCGATGGCCTTCTCGAGATGCTCGGCCAACGGCTTGTTGTCCTGGATCACGGTGGCGGCGTTCTCGTCCGGCAGGAGGGCCACCTTCAGCGTCTCCGGGTTGTAGTCGGCGGCGAGCGCGGGGGCGGCGAGCGCGAAGCTGGCGGCGATGGTGAGAGCCTTGAGGGCGTAGCGGCGGTGCATGGTCGTCTCCCTGGTTCTGGTTTGCAGGCGTTGGGGGCCGGGGGCGCTCAGGGCGCGGCGGCGGCTGGCGCGCGGCCGTAGATCGCCGTCAGCGCGGCCTCGTCGAGCCGCGCCGGCACGTCGTCGAACACGATGCGCCCGGCGGAGAGGCCGACGATGCGGTCCGCGAACTGGCGCGCATATTCGAGCTGGTGGAGGCTGATCACGACCGGGATCGCGTCCTCCTTGCAGATGTTGCGCAGAAGGGTGAGGACGCGCTCGGAGGAGGCGGGGTCGAGCGAGGCCACCGGCTCGTCCGCCAGCACCATCCGCGGCTCCTGCGCGAGCGCCCGGGCGATGCCCACGCGCTGCTGCTGGCCGCCGGAGAGCGCGTCGCAGCGCGAGAGCGCCTTCTCGAACAGGCCGACCCGGTCGAGGCAGGCGAGGGCGAGGCGTCGCTCCGGCTCGGAGAAGGGCGCGAGCGTGCGCCAGAAGCTGTGCCGCCCGAGCCGGCCGGTGAGCACGTTCTGCAGCGCCGACAGCCGGCCGATGAGCTGGTGCTGCTGGAAGATCATCGCCGTCTCGCGCCGATGCGCGCGGACCGCCTTGGCGTCCTCGAGCGCGCCATGGGCCCGCGAAACGACTTGCCCGGTGCTGGGGCGGACCAGCAGGTTGAGACTGCGCAGGAGGGTCGATTTGCCGGCGCCGGAGGGGCCGAGCAGCACCGTCACCTCGCGGTCGGAGAGATCGAGCGAGAGCGGGCTGAGCGCCGCCGTGCCGCCCGCATAGGTGACCGAGACATCGGCGAGGCGGAGGATCGGGCGTGTCGCGTGCGCTGCAACCGTGTCGCCAGCAGTGTTTTCGAGCGCAACCACAACCACCTCCATGCTCACCGGGCGCAGTAATGGCGATGAAGAAATGCAAGTCGGTGACAGAATTATAACATGTTGATTTCTAATCCGGCTTGGCGGAGACCGTTCTTCCAAGCTGTGGAATGGGTGTGAGAGCGTGCAGATGTCGGACCGGATCGTGGTGGCGCAACCGATCGACGCGGACATCGTGGAGGGGCTCTCGCGCCTCGGCCCGGTCCGCATGAACCCCGGGCCGGAGCCCTTCTCGCCGGGCGCGCTGGCGGAGGCCTGCGCCGGGGCGGAGGCGTTGATGGCGTTCATGACGGAGCGGATCGATGCGCCCTTCCTCGACGCCTGCCCGCGGCTCCGGATCGTCGCCGGCGCCTTCAAGGGCTTCGACAATGTGGATCTCGCCGCCTGCGCCGAGCGCGGGGTGACGGCGACGATCGTGCCCGACCTGCTGACCGCCCCGACCGCGGAGCTGGCGCTCGGGCTGATGATCGCGCTCGCGCGCAATATCGGCCCGGTGACCGGCAGGTGCGCAGCGGCGGCTTTCATGGCTGGCGCCCGCGCCACTTCGGAGGCTCGCTCGACGGCGCCACCGTGGGGGTGATCGGGGCGGGCCGCGTGGGACGCGCGCTCCTGCGGCTGCTCGCGGGCTTCGACTGCACGCGGCTTTACCATGACAAGCGGCTGCTCTCCGCCGAGGAGGCCACGGCGCTGGCCGTGCGCCATGCCGAACCCTCGGAGCTGATCGCGGAGGCGGATTTCACGGTGCTCGCCGTGCCGCTGACGCCGGAAACGACGGGGATGGTCGATACCGCCTTCCTCTCGGCCATGAAGCCCGGCAGCTATCTCGTCAATGTCGCGCGCGGCTCGCTGGTGGTGGAGGCCGCGGTGGCGGCGGCGCTGGAGAGCGGGCAGCTCGCGGGCTTCGCCTCGGATGTCTTCGAGATGGAGGACTGGGCGCGCGCGGATCGGCCGGCCGCGGTGCATCCCGCCCTCCTCGCCTCGGAGCGGACGGTGTTCACGCCGCATCTCGGCTCCGCGGTCATCCGCGTGCGCCGCGAGATCGCCCGCTCCGCCGCGGACAGCATCGTGCAGGCGCTCAGCGGACAGCAGCCGGAGACCGGGATCACGGCCGCGGCACGCTGAAAACGTGCACGAATTCGCGGCGATGGCGTCGCACGCCCTCTCTTCTTGATGCGCATCAAGGGAACGCTCCGGGACTCATGAGAGTGTGGCCTGAAACGATCGTTCCAGATGGGAGAGAACGCTATGGCCATGACCGAAGCCCCCACCACCCGCCCGCAGATCTACGACGTCCAGCCCTTTTTCGAGGCCAGCCGCGCCAGCTTCGCCGCAATGGCGGACGCGCAGCAGCGCATCATGCGCCGGGCGATGGCGCTCGGGGAGGAGATGATGCGCTTCACCGAAAAGCGCCTGACGCATGACCGCGAGACGCTCTCGGCGCTGGCGCATTGCCGGACGCCGAAGGACGCCATCGCGCTCTACGGCCAGTTCCTGGACCGCGCGGGCAAGGACTATTCGGAGGAGGCCGGGAAGTTCGCCGGGCTCTGCGCCGACCAGACCCGCGAGCTTCTCACCGACACGCGCGACGAGGTCGGCGCCGTGCTCGCACCGGTGCTGAGCCCGGGCGGCGCGGTGCGGAACTGAGCGGCGGCAGGGAAAGGAAGCACGCGATGGCGTATCGGACGGTCCTGACCTATCACGACGGCGACGCCCAGTCGGCGGCGCGGCTCTCGGCGGCGACCGGGGTCGCGCACAGCCTCGGCGCCCATCTGAGCGTGCTCGCGCTCGGCTACGATCCGAGCGTGCCGCCCTATGCCTTCGGCGCGGCGGGCGGCGCTGCAATGCTCGACATGGTGACGCATTCGCGCGAGGCCGCGGCGGAGCGCGCGGCGCTGGCGAACGAGGCGCTGCGGCTGGCTGGCGTGGCGGGCGATGTGCAGCCACTGACCTGCACGCTCTCCACCATGGCGCAGGTGCTCGGCGCGGAGGCGCGGTTCGCGGATCTCGTCGTCCTGTGCCAGCCTTACGGCGACGATGTGGACGAGGCGGCGGGCCAGGCGCTCGAGGGCGCGCTTTTCGACGGCGACTCGGCCGTGCTGGTCTGCCCCGCCGGGATGGAGGGCATTGCGCCGGAGACCGTGCTGGTGGGCTGGAACGGCAGCCGCGAGGCGCTGCGGGCCGTGCGCCGCGCCTTGCCGCTGCTGACGGCGGCCAAGCGCGTGGAGGTGGACATCATCGACCCCTCGCCGGGCGATGCGATGCCCGGCGAGCGGCTTGCCACCTTCCTCGCGCGCCACGGTGTCCCGGTCGAGGTCTCCGCCCAGCCGCGTCAGGGCGGGCCGGTGAGTGCCACGCTCGCGCAGCGCGTGCGCGAAACGGGCGCGGAGCTTCTGGTGATGGGCGCCTACGGGCATTCGCGCTTTCGCGAATACGTGCTCGGCGGAGCGACGCGGGACATCCTCTCGCACGTCACCACGCCGGTGCTGATGGCGCATTAGGCGGGCGCGCGAAGGATCGAGGGTGCCCCGGCCTCGAGCCGGGGCCTCCCTGGTCGCTCAAGGAGGTCCCGGGTCAGGCCCGGGACCCCGATACCCGTCGCGCTCCCCGATCAGCGCAGCGCGGCGACGGGGCCGCAGGCCTCCGCTTCCACCGCGGCGTCCGGGTTGATCGCGCGCACCGCGGCGCAGGCATCCAGCAGCGGCGCGATGCCGCCCGCCTGCTGGCCCACCATCAACGCCGCATGGACCTCGCCCGCCGTGAGCTCCGGCTGCAGGTCGAGCAGGAGTGCGGCCACCCCCGACACATGCGCCGCCGCGATCGAGCTGCCGGAGTAGAAGTCGTAGGCGCCGAAGGGGGCGGTGCTGAGCACGTCGCGCCCCGGCGCGATGATCGCGCCGCCCGGCAGCACGTCGTCGCCCGGCGCGGGGCCCGGCCAGCTGACCGCCGGAACCACGCCCTTGGCCGAGGCCGGGAACCGCGGCTCGACGCTCTCGCCGGTGGCCGCGACCACCACGATGTCGCGCGCCACGGCGGCGGCGACGAGCTCGGCCAGGAGCGGGTCATGCGGGCCGCCGAGGCTGAGGTTCAGCACATCGACGCCGTTGCCGAGCGCGAAGTTGAGCGCGCGCGCAATGGTGAAGCTGGTGCAGCGGCCGGGCCCGCCGGGCAGCGGCTCCCAGCAGCCGCGCAGCGCCAGCACCTCCGCCTCGGGCGCGACGCCGGTGATGCCCGAGGCGTCGCCCGCCGCCGCGGCGATCACGCCGGCAATCGCGGTGCCGTGCTCCTCCGCGCCCTCGCCCGTCTCGCCGCCGACGAAATCGCGCTCGAGCCCGATGCGGCCGACGAGATCGGCATGGGCGCTGTCCGGCCGGGTATCGACCACGGCGACGCGCACGCCCCGCCCGGTTGCCACGCGGTGCACGGGCAGCGCGCGCATGGCCGTGAGCCCTTCCTGCAGACCGGACAGGTCGCGCGGCGACGCCTCGTTCGGGGCGAGCGGGACGGCCGCGGCCGGGCTTGCCAGCGGGGAGGCCGCGGTCTCGAAGCGCTGCATCGGCTGCACGGTGCGCACCCGCGGATCGGCGGCGAGCCCGCTCATCACTGCTGCTGCCGGCAGACCGTCCGTGGCGCGAAAGACGAAGCAGTGCACATCGATCGCCTTCAGCGGCCACTCGGCGATGAGCGTGATCGCGTGGTCCGCCTCGAGTCGCTCGGCCAGCGCGGCGAG
>JBCBWF010000674.1:0-1640 GCA_039817245.1 Pseudomonadota bacterium | reverse complement strand
GCCCGCCGCCCTGCCCGCCGCCGATCGCGCTGCGCCGCGCGACCGCAACGGCCTCACCGACGGCGAGCGGGCGCTCGTCAGCGCGCTGCAGGCCCGCGACCGCGAGGTCCGCGCCCATGAGGAGGCGCATGCCCGCGTCGGCGGCCAGTATGCCGGCCAGCCCAGCTACACGTTCCAGCGCGGGCCCGACGGCGGCGCCTATGCCATCGGCGGCAGCGTCCCGATCGACGTCGCGCCGGTCGAAGGCGATCCCCGCGCCACCCTCGCCAAGATGCGCATCGTCAAGGCCGCCGCCCTCGCCCCGGCCGAGCCATCGACCTCGGACCGCCGCATCGCCGCCATCGCCGATGTCGAGGCACGCAAGGCCCTGTCCGACCTCGCACAACTGTCGCGCGAGGCCCGGGCGGATGATGGCGCGACGCAGCGCGCCGGGGCGGTCGATGGCAGCACGGATGCCCCCACTCCGCAGGCCGACGCGGCGACCGGCAAAGAAACCGCCGCCGCCACAACGGCCATCGTCGACCTGCTCGCCGCCCTCACCCGGCGCGAACCGGGCGAGGCCCTCGATCTCACCTACTAGGGTCAGGACCCATTGATAAGGGCGTAAGGCTCTGATTCACTGCTCGAAAAGCGAGCGGTGACATGAGCAATCTCTTCTGGCTGACGGACGCGCAGATGGCGCGTCTCGAGCCCTTCTTCCCGAAGTCCCACGGTAAGCCGCGGGTCGATGATCGGCGCGTTCTCTCGGGGATAATCTTCATCAATCGCAATGGCTTGCGGTGGTGCGATGCGCCAAAGGAGTATGGTCCGCACAAGACCCTCTACAACCGCTGGAAGCGCTGGAGCGACAAGGGTGTGTTTGCTCGGATCCTCGTGGGCCTGGCCGCCGAGGAACCCGAGAAGAAGACGGCGATGATCGACGCGACCTATCTCAAGACCCATCGCACGGCGACGAGCCTGCGGGTCAAAAAGGGGGGCGTGGACGCCTGATCGGTCGAACCAAGGGCGGCATGAACACCAAGCTGCACGCCATCTGTGACAGCCAAGGACGGCCTCTCAATCTCTTCGTCACCGCAGGACCAGTCAGCGATTATATCGGCGCACGGGCGCTGCTCAGCGGCCTGCCGAAGGTTGACTGGTTGCTTGGGGATCGCGGCTATGATGCCGACTGGTTCCGCGAAGCCTTGAAAAACAAGGGGATACGCGCCTGCATCCCAGGTCGAAAGCAGCGCAAGACGACCGTGAAATACCACAAGCGCCGATACAAGCGGCGCAACCGCATCGAGATCATGTTCGGCAGGCTCAAGGACTGGCGCCGGATCGCCACCCGCTACGACAGATGCCCCAAGGTCTTCCTGTCAGCCATCGCCTTGGCCGCCGTCGTCATCTTCTGGCTATAACCATCAATGAGTCTGGAGCCTAGAGCCCGAGTAGTTCACGAACGTGGTCATCAATGTCTCCTCCATATGGACCGTCGCAGAACTCTTCTCTATCACCTTCTCGGAACGACTTCGCGATGAGTGCGTCGCGTACATGAGACGAAAGCTCCGCGTTTTCGATCACTATCCGCCCGATACGCGCGAGTTCTTGATCTGAAAGTGCGTTGCTGGAAGATTCGAGTCTTCCACGGTCGTCAACTT
>JBCBWF010000219.1:0-8375 GCA_039817245.1 Pseudomonadota bacterium | reverse complement strand
GCTGGTGAGCGATGAGGGCGTGATCGGCGCGGGGCTCGTAGAGCCGGCGCGCGCGGCCCTCTCCGAGGCGGGCGTCGCCGTCTTCACGTGGAGCGACGTGAAGGCCGATCCGCCCGAGGCCGATGTGCTCGCCGCCGTCGCCGCGGCGCGCGGCGCGGGCGTGGACGGGGTGCTGGGGCTCGGCGGCGGCTCGCCGATGGACACGGCAAAGCTCGTGGCACTCTTCCTCGGCAGCGACCAGCCGATCACGGAGGCTTACGGCGTTGGCAATGCCCGGGGCACGCGCGTGCCGCTGGTGCTGGTGCCCACCACGGCCGGCACGGGTTCGGAGGTCACGCCCATCGCGATCGTGACCACCGGCGCGGCGGAGAAGAAGGGCGTCGTGGCCCCCCAGCTCATGCCGGACGTGGCGGTGCTCGACGCGGCGCTGACCACGGGCCTCCCGCGCCATGTCACGGCGGCGACCGGGATCGATGCGATGGTGCATGCCATCGAGGCCTTCACCTCGCGCCACGCCAAGAACCCGGTCTCCGACTGTCTGGCGCGCGAGGCGCTGGGCCTGCTCGGCCGCCATATCCGCACGGCCTGCGATACGCCGGAGGATCTGGAGGCGCGCCAGGGCATGCTGCTCGGCGCCTGCCTCGCCGGCATGGCGTTCGCCAACGCCCCGGTGGCGGCGGTGCATGCGCTCGCCTACCCGCTCGGCGGGCATTTCCACATGCCCCACGGGCTCTCCAACGCGGTCGTGCTGCCGCATGTGCTCGCCTACAACCGCGCGGAGCCGGCGGCGGAGCGGGCCTATGCGGAGATCGCGCCCATCGTCTTCCCGGCGCTCACCGGCCAGGACCCGGCGCTGACGGTTGACGGCTTCATCGAGGAGATGGGTGCGCTCGGGCCTGATCTCGGCCTCTCGGTCGCGCTTTCCGAGCATGGCGTCGGGCACAACCACCTGCCGATGCTGGCCGAGGACGCGATGAAGCAGACCCGGCTGCTCGTCAACAACCCCCGCGAGATGACGCTCGATGCGGCGCGCGAGATCTACGAGAGGGCGCTCTGACCGGGTATCCGGATCTGCCCGCGCCGCCGTCCGAGACGGAGCACGGGCCTGCCGAACTCCGCGCCGGCATGCGCCCTCTGGCGCTCGGGCCCCGGGGCCGCGCGACGCTGTTCTCGGCGGCTGCGGCGCTGGTTGTCGGCATGCTCTTCGCCCTCGCCTTCGCCAGCGCGCCCGGCCAGCAGTTCGAGCGCCATGCGGGGCTGCCTGCGCTCTACGCGCTTCGCGGCCCGGTGCCGGCGCCGCCGGGGGCGCTGGTGGTGTCGCTGGACCGGCGGGCGACCGAGTGGCTGCGCCTGCACGCGGCGGACTATGCGCGCGTGTCGGACCGGTTGCCGCGCTGTCTCGTGAGCGACGATCTGCAGCGGCTCGCCGATCTGCGGAGCTTTCACGACATGCCGCGGGCGATCCACGCCTGCCTGCTGGAGGCGCTGGCGGAGCGCGGCGCGCGGCTTGTCGTCTTCGACATCCTCTTCAACGCGCCGCGGCCGGATGACGAGACCTTCGAGCGCGCCTTGCGCAAGGGCCCGGAGGCGCTGCTCTTCGAGCGTATCCGCCCGCTCGCCAATCCGGGGCCGCTGGGGCAGATGGAGGCGGGAGTGCCGGCGTTCCTGGAGCGCGCGCATCCCGTACCGGCGCTGGCCGATGCCGCGGCGGGCACGGGCACCTTCCTCGTCCGCACGCCGGCCGGGGGCATGGTGGACGGCTATCTCCGCCGCGTGCCCGGCTATCCGAACCTGCCGAGCCTGCCGGAGCTGGCCGCGCTGAAGGTTGGCGCCGCGCCGCCGCTCCGGGCCGGCGGCACGTCGGAGCATCGCCATTTCTGGCTCTACGGGCCGGCGCATACCGTGCCCACCTACACGTTGCGCGACCTCTTCGCGGCGGTGCCGGGCGAGGCGCTGCCGGCGGATCTGTCCGGCACCACGGTCTTCGTCGGTGTCTCCGATCCCGCCTATTCCGGGGGGAACGACCATTTCCGGGTGCCGATCGGGAGAGGGCCGATCGTGCATATGGGCGGGGTGGAACTGGCGGCGACCGCCTTTCTCAACCTCACCGCCGGCGACCGGCTGGACCGGCCGAGCGTTCTGGCGGGCGCGGTGGCGACGGGGCTTTACGGTGCGCTTGCGGCCTTCTTCCTGCTGCGCGCACCGGGGATGGGCGCGCTCCGGCGCGCGGGCGTCCTCTCCTTGGTCGCCATCGGCGGGTCGGTGGCGCTCTTCGCCTATGGCCAGGTCTGGATGCCGTTCGCCGTTCCCTTCTTCCTCGGCCTGCCGGTGCTTGCCGTGGCCGCCTTCGCCTGGCGCTACGCCCATGTGCGCGGGCTTGTCCGGGGCCTCGGGCCCGCGCCGCTGACCGAGCGTGTGCTCGAGGAGGCGGACGGCACGATGCCCGATTATGTGGAGGAGCCCGGTACGGTCATCTTCGCGGATGTCGTGGGTTCGACCAGCCTCGGCGAGTCGCTCTCCGGCCTCGCCTTCACCCGCCTGCTCAACGATTTCTACAACCGCGTCACGCCGCCGGTGGAGCGCGAGGGCGGGCTGGTGCTCGGCTTTCCCGGCGACAGCGTCGTGGCGGTGTTCCCCGAGAGCCTCTGCGGGCCGCGCCATGCCGCGCGGGCCGTCGCCGCCACGCGCGCGCTCTGCGCGGCGATGGACAACGAGCCCTTCTCCGATCCGCGCGCGGGCCTGCCGCCGACGGCCCTGCGCCTGCGGATCGGCATGCATACCGGTCCCGTGGTGCTGGGGCGCATGGGCGCGCGGCACCGCTTCAACTTCCAGGTGCTGGGCGACACGACGAACACGGCCGCGCGCCTGCAATCGATCCAGCGCAGCCATCCGCCGGGCGAGGGTCATCTCGTGCTGCTGACCTCCGAGGTCGCGGCCGCAGCCGGTATCGCCGGTGACCCGGCCGAGGTGGAGACGATCGGGCTCGAGCGGCTGCGTGGCAAGACGACCCCGCTTCATGTGTTGCGCCTCAGGCTCGGCTGGCCTCGGCGGTGAGTTTTCGTCATGAAATGGATGAAATCAGCGCATAGTGCCGCGCTGTGCGACGCATTTGATCGGCACCGGACGAAGGCGATGTTTCGGGCATATTCCACAGCGCGATTTCTACGCGCCGTTTCCACCGCTGCCTTGGCCGGGCTGGCCGGGGTCGTCCTGCCGGGCGGGGCGGCCTGGGCACAGGCGTGCCGCGGGCCCGCGCCGGCGGAGGTGGTGGCGGTGGCGGGGATGGTGACCGCGGCGTTCGAGGGCGGCATGCCCCGCCAGCTCTCGGTTGGCGATCTGGTCTGTGCGGGCGAGACGCTGCAGAGCGGGCCCGCGGGCCGGGTCGAACTGCGCCTCGCCGGATCGGAGACGACGCTCGGCATCTCGCGCAACAGCTCGCTCGCGATCCCCGGCACGCCGGCGGGGGAGAGCGGGGCGGAGGTTCGGCTGAACTCGGGGCTCCTCAAGTTCCTGTCCTCGGTGCGGGACAGTTTCATGGTCCGCACGCCCTTCGCCAATGCAGGGATCGACGGGACCGAGGCGGTGATTGCCGTCGGCGCGGAAAGCGGCGTGGTCGTGGTGCGCGAGGGGGTGGTTGCGGTCTCGCCGGCCGCAGGGGGGGCGGCACTCGCGGTGCCCCAGGGCGAGAGCGCGCGCGCCGGGGCTGCCGGCGTGGCCCGGCTCGCGCCCGGCGATGCGGCCGCGGCGGATCTTCCGGCGGCCTTCCGCGCTCTCGTGGCGCGCCCCGCCGGGGCGGCAGACTGGGCAATCGCCTACCCGCCTGTCCTGCTGGTCGCCACGGCGACCGAGCCGGCCGTGCAGCGCGCGGCGGAGGCGTTGTCTGCGGGAGACCCGGACCGGGCGGAGGCACTTCTGGCCGGTGCGGAGGGGGCGGAGGCCGCGGCGCTCGGTGCCGTCATCGCCATTGCGCGGGGCCGGCCGGAGGAGGGGGACCGGCTTGCCGCCCGCGCCCGCGCGCTCGCACCCTCGCTGCCGGCGGCGCATCTCGCGCAGAGCTATGCCGCCCAGGCCCGCGGCGATATCGGCGAGGCACGCCGTGCCGCCGCCCGCGCCGTCGCCCTCGCACCGGCGGACGGGTTCGCGGGCGCGCGCGCTGCCGAGCTCAGCTTCATCGCGGGCGACACGCCGCGCGCGGCGCGCGAGGCCCGTGCGGCGCTGGCTGCCGGGGAGACGGCGCTCGCTCAGGCGGTGCTCGGCTTCGCGCTGCTCGATGCCAACGACTACACCGGCGCCGAGATCGCGTTTCAGCTCGGCATCCAGGCGGAGAGCCGCGCGCCGCTTCCCCGCCTCGGCCGCGGGCTCTTGCGTATCCGGCAGGGCCGTGTGGCGGAGGGGCGGCGCGAGATCGAGGCGGCCGTGGCGCTCGACCCGCGGCGCACGGCGCTTCGTGCCTGGCTCGGCCGTGCCTACGCGGCCGAAGGGCTCTCCGAGAAGGCGCTTTCGCAATATGCGCTGGCGAAGGAGGAGGATCCGGACGACCCAACCCCCTACCTCCTCAGCGCCGAGGCGCTGTTCCTGGAGAACCGCCCCGTCGAGGCGCTGGCGGAGCTGCGCGCGGCGGAGGCGCGGGGCGATGGCCGATCGGTCCTGCGCTCCGAGCGGGGGCTCGCGGAGGATCGCGCCGTGCGCGGCGCCGCCCTCGGCCGGCTCTACGATCTGCTCGGCTTCACCGAGGAGGCCGTGCGCGAAGGGGCGCGCGCCATCGAGCAGGACCATGCCAATGCGGCCGCGCAGCGCGTGCTCGCCGATCTGTTGAGCGACCGCGCCGGGCGGGAGGTGGCGCGGAGCTCGGCGGAACTCGCCGCGCAGGTCTATTCGAGCCCCTCCACCGAGCCGCTCGATCCCACCCGTGCCGAGACGGAGCTCACGCTGCTCGACGGCGCCGGCGCCACCCGCCCCGCCTTCGCCGAGCTCACCCCGTTCTTCGACAGCGACGGCTTCCGCGCCGATCTCTCGGGCTTCGGCGGCACGCAGACCACCTTCGGCAACACCGCCTCCTTCACCGCGCTGAAGGAGGGGGTCTCGGTGGGTGTCGGCCAGTTCCACTACGAGACCGAGGGCTACCGGGAGAACAACGAGATCCGCCACACCCTCGGCACCGCGCAGATCAAGGCGGAGGTGCTGCCCTGGCTCGATGTCTTCGGCGAGTATCGCTACCGCTTCTCGGAGGGCGGCGACCGGACGCTGGAGTTCGACCTCGCCGATGTGGAGCCCGGGCTCGACCAGGAGCTGGAGCGCAACGTTTTCCGGATCGGCGCGCATGCCCGCATCGGCGCGGCGCATGATGTCGCCGCCGTCCTGACCCATAGCCGGCAGGACGAGACGCTCACGACCGAACGGCTCAGCGGGAGCCGGGATGACCTCTTCACGGATGGGCGCGCGATCGACGGGCAGCTCCAGCATGTCTCGCGCCTCGGCCCCCTCGCGCTGGTGAGCGGTCTCGCCTATGCCGATACCGAGAGCGACGCCGTCTTCACGTTCCAGGGCGCGAATGGCGAGGTCTTCACACGGCCGCTCTTCGAGGACACCGAGCAGTTCACGGCCTACAGCTACGCCATGCTCAGCCATCAGGGCCTCGGCCCTGTCGGCCCGCTGGAGCTGACGCTCGGGGGCAGCGTCGACCATTTCGACCTGACGGCCGACGCGTTCAACACCAACGACCGCTTCACGGTGTTCAACCCCAAGATCGGCGCGCGGATCGGGCTGCCGGGAGGTCTCACCCTGCGCGGCGCCTGGACGAAGACGGTGACGCCGGAGGAGATCGCGCAGCAGCGGCTCGAACCCGTCACCGTCGCGGGCTTCACCCAGTTTGCCGATCAGCCTGGCGGAACGCGGGTGAGCACGGCCGGCATCGGGCTCGATGCCAAGCCGCTGCCCTGGCTCAGCCTCGGCGCGGAAGGGGTGCGGCGGCGTATCGAGGCGGTGGTGCTCTCGGCCCAGAACAACGACACCGAGGAATTCGAGGTGAGCGCCTTCGCCAACGCCACCTTCGCGCGCCGCTTTTCCGCAGGGCTCAAATTCCGGCGGATCGATACGGAGGCGGCGGACACCGTCTTCGACCTCGACGCGTTCCGCAGCACCGAGTTTACCGGCACGCTCGGCTGGTTCCATCCGCAGGGCTGGTTCCTCTCCGGCGAGGCGGGGGTCGGCTTTCACCGCTTCGAGTTTCAGGGCGCGGCGGACGAGGACACCTTCCCCATCCTCAAGCTCTCCGCCGGCTACCGGCTGCCGGAGCGGCGGGGCGTGCTCAGTCTCGATTTGAGCAATGTGATCGACAGTGATTTCGGTTTCCAGGACCGCCCGCTGCAGTCTAACTTCCTGCTCGCCCGGCCTCGGTTCGCCCGGGAATTCACTGCAATCGGGCGCCTCACCCTCAGCTTCTAGTCCTCTTCCGGAGATTTTTTCCATGACGCCACGCCGCCTTGTCACCGCCGCCGCAGCCTTTGCCGTTCTCAGCCTCGCCCCCCTCTCGGCCTTCGCGCACGAATCCTGCGCCGGTGGCACGGTGTCCTCGAGCAACCAGTGCGAGAGCGATCCGTCGCACATCTCGCGCGGCGAGCCGGGCGGGTTCACGCACAAGATCTGCGAGTCCCATCCGGGCGCG
Organism: Pseudomonadota bacterium; assembly: GCA_039817245.1. GTDB lineage: Bacteria > Pseudomonadota > Alphaproteobacteria > Rhodobacterales > Rhodobacteraceae > Thermohalobaculum. The sequence goes on along the minus strand of JBCBWF010000219.1, from coordinate 1,711 downwards.
CCGTATGATGTGCAGTACGACAAGGTTCAGGGCGGCAGCTATATCTGCACCCATTACCACTCCTGCAACTTTGTGAGCGTGCGCGACCTGCAGGCGTTCACGGCGTTCTGCGGGAGCTGATTGCCCCGGCCGGATCGCCGGCCCGATCGCACCACGACGCGCGCCCGCCCTACTCGGCGGGCGCTGCTGCTTCCACGGGGCGACCGGAGGCGGGCGCCGCATCTGCGAGGGCCAGGGCGAGGCGGAAGAAGCTTGTCCCGTCCTCGCGGAACACCACGCTGAGATCGCCGCCCATGCGCTGCGCGATCGCGCGGCTGATGGGCAGGCCGAGGCCCGCGCCCTGCGCCTCGCTCGCGCGCCGGCCGCGGGTGAACTTCGAGAAGATGTCCTCCGCCTCCTCCCGCGTCACACCCCCTCCATTGTCGGCGATGTCGATCTCCAGGACACCGTCCGCCACCCGGGTCGCCACGGAGATCTCGGGCTCGGCCGCCACGTTGTACTTGATCGCGTTGGAGAGCAGGTTGATGAGGATCTGGCGCATCCGGTCCGCATTGGCCGTGACCGTGGCGCCATGGCCGGGCGGGGGGCGGTGGATCTTCACGCCCTTCTCCCGGGCGAGCCCGGTCACGGTGTCGAGCGCGCTGTCCACCGCGGGCCCCGCCGCCAGGGTCTCCAGCGGGATGTCGGACTGGCCCGATTCGAGGCGGCTGATATCCAGGATCTCGTCGAGCAGACGGGTGAGGCGCAGGCTCTCGGTGTGGATGATGCCCGTGAAGCGCGCGCGCTCCTCGGCGGTGAGGTCCGGCTCGGTCAGCAGGATCTCCGAGAAGGACCGGATCGAGGTCATCGGCGTGCGCAGCTCGTGGCTCACCTGGCTGAGGAAGTCGTCCTTCTGCCGGTCGAGCCGGCGGAGGCGTTCGTTGGCGCGGCGGAGCTCGCTCGCGGTCTCCTCGAGCTCGCGGGTCTTCTCCTCCAGGCGCGCGGAGGTCTCGATCAGGCGCTGGGTCTCGTCCGCGATGTCGATCAGATCGGTGAGGGAGACGATCTCGCCGCCGGCGGAGCGGGTGATCATGGCATGGGCGGACGCGGCGCCGATGGAGCCCGCTAGCTCGCGCTCGAGCCGCGCCACCATCGCGTCGGTCGGCTCCGGAAGACCGCTTGCCACCCCCTGCTCCTCGGCGATGCGGTCGAAGAGCCGGCGCGCATGATCCCCGCCGAGGATGCGCTGGGCGAGCACGAAGAGCTCCTCGGCGGTGGCCACGCGGCGCACGAAAGAGGGGGCCTCGCCCTGCGCGCCGCGGAAGACGTCGATGAAGAGCGTCGCCTGGAGTTGTTCGAGCGGATCGGTGCGCGAGACCATGGAGACCAGGACGAACAGGATGGTGTTGGCGCCGAGGCTCCAGACGGTCGCATGCACCAGCGGGTCGAAACCGGTGAGGCCGAGGAGCGCTTCGGGGCGCAGCAGCGCGACCCCGAACGGCCCCGCGTCGATCCAGCCCTGAATGCCTTCGGCCGCACTCAGCGTGGGCAGGAACAGGGTGTAGAGCCACAGGATCGCGCCCGCCGTCAGCCCCGCCATCGCACCGCTGCGCGTGGCCCCGCGCCAGAAGATCCCGCCGAGCATGGCCGGCAGCACCTGCGCGACCCCGACGAAGGCTGTCAGCCCCATCGCCGCCAGCGCTTTCGTGCTGCCGGAGAAGACGAGGTAGAG
>JBCBWF010000563.1:0-2667 GCA_039817245.1 Pseudomonadota bacterium | reverse complement strand
TCGCGGTCGTGCGGCAGTGCAGCAAGCCTGCTCGGACACGTGCCAGGCGCTAGGCAGTCTCGGCCCGTACCTGCCGTCCGTCACTTCTACTGGTCTCGCAGTCGCAGCACCGCATAGCCGTCGTTGGTGCTGGCCGCAGCATCAGGCCCACCGGTCGAGGCACTCCGCGGACACACTTGCCGATGTCTGCTTGACGCATGAACAGATTTAGCTCTAACGGGAATTGGCACCTTGTTGGGTTTGGCGAGCGTTATCTTGTTCGATTGGGGTTAAGGGCACAGCGTCATGAGCATCGCGATCCGCGCCTTGAACGCCCAGGATGACGGCTCGCTCATCGAGATCAAGCGGGACGGGCAGAAGGACGTGCTCCTGACCGCAAGCCCGAGCCTGATCGTGCGCGAGATTCACCGCGTCTCCGCGGACCATGCGCTCCTCCTGATGTCACATTTCTCGCGCGCGAAGGGTGAGGTGGCGCTCCTCGACATCGCCTGGGCCCAGATCGTCCGACGCACGCCCTTGCCGAGCGGTCGCGCACGTCGGCTGTTGCGCCGGCCGGACGGGCAGAGGCTTGCCGTGCTCGGTCAGCAGGGCATTGCGGTGCTCGATGGGGAAACCCTGCATCTCCGGAACTTCTGGCTTTTCGCTGAGCGCCAGGACAGCGAGACTTGGCGTCTTGTCGAGCACGATGCGTGGTCGGGCCGGACGGCAAGCGATGCTTCGCTAAACCCGGAGGGCGCCGACACCTTCACGGTCACGCCGCTTAATCACGCCGCCGCCTTTAGGGACGACGGCCTCCTTCGAACCCTGTCGGTGACCCGCGAAAGCATCGACCACGGACGGGGCATGTACGATACCTACCGGATTAGCCTTGTCGTGGCGGACATCGACGCAGACGCGGGGCTGATGCGGCGGCGCACGCTCTGGTCGGGTGAGACGGACACCCACGCCAGCGCCGTGAGCGAGTTCATTGCGATGGATCCGGGCGGCACCCGGTGTCTGGTCCGTCATACCGACCTGGTCGTCACCCCCGCGCGCGAGGACGGCGGCCCGGCGGGTCTCCTTAAGCGCCTGACCCGCCCCGCGGACCCCTCGGCCCCGCCGCCCGCGAGTGTCTGCGCGCGCCGAGGTCTTTAACCTCGATACCGCTGCGCGGGAGGGGATGATCGATTTCGGGTACTTCCCGATTTCCGCGCTCATGGAGGCGTTTCCGAGGTACCCCCGCCCATCAGCTCGCTTGCGCTCCGAAGTGCCGCTCGCGCCGGTTCCGATGAAACGCGACAAGGCGATCCCGGAAGACCCGCGCCCGGTGCTTCGGAGGCTTGCCGCTGCCCTCGCCGTAGACGTTGCGTGGATGCCCGACGGCACGATGGTCGCCCTTTTCCATCATGGCGTTCTGCGGCAGATCCGAGCCGACGCGACCGTGGGGCCTCTGCTGCGGCCCGAAGGGCTGCCCTATTTCGGGCTGAGCGTTTTCTCGACGCGGTTCCCGCTGGAATTGGTCCGGCTGAGGCCAAAGGACGCGAACACCCTTGTCCTCGCGAGCGAGTTCGCGGAAGCGGAGGTGACCTTGCCGCCCTTCGAGGCAACCTCGTGGTCCGATGTGACGGAGCGTCCCTTGCCCGCCCGTGTCATCCGCGAGCGCGAACTTTATGACAAGGACTTCAAGACTGTCCGGCGCCAGATGGTGAAGCTGCGCCCTGGCAACATCGCGATCCGGGATAAATCGCCCGCGAGTATCGTCGGCGGGCTCCCGAAGATGGCGGAGGCGGTTCTTGCCCGTTTTGACGAGGTCATCATCGGCGGCAGCTGGACGCCAACCTTTGTGGTCAAGGGCCGCGCCTTCACCGAAGAAGCCTTCTGTGCGTCCCTTCTCGCCGATCCGATACCGGGGGCGGGAGAGGCCTTGGACACGCTCGTCCGCGCCTTCATGCGCCGCGTGGGTATGAGTGTCGACATCACCTCTGACGAAGGCCTGGAGGCGGAAGAGGCGCAAGACGGGGAGATCAAGATCTGCCTCACCGATACGGTCTTGACGGCGATCCGCTTGTCCGAGCGTATCCCCGCTGGATGCTGGCGCTGGATCGTGGGGCGCGATGGGCTGCACGATCCGTATACGACATCGGTTCTGTCGGCGCGGGTGATCGAGCCGCTGGGTCTCGAGGGGCGTGACGACCTTCTCAAGCTTGCGGTCCGGGTGAGCCTGCAGGACTTCGTCGGCCAGAGCTGGCAGGGGTCGATCCTCGGCATGAGCTCGATGGAGGCGGTGGCAGCGCGCCTCCATCAGGGCGCGCTCTCACCCGAGCGCCTGGCCGGTCTGCTGCGGAGCCAGCTCAAGGCTCAGGCCCGGATGGGCGGCCTCTCCTGGTCCACCAATGCGGGGCAAGACACCGTTCTGGCGGAGATCGCGCGGCGCCTCGATACATCACAACCCTCGGAGAACGCGCTCGCCCGGCTACTTGCGGGCTGAGCCCGTCGCCCAGCCGAAAAGACCGATCGGCGCCCCCGGCGTCTGCGCCGACCGCTACGATGGCCGATCGCCATGGTGATGATGTCACCGTGCCAAACGGTTGGAGTGCCCCCACTGAAGTGGTCCACCCACTGGGATAGAGTTATCCCGTTCTGAGGAGGACCAAGAATGGCTGGGAAGCGAGACAAGCCGGAAGAGAT
>JBCBWF010000438.1:0-4199 GCA_039817245.1 Pseudomonadota bacterium | reverse complement strand
CAAGAAGCGGCGCGACCGGGCGACGAAGCTCCTCACCTATATCGGCCAGGTCACCGTGAACGGCAGCCCGGAGGCCGCGGGCCGCCAGCGCCCGCCCGCCCATGTGCGCCCGCCGGCCCCCCCGGCGCATGCGAACCCGCACCCGCCCGCCGGCTGGAAACAGATGCTGGAGGCGGAGGGGCCGAAGGCCGTGGCCGACCGGATGCTCGCCTCCAAGGCCCTCCTGATGACCGATACCGCGATGCGCGACGGCCACCAGTCGCTCCTCGCCACCCGCATGCGCTCCATCGACCTCGTGCATGCCGCGCCCGCCTATGCGCACGACCTCTCCGGCCTCTTCTCCGTCGAGTGCTGGGGCGGGGCCACCTTCGACGTCGCCTACCGCTTCCTGCAGGAATGCCCGTGGCAGCGCCTGCGCGAGCTCCGCGCCGCCATGCCCAACATGCTGACCCAGATGCTGGTGCGCGCCTCCAACGGCGTCGGCTACACGAACTATCCGGACAATGTCGTCGCCTTCTTCATCCGCCAGTCCGCCGAGACCGGCATGGATGTCTTCCGCGTCTTCGATCCCCTCAACTGGGTGGAGAACATGCGCGTCGCGATGGACGCGGTGCTGGAGACGGACCGGATCCTGGAAGCGGCGGTCTGCTACACCGGCGACATTCAGGACCCCGACCGCTCGAAATACGCGCTCGACTACTACGTTGGCCTCGCCAAGGAACTGGAGGCCGCGGGCAGCCACATCCTCTGCATCAAGGATATGGGCGGGCTCCTGAAGCCCTATGCCGCCACCGCCCTCGTCCGCGCGCTGAAGGACGAGATCGCGATCCCGATCCATCTGCACACGCACGACACCTCCGGCATCTCCGCTGCCACCATCCTCGCCGCTAGCGATGCCGGGGTGGATGCGGCCGATGCAGCGGTGGACGCGCTCTCCGGGCTCACCTCGCAGCCCCCGCTCGGCTCGCTCGTCACAGCCCTCCAGCGCCAGGAGCGCGACACCGGGCTCGACCCGGACGCGATCCGCCGCCTTTCGCGCTATTTCGAGGAGGTCCGGCGGATGTATGCCGGCTTCGAATCCGACATGCGCGCGCCGGGCTCGGAGGTGTATCTGCACGAGATGCCGGGCGGCCAGGTCACCAATCTGCGCGCCCAGGCCCGCTCCATGGGCCTCGAGGACCGCTGGGACGAGGTGGCCCGCACCTATGCGGATGTGAACGCCATGTTCGGCGACGTCATCAAGGTCACCCCCATCGCCAAGACCGTGGGCGACATGGCGCTCAGCATGGTCGCTGCCGGCCTCACCCGCGCGGATGTGGAGAACCCGGAGACCGAGGTCGCCTTCCCGGACAGCGTGCTCACCTTCATGCGCGGCGATGTGGGCCAGCCCCATGGCGGCTTCCCGGAGGCGCTGCAGGCGAAGGTGCTGGCCGGCGCCGAGCCAATCACCGTGCGTCCGGGCTCCCTGATGGCGCCCGCCGATCTCGAGGCCGAGCGCAACGCTGCCTCCGAGGCGATGGAGGGTCACACGGTCGATGACGAGGACCTCGCCTCCTACCTCATGTATCCCAAGGTCTATCTCGACTATATGGGCCGGCGGCGGGATTTCGGGCCGGTGCGGGTCCTGCCCACGCCCATCTTCTTCTACGGGATGGAGCCCGGCGAGGAGGCCGCGGTCGATCTTCGCCCGGGCGTCACGCTCATCATCCGCCTTCTCGCGATCTCCGAGCCGGACGAGAAGGGCGATGTCCGGCTGTTCTTCGAGCTGAACGGCCAGCCGCGCACCATCCGCGTGGCCGATCTGCGCAGCGCGGCCGCGCAGAAAACTGCAGAGAAGGCCGATGAGAGCAATCCCGGCCATGTGGCCGCGCCGATGCCCGGCATCATCGGCTCGGTCGCCGTGGAGCCGGGCCAGAAGGTGCAGGCCGGCGAACTGCTGCTTGTGCTCGAGGCGATGAAGATGGAGACCGGCATCCGCGCCGAGCGCGACGGCGTGGTCGAGCGCGTGCTGGCCAAGACCGGCTCGGCGGTGGAAGCGAAGGACCTCCTGGTCGCCCTCACGGTCTGAGCGCGGAGGCGGGCCGCGGATCGTGATCGCTCCGCCATTGACCGGCCCGCCCGCGACAGCGACCATCGGCCCATGAGAGTGTGCGTCGTCATCCTGGCCGTTCTGGCGCTCGGCCTGATCGCGCCCGCAGCGCTGCCGGGGCTCGGCGGGGCCGCGGGCGTGACGGCGGAGGCCGCGGTTGTCGGCGCTGCGCGCATCGGCCGGTCCGGCACGCGCGCGTCCGTGCGTTCCGGCCTGCGCCGCAGCAGCATCCGCCGCGGGTTCCGGAGAGAGGGCCGCCGTGCGCGCCGCGCGCGCAAGATCTACGCGAGCCCCTTCCTCTTCGGCCTGCCGCAGCGGCGCAACGACATCGTCATCATCAATCAGTCCGCCCCCGGCGAGGCGCCACGCCCCAGCCCGCCGCTGCTGCCGGTGCTCCCGCTCGCCACGCCGCGCCGCCTGCCCGCCGGGGCCGGCGCCTTCGGCCTCGGGACCGAGGCGGACAGCCTCTACGCCCTCGCGCTCGACGGTCGCGGCGACACGGCCGAGGCGGTGGCGCGCAGCCTGCAGGAGCGCCGCGCGGCCCTCCTCGCTGCGCTCGAGCGCGGCGGTATCGGCTTCTGCATCGCCCGCGCAGGCGGCGTGGCCATTGCGCGCAGCACGGAGGGCGCGGGCGCCGAACGCGGCGCCTTCACCGGTCGGCTCGAGCTCCGGATCCGCTTCGATCCGGGCACGGATGTCCTCGGCACCGTCGGCCGCCTCGCCGGCGACACCCTCGCAGGTCTGCGGCGGATCGAGCCGGGCGAGGCGGTGGAACGCCTCGCCGGGCCGGCTGAGAGCGCGCTCCGCCTCAAACGTCCCCCGGCCCGCAGCGCTGCGCGCTGCGACTGAGCCGAGCGCGCCCGCAGCGCCACACCCCCGCAACCCGCGGCCTCCGGCGCGCTTTCGGCTCGACTCGCTCTCGCCCCCGGGCCACTCTCGTCGCGCCGCTGCGGCCCCAGGGGAGGGAGCATGCCCGACGGTCTGACAGGACGCGTCGCCATCGTCACCGGAGCCGGAGGCGCCGTGGGCGGCGCGATCGCCACCCGGCTGCTCGAGGCCGGCGCCCAGGTGATGCTGGCCGATGACGGCGAGGCGCAGCTCGCACCGATGATGAAGGCGCTGGAGGCCCATGGCAGCCGCGTCGGCCGGTTTCACCACCGCAAGCACGACAAGCTCGGCGCCGCCAATCTGATGGCCGCCACGCTCGACGCCTTCGATCGGGTCGACATTCTGGTCAACACGCCGCGCGCGACCGAGCCGGGTGCGCTGGCCGAGCTCGACGCCGCCAGCTTATCCCAGGCGCTCGAGCAGAATGTCACCAGCGCCTTCCTGCTCTCCCAGGCCGTCGCGAAGCGCATCGCCCAGCAGCCGCGCGAGGATATGCCGGATGGCGGGGCGATCCTGAACGTCTCCTCGATCGCGGCCCAGCGAACCGTGCCGGAGCTTCTGGCCTATTCCGTCTCCTGCGCCGCGCTCGACCAGCTCACGCGCTCGATGGCCGCCGATCTGGCGGCGGACCGGATCCGCGTGAACGCCATCGCCCTCGGCGCCGTGATGACGGAGCGGATGCGCGAGCTCCTGCGCGAACGCTCGGAGCTTCGTGCCGAGCTCGTCCAGGTCACCCCGCTTCGCCGGATCGGCGAGGCGGAGGAAGCTGCCGAGGCCGCTCTCTTCCTCTGCTCCCCGCGCGCAAGCTTCATCACCGGGCAGGTTCTTGCGGTCGATGGCGGGCGCCTCGTTCTCGACCCGCTCGCCTCGCCCGATCGCTAGAGCGCCGCGCAGTCCGGCGTTACGGCGCCTGCGCCCGCGCCCACCCGCGTCATTCTAGTGTTGCTTGAGAGAACATATAATGAACAAATTCTCCTCTCGGTTGCTGCGGTGCGCTGGTGAGAAGAACCAGAGGAGTCTCGGCCGCCGCGATGACGACGCGGCGATGGCTACCGAGAACGGTCATCCACACGGCGCCGGTCGCCGGGATAGCGGCGTAGCCCCGCCGACCGCAGCGCAGGTCCTGTCCGGCTTGCGCGACGGTTCGTCCCGGGCTTGACCCGGGACCTCCTTGAGGCGCCCGGTCCGCCTAGCGCACGCCGCGGCGATAGGCGGACGGCGT
>JBCBWF010000096.1:0-13943 GCA_039817245.1 Pseudomonadota bacterium | reverse complement strand
GGCGGCCGGCTCAGCCGATCGAGGCCGCGAGCACGCGGCTGATCTGCATATAGGGCCGGCCGCTCTCCGCATGCCAGGTGTTGTAGGCGGCCTGTGTCGCGGCGAGGTCGCGCTTGGAGCTCACCGCCTTCGCCACCACGCCTTCGCGCACCAGGGCGGCGATGCCGTCGGCGCCCAGCACGAAGCCGTCCACCCCCATGAAGCGCAGGAAGTACTGCGCGGTGGTGCCGCCGAGGCGGTTGCCGCGGGTCTTCAGCATGGTGAGAAGGCCCGCGAAATCGCTGCCCGGCCAGTCCGCGAAAGCCTGGGCGGCGCTGCCATGGGCCTCTGCCAACGCGCGGAAAAGAATGGCGTTTTCGCGGATCGACCAGGCTTTTGCGCCATGCGGGATGCCGCCGGCCTTCATGGCCACCTCCAGCGCCTCGTCCTCCATCATGGAGCAGCGGCCGGGGTCGAAGCCGTGGAAGGCCTCCTCGAAGGCGGGCCATTTGCTCTCCACCACGCGCCAGTTGAAGCCTGCGGAGAAGACGCAGCGCGAGAGGGTGGAGAGCCAGCGGTCGTCCGGCTCGGCCAGCAGCGCGTCGCGCCCGGCTGGGGTGGGGAGCAGCGCCTCGAGCGCCGCCGCGCCGCCCTTGTGCCCGGCGGCCATGGCGTAGAGCTCGTCGAAGGATCGCATCGTCAGTCCTCGCTCTTCGGCGGCTCGTATTCGAGCAGATCGCCGGGCTGGCAGTCCAGCACCGCGCAGATCCGCTCCAGCGTCTCGAAGCGGACACCGCGGGCGCGCCCGGTGCGCAGGGCCGAGATATTCTGCTCGGCGATGCCCACAAGGCGGGCGAGCTCGCGCGCGCGCATCTTGCGCCGGGCGAGCATGACGTCGAGGCGGACGACGATGGGCACCGCTCAGACGATCGCCGCGTTGTCCTCGGCCAGAGCCGCGCCCACGCGCATGACCCAGCCGATGAGCACCATCACGCCGCCCGCCAGCGCGCCCACCAGCATGGTGCTGTCGAGAGTGATCGCCAGCATGCGCTCGCCCGCGGCCGCATCGTAGGTGAGGATCACCGAGACCAGCGGGGTGGTGACGAGCAGCGTGAGGCTGAGGAGCAGGAGCCTGAGCCCGATGCGCCGGACGAGCGCTGCGGTGCGGGACGAGAAGATCTCCCCGTCGCGATAGCAGGCCAGCAGCGCCGCCACGGCCCAGAGCACGCTGAGGAGCACCGCGACCCGCAGCGCCCAGACGCAGAGGATGCCCGCATGCTTCACCGCATCGAAGGGCAGCCCCGCGGTCGCGGGCGCCTGCCCGGCGGAAAGCGCGCCCTCCACGATGCCCGGATCCGCCGCCCCCGCGATCAGCCCGGCGAGGAGCGCGAGCCCGATCAGCAGGGTAGCCGCGCGGAGCACAGCGCTCAGCCGCCGGATGCGCCGCAGCGCATCACCCGGCGCGTCAGGGCCCGGGACGGTATCGGTGTATGCCATGATCGCCTCCTCGCCATTGGACTGAATTTCATGTTTTACATATAACTCTGAATGTCAATCCGTCAGAAAAGCAAGCGAACGGCCCCCCGCGATGGGAGGCCGTGAGGACCGGCAGTGGCAGGGGGCTGGGAGCCGGGGGGCTGCGCTCAGCGCTGATCCGGCGCCCGCGCCTCGTCGGCGATGCTCGTCACCGCCTCGTCCAGCGGCATCACCTTCTGGTGCTGCTCGCCGAGGCGGCGGAGGGAGACAGTGCGCTCCTCCACCTCCTTGCGCCCGAGCGCCAGGATCACCGGCACATGGGCCGTCGAGTGCTCGCGGACCTTGTAGTTGATCTTCTCGTTGCGCGTGTCCGTGCGCACGCGCAGGCCCTTCGCGGCGAGCATCTCCGCGACCTCCGCCGCATAGTCATCGGCGTCCGAGACGATCGTGGCCACCACCACCTGTTGGGGGGCCAGCCACATCGGGAACCGGCCTGCGCAGTTCTCGATCAGGATGCCGAGGAAGCGCTCGAAGGAGCCGAGGATCGCGCGGTGCATCATCACCGGGCGGCGCTTCTCGCCATCGGCGTCGACATACTCCGCATCCAGCCGCTCGGGCAGGTTGAAATCGGCCTGGTAGGTGCCGCACTGCCATTCGCGCCCGATCGCATCCGTCAGCTTGAAGTCGAGCTTCGGGCCGTAGAAGGCGCCCTCGCCGGGATCGATCTCGAAATCGTTGGTGACCTTGCGCACCGCCGCCTCGAGCGCGGCCTCGGCCTTGTCCCACACCTCGTCCGAGCCCACCCGCTGCTCGGGCCGGGTGGAGAGCTTGATGTCGAACTTTTCGAAGCCGAGGTCGCGATAGACCGAGCCCAGAAGCGCGATGAATTCCGCGGTCTCCGCCTCCATCTGCTCCTCGGTGCAGAAGATATGGGCATCGTCCTGCGTGAAGCCGCGCACGCGCATCAGCCCGTGCATCGAGCCCGACGACTCGTAGCGATGGCAGGAGCCGAACTCCGCCAGACGCAGCGGCAGGTCGCGATAACTCTTCAGGCCGCGATTGTAGATCTGCACATGGCAAGGGCAGTTCATCGGCTTCAGGGCATTGGTGCGCTTCTCCTGCGCGTGCTCCTCCTCCACCTCAGCGATGAACATGTTCTCGCGGTACTTGTCCCAGTGGCCCGAGCGCTCCCAGAGCACGCGGTCCACCACTTGCGGGGTCCTGATCTCGCGATAGCCCGCGGCGGTGAGCCGGCGGCGCATATAGTCCTCCAGCGCGCGGTAGATCGCCCAGCCATTGGGGTGCCAGAACACCATGCCGGGCGCTTCCTCCTGCAGGTGGAAGAGCTCCATCTCGCGGCCGATGCGACGGTGATCGCGCCTGGCGGCCTCCTCCAGCATGGTGAGATGCGCCTCCAGATCCTTGCGGGTCTTGAAGGCCAGGCCGTAGATGCGCTGGAGCATCTTGTTCCGGCTGTCGCCGCGCCAGTAGGCGCCGGCCAGCGACATGAGCTTGAAGGCATCCGCCGGCACCTGCCCGGTATGGGCGAGATGCGGGCCGCGGCAGAGATCCTGCCAGTCGCCATGCCAGTACATGCGCACCGGCTCGCCCTCGGGGATCGCCTCCACCAGCTCCACCTTGTAGGGCTCGTTGGTGGACTGGTAGTGCGCGATGGCGCGCGCGCGGTCCCAGACCTCGGTGCGCACCGGGTCGCGCGCGGCGATGATCTGGCGCATGCGCGCCTCGATCGCCTCGAAGTCGTTCTCGCTGAAGGGCTCCGGGCGGTCGAAATCGTAGTACCAGCCGTTCTCGATCACCGGGCCGATGGTGACCTTGGTGTCCGGGAAGAGCTCCTGCACCGCGCGCGCCATGATATGCGCGCAGTCGTGGCGGATGAGCTCGAGCGCCTCCTTCTCGTCCTTCGCGGTGACGATGGCGAGGCGCGCATTCGCCTCCAGCGGCTCGGAGAGATCGGCGAGCCGGCCGTCGATGCGCACCGCGAGGGCGGATTTGGCGAGCGACTTCGAGATATCCGCGGCCACGCCCGCCCCCGTCGTGCCGGCGGCATAGCTGCGCTCGGCTCCGTCGGGCAGGGTGATCGTGATCTGGTCGCTCATGGGATCCATCCGTTTGCGTTTGCTGCTGCCGCTGCGGCGCCGGAACCCTTTGCGGGCCGGCCCCCGGGTGTCAAGCCTGCGGGCATGGGATGGCAGGCAGCGACAGGAGAGCCGCGATGACCGCCGATGCAGACAAGGCCGAGGGCCGCCCGCGCGCCGGCGCGCCCGAGCACCAGCTCATCACCTTCCTCTATACGGATGCGCGGGAGCGCTCGGTGGCGTTCTATCGCGACGTGATGGGCCTGCGGGTGATCATCGACCAGGGCGAGACAGTGATCTTCCAGGTCATTGGCGGGGCCTATCTCGGCGTCTCCAGCCTTGCCCACCGCCCGCGCGGGACCGACGGGGTGATGGTGACCTTCGTCGTCGATGTGGACGCGGAATATGCGCGGCTCACGGATCTCGGCGTCGCATTCGAGAAGCCGCCCGCGCTCTATGTGGAGGGCACGGTCTACGGCGCCTTCTTCCGCGACCCGGACGGCTACCGCCTCGAGATCCAGGAGTTCCGCGACCCGCGCTGGGACGCGCTCTTCGAGGGCTGAGCCCGCCGCGGCCTCAGCGTGGGGCCTGTGCGCCGGGTCTCAGCGCGGGGCGAGCAGCACGCCGAGCGCCATGGCGACGGCCGCCTGCGTGGGCTCGATGACCGGCAGGCCGAGGGCGGCCTCGAGCGGGGCGCGGTGGCGCGCCATGCCCGCGCAGCCGAGCACGATCGCGCCCGCCCCCTCCTCGGCGAGGAGCCGGCCCGTCGCCTCGAGCTTGGCGAAGGTCGCGGGGCCCTCGGCGCTCTCGGCCACGGTCATGTTGAGCCCGCGCTCGCCCGCCAGCCGGTCGAGCACGCCCATCGCCCGCAGGGTCTGGCGATGGCGGCGGACGGAGGCGTCCGAGATCGCGAGCACCCCGAAGAGATCGGCCCGTGCGAGCGCGGTCAGCACGCCCGATTCCTGGATGCCGAAGACCGGCGCGCGCGTCGCATCGCGGCAGGCGGCAAGGCCCGGGTCGGAATAGCAGGCGATCACCACCGCGCCCGCATCCGGCCGGCTCTCCACCAGCCGCACCAGCGGCAGGATCACCGCATCGCTGTCGCGCTGGCTCTCGATGCCGAAGGGGCCGTCGGCGAGCGTGAGGCACTCGATCGCCGGCCCGCCGGGCAGCCGGAAGGGCGCGAGCGCCAGATCCAGCCCGGCCGTCACCGCCTCGTTGCAGTTGGGATTGATCACCAGGATCGGGCCCGCGGCCGCGCCGGTCGCCGCATCGGGGCGTGCTTCAGGGGCAGTATCGAGGGTCATGGCGCGATCTCCGCCCCGAAGTTCCGCGCCGGGTCCAACTCCGGCGCGAGCGTTCCGGGCTGCTCGGCGAGATCAGGGGTGCCACGCGCCAGCGCCTCGCCGCGGCCGGGCTCGGCGCGGAGCGCGCCCTGCTCCACCACCACCTCGCCGCGCGAGAGCACCGTGACCGGCCAGCCGCGGATCGCCATGCCCTCATAGGGCGTGTAGTCCATCGCATCGCCGGTATCGGCATGCGTGAGCCGGCGCTCGGCCTCCGGGTCCCAGATCGCGATATCCGCATCCGCCCCGATCGCGAGGCTGCCCTTGCGATGCGCGAGCCCGTAGAGCCGCGCATGGGTGGTGGCGGTGAGCGCGACGAACTGCTCCATCGTGATCCGCCCCTTCATCACGCCCTCGGAGAACAGGATCGGCAGCCGCGCCGCCAGACCCGGCACGCCATTGGCGATCCGGTTGAAGGGGGCATCGGCGCCGTGCATGAACTTGCCGGTGGCATCGGCGCGATAGGGCGCATGGTCGGAGGAGACCACCGAGAGCGCGCCGTTGGAGAGGTTCTGCCAGATCCCCTCAACGGCCGCGGCATCCCGCGGCGGGGGCGAGCAGACCCATTTGGCCCCCTCCATCCCGGGGCGGTCCAGATCGTCCCGCGTCATGACGAGATATTGCGGGCAGGTCTCGCCCCAGACCTTCGCCCCCTCCGCCCGCGCCTCGCGAATGAGGCGCGCCCCCTCGGGGGTGGAGACATGCACCACCAGGAGCGGCGCATCGACCAGCCGGGCGAGCGCGATGGCGCGCCCGATCGCCTCCACCTCCGCCAGCACCGGGTGGGAGGGTGCGTGGTAGCGCGGCGCCGTGTAGCCGCCGGCCACGAGCCGCTCGGTGGTCCAGCCGATCATCGCGTCGTTCTCGGCATGGACCATGGTCAGCACGCCATGCGCCTTGGCCACGACCAGCAGCTCGAGAAAGGCGCGGTCGTCGATCTTGATGCCGTAGGTGGTGAAGACCTTGAGCGCGGTGATCCCGCGGGCGAAGGCGGCCGGCAGGTCCGCCAGCGTCTGGGGCTCCGCATCCGTCAGGATCAGGTGGTTGGCGTAATCGAGCACCGACTCGCCCGCGGCACGCGCGGCGTAGAGATCGAGCGTCTCGCCCACGCTGCGCTCCCGGGTCTTGGCGGCGAAGGGGACGATGGTGGTGGTGCCCCCCATGGCAGCCGAGATGCTGCCGGTCCGGTACCCGTCCGCCCCCATGATGCCGGCCCCGCCCTCCTGGGCAAGATGGCAGTGGGTCTCGACCCCGCCGGGCAGGACGAGCTTGCCCGCCGCCTCGATCCGCTGCGCCCCCTCGAGGCCGGTGCCGAGCGTGGCGATGCGCCCTGCCCGGATGCCGATATCGGCGGCGAACCGGCCCACAGGCGTGGCCAGCGTGCCGCCGGCGATGACGAGATCGTGGCTCATGCGCGCCTCACACCGAGCGGATGGCGCCGCCATCCACCCGGATCTGGCTGCCGGTGATGTAGGAGGCGCGCTCGCTCACCAGAAACGCCGCGGTGTCGGCGAACTCCGCCACCGTGCCGTAGCGCCCCGCCGGGATCGCGGCCTTGGCGGCCTCGCGCGCCTCCTCCAGGCTCTTGCCGGTGCGCTTGGCGGCGGCCTCGTCCAGCTCGTCCACCCGCTCGGTATGGATCCGGCCGGGCAGCAGCATGTTCACCGTGATCCCCTCGGCGGCGAGGTCGTTGGCCAGCGATTTGGACCAGCCCACCAGCGAGGCGCGGATCGCGTTGGAGAGCCCGAGATTGGGGATCGGCTGGATCACGCCGGAGGAGCCGACGGTGAGGATCCGCCCCCATTTCTGCGCGCGCAGCTGCGGCAGGAGGCGCGTGGTGAGCTCCACGGGGCGCATCACCATCGCGTCGTACTGGCGCGCGAGGACCGCCGGATCGGCCTCCACCATGCGCCCCGGGGGCGGGCCGCCGGTGTTGTTCACGAGGATGTCGATGCCGCCGAGCTGCTCGGCCACCGCGGCCTCGAGCACATCGACCGAGGCGGGGTCCGCGAGATCGGCCACCACGTAGCCCATGCCCGGATGGGCGGCGGCGATGGCGGCGAGCTTGTCCCCGGAACGCCCGGAAATCAGCACCTTGGCCCCTTCGCGCGCCAGCGCCTCCGCGATGCCGCGGCCGAGCCCGCGCGAGGCGGCGAGGACGAGGGCGCGCTTGCCGGCGAGGCCGAGATCCATCAGCCCGCCTCCCGGAGCGCGGCGCCGAGCGCGCTCGCCGCGGGCGCCACGCCGAGCGCCGCGAGCCGTGCCTCGAGCCGGGTGAGCATCCGCGTGAGCTCCGCCTGGTCCTCCGCCGAGAGGCGCGGGCCTGGGGCGCGCAGGCGCGCGCAGGCGATGGCGCCGCGGCGGCGCAGCACCTCCTTGCGGAGCGCGAGGCCGATGCCCGGCTGCTGCTCGTAGCGCACCATGGGCAGATGGGCGTCGAAGATGTCCTCGGCCCGGTCCGCATCGCCGGCCGCGAAGCCCTCGACGACCTGCACCAGCATCTCCGGGTAGCAGTAGCCGGTCATCGCGCCGTCCGCCCCGCGCGCCATCTCCTGCGGCAGGAAGAGCGCGGAATTGCCGGTGAGGATCGAGATCCGCGGCACCGTCTCGGTGCCCGAGCCCGCGCGCACGGCGGAGAGCTTGGCGAGCCCCGGCCAGTCCTCATGCTTCAGCATCACGATCTGGGGCAGCTCGGCGGTGAGATTCAGGATGGTCTCGACCGAGACCTTCACGCCGGTGGTCTGCGGGTAATCCTGGTAGCAGACGGGCACGTCCGGGCCCAAAGCCTCGCAAACCGCGCGGAAATAGCCGATGACGCGGTCCTCGGAGCCGAGGCCCTGCATCGGCGCGACCATCACACCGGCGGCCCCCGCCTCCATCACCGCGTGGGCAAGCTTGCGCATGTTGTCGAGGCCCGCGCCGGAGACACCCACGATCACCGGCACGGTGGAGCGCGCGATGGCCCGGCGCGCGAAGGCCAGGCTCTCCTCGGGCGCGAGCTTCGGCGCCTCGCCCATGATGCCGAGGATCGTCATCCCCGTCACACCGGTGGAGAGGTAGAAATCCACCATCCGGTCGGTGCTCTCGAGATCGAGGGCGCCATCCTCGGCGAAGGGCGTGGCCGCGATGATGTAGACACCGCGGGACTGTCGGTCGATGCGTAGGGTCATGGGGCAGGCTCTCCGTGGGGGAATGCAGGCACGCTAGCGCCTCGTTCGCCGGCGGGAAAGGGTCACAGGGTTGCCTCGGGCGGGTCTCCCGGGCTTTGCTGTGCGAGGGGCTCGCCTGAGCCTCGGTATTTCGAACCGATCCGCTTTGTATGGAGACGCAATTCATGGCTTTCGACACCATTTCCTGGCTTGGCATTCTCGGCCTCGGCGCCGCCTGCGGAATTGCGGGACAGACCGCTCGAGTCGTGGTCGGCCTCAAGAAGGCGCAGGATGCGGCGGCCGCCGATCCCGATCCGGAGGCCGCGATCAAGAGCCAGCGCATCTTGATCAGCCTGCTGATTGGGGCCGCGGCCGGTAGTCTCGCCGGAATCTACACGCTCGACGATCCCAATATGGTCAGTCAGGAGGAAGTGCTCGGCCTGATCGCAGCGGGCTATGCCGGCGCGGATTTCATCGAAGGTGTCATGAAGAAACTGAAACCACCAACGACCTGACCGCCTGTTCAGAAGCCGAGATAGACCATTTCGGAATAGGTGTGGTCGACGGCGTGGACGGGGCGCGGGCCGCGGAAGTATTTGGCGGCGCGGCCGGGATAGAACTTGCCGCGGATGCCGTCGAGCGGGCCGGAGGCGTCGAGGATGAGAAGCGGCAGGCCGCGGCGCAGAAGATGCAGCCAGGCGGCCCGCCCCTCGGCCAGCAAAGCATTGAGATCCTGGCAATAAATGAGCTGGGCCGCCGGGATCCAGCCGCGCACCTTGCGCTGGAGGAAGACGAGCGGGACGAGGCCCGCGGCGGTCTCGAGGCAGAAGGCCTCGCAGCCCATGGCCGCGTGATCGGCGAGGATCCGGTGGGTCGCCCTGTCGAGCCCGGCGGCCAGCGCGGCACCGGGGCCGAGGACGCGTGCGCCGCCCCGCCGGCCGGTGGCGATGCCGACTGTCTGGCCGGTGCTCCAGGGCTGAAAACCGAAGCGGTCCAGGGTTTTAAGGGTGTGCGCGGCGGCGGAGAGATTGGTGCTGGTCACTTCCGGATGGCGCGCGGCGTGCTGGTAGAGCGCCTTGGCCGCCGGGCCGCGATGGGAGGAGAGCACGCACCAGCTCGAAATATTGGTGAAGACCCGCGGCGCCTCCCCCTCCCCGGCATGGAGCGAGGAGATGGCGAGCACCACGCCCTTCGGCCCGTCATCCTCGATGATATAGCCGTACTTCTCCATGCCCTCGGGCACTTGCCGCGCGGCGAGGCGGGCGAGGCCGGCCCGCCAATAGGCCGCGTCGCGCCGGGGAAAGCCCTCGCAGAGGATGTCGATCACCGCCGGCAGATCGGCATCCTCGATCGGCCGGATCAGGTAGAAGGCAGTCATGGCGCACCGTCTGTCGGCTCCCGGGCGGCTCCCGGATCGGGCGGACGCTCTCACAAAGGCAGGCGCGAGGAAAGCACCTTCGCGGCTGTGCGGAGCGCCCGTGCCACCCGGCGCGCCGGCCGCATTGTCGCCGCCTTGGTGTGGACAATCGCGCCGCAGTAACGCTCACGCGGCGGCGTGCAGCCTGCGCGGAGCGGACCCGAAACGTGAGGCAATTAACTCAGTAAAAGAATCAAAACCGGCGCCCCTGATGCGCCTTGCGGAGGGATAGAACGATGGGCATGGTCCTCTGGGCGAACCTTCTGAAGGACGGCGACGTGTTGGGTGACCAGAACGATCTGGTGGCGCTTTCGAAGCATTTCGGACGGCTCGACAAGATCTCCAAGGGGCTCGGCTACGGCCCGCTCTCCGCCATGTTCGACCAGACCGATCTGGAGGTGAACATGGAGGTGCGCGAGATGCCGGAGCACTACGCGTCCACCACCGAGTTCATGCGCGACAGCGGGACCTGGGTGGCGCTCGATGCGGCCATCGGCCAGATGCAGGCGCTGCGCGATCACCTGGAGGCGGAGAAGCCGCGGATCGGGCTGCTGTTCGATGCGCGCGAGGCGGTGCTGGAGGAGTTGGACCAAAGCCTCGGCTTCGCCCGCGCCCATCTCGGCGACGGCGTTAAGTTCAACTTTGCGGTGGTGACGTAACCTGCTCGCCTGACGCGAATCTGGGAATAAAGCCACAACCTTGCGTTGCAGCCCCCTCTGCGGCCGTCCCGCCCGGGGCAGCCGCTGGCCAGCCCGCAGCAGGTATGCTAGCGCGTGGCGCGTTCGCGGAGAGGGACGGGACAATGCGCGCCGGAAGCGACTTCACGCATGTGCTGCTGACGCGGTTCAACCTGGCCACGCCCGGGCGCGAGAGCACGCTGCGCAACCGGCCCGGCTGGCTGAACCGGCGCTTCGAGCTCTTCGAGCGGCACTGCCTGCCCTCCGTCGCAGCGCAGAGCGACGCGCATTTCCACTGGATTATCTTCTTCGACAAGGACACGCCGGAACCCTTCCGCACACGGATCGCCGAGGCGCAGGCGGTGCGCCCGTTCACGGCGTTCTTTACGGGGCTCTTCAAGGACAATGGCTGGATCCGCGCGATCCGCGAGCGGGTGGGCGCGGAGACGCCGTGGCTGCTGACCACGCGGCTCGACAATGACGACGGGCTGGCGAGCGATTTCGTCGCCCGGCTGCACGCGAAGCTGCGCGGCCAGCCGACGCCGAGCCAGCGGGTGGCGCTGAATTTCCGCCAGGGCTTCGTGCTGCAGGACGGCCGGCTCTATGCGCATCACCATGAGAGCAACGCCTTTGTGAGCCTGCTCGAGCCCTTCGACGAGGAGGCGCGGACGACCTCGTCGATCAAGCATATGGAGATGGCGGACTACGCCCGGGTGCACCAGATCGACGGGCCCGGGGCCTGGCTGCAGGTGGTGCATGAGGAGAACGTCTCGAATGTGGCGCGGGGGCGGCTGATCGCGCCCTCGGCGGCGGCAGCGCCCTTCGCGCCGGGGGTGCTCGGGCAGCTGGCCCCGGTGAGCGCCGCGGATCTGGCGACGGACCGGTTCCTGAACGCGCCGCTGCGGGTGCTGCGCGATTTCGCGCGCATGGCCGGGCGGCGGGTGCGGGACCGGATGCGCAGCATGCTCGCGCGGCCGTAGCGCTCTCCGGGCAGGCTGACCCTCGAACTATCCCCTTGCGCCCGCGCCCACCCACGACAGTGTTCACATCAAGAAAAGAACACTAAGTGAACATTCTGATTGCATAGAGACGTTGTGAGACGGGACCAACGTGCTCACCTGACGTTCAGACAAACCTGAGAACACTAACGCGGGAGGGAGCGGGAGCCACGGTGCGCTGGGTGCGGTGCGCCTGCCGGAGCCGGGGCGGCGGCGGCGCACGCATCGGCTCCGGATGGGTTGGCGTCAGACGGATTGGCGGACGTCGAAGGCGTCGCGCAGCCAGTCGCCGAGGAAGTTGATGGCCAGCACGACGAGCATGATCGCGAGCCCCGGGAACACGCCGAGCCACCAGGCCTGGCTGATGAAGCCGCGCCCATCCGCGAGGATAAGGCCCCAGGTGGGCGTGTCCGCATCGACGCCGAGGCCGAGGAAGGAGAGGCTCGCCTCGCCGAGGATCGCGTAGGAGACGCTGACGGTCGCCTGCACGATGATCGGCGCCATCGCGTTCGGCAGGATATGCACGAACAGGATCCGCGCGTCGGAATAGCCGAGCGTTCGGGCCGCGTCGACATACTGCTCCTCGCGGAGCGAGAGGGTCATCGACCGCGCGACCCGGGCGAAATCGTCGATAAAGGCCAGCGAGATGGCGACGATGACATTCACCAGACCGGTTCCGAACACCGCCACCAAGTAGACCGCGATGATGAAATTCGGGAACGCCCATTGCAGGTCGATATACCGCATGATCAGGAGATCGAGCCAGCCGCCGAAATAGCCAGCCAGAAGCCCCAGCGTCACGCCGATCACGAGCGCGATCGCCACCGTCGAGATGCCGATGAAGAGCGAGACGCGGGTGCCGTGCAGGATCCGCGAGAACAGGTCGCGGCCGAGATCGTCGGTGCCGAGCGGATGGCTCCAGGAGAGCCCGGACATCATGTCGAGCGTCATCTCGTTGGGATCGTAGGGCGCGATCCAGGGCGCGAGCAGCGCGCCCAGCAGGAACAGCGCCAGCACCACCAGCCCCGCCTGGGCCTTGCGGTCGCGCGCGAGCGTGGCGCGCAGGCGCGAGCGGCGGCGTGGCGCCGCGGCCTCGGCGAGGGGGAGCGCGGCCTCGGCCATCAGGCGTACCGGATCCGCGGGTCGATCACGCCGTAGAGCAGATCGACCGCGAGGTTGGAGAGCACGAAGAAGGCCGAGACCAGCAGCACCGCCCCCTGCACCACCGGATAGTCCCGGTTCAGGATCCCCTCGATCAGCACCCGGCCGAGGCCCTTGATGGCGAAGACGTTCTCCACCACCACCGCGCCCGAGATGAGGAGGGCGAAGGCGATGCCGATGACGGTGATCACCGGGATCAGCGCGTTGGGCAGCGCATGGCCGAGCATCACCATCCGCCCCGTCAGCCCCTTGGCGCGGGCGGTGCGCACATAGTCCGCCCGCATCACCTCGAGCAGCGACGAGCGGATCATCCGCGCGATGATCGCCGAGAAGGCGGTGCCTACCGCGATGGCTGGCAGGATCAGATGCCTCAGCCAAGGCCAGAACCCTTCGGAGAGCGGCACATAGCCGATCGCCGGCAGCCATTGCAGATTGGCGGCAAACACGATGATGAGCAGGATCGCCAGCCAGAAATCCGGCATCGAGAGCCCGAGAAAGGCGACGAAGGACACGGTGTTGTCGGTGGCCGAGTTCTGCCGCGTGGCCGAGAGGATCCCCGCCGGCACGGCGATGATCATCGCCACCACGAAGGCCAGCAGCGCCAGCGAGAGCGTGCGCGGCAGCGCCTCCCCGATGATCTGGGCGACCGGCAGGCGGCTCCCGTAGATCGAGTTGCCGAGATCGCCCTGCGCGAGGTTCCAGAACCACTTGGCGTATTGCACCACCAGCGCCTGGTCGAGGCCGAGCTTGGCGCGCATGGCCGCGATCTCCTCGGGCCCGCCCGCATCGGAGAGCATGGCCGCGATGGGATCGCCCGGCACGAGGCGCAGCATGAAGAAGACGAGCGTGGCGACCGCCCACATCACCACGGCAGCACCGATGAGGCGGCGAACGAGATAGGCGGTCATGGCGGCTCAGCTTCCTTCCGGGCGGGCGCCTGCCCCGGAGGACAGGCGAGGGCGCGGCCGGTGCCCGCACGGCACCGGCCCGCGCGGGCTCAGGAGAGCGTCACCCGGTCGAGATCGTTGAGGCCGGGGATGCGGCTCTCGGCGGGGAAGTTGACCGATTTGTGCCGCACCTGCACATCGACCGGGTGGTAGAGGAAGCCGCAGGCCACCTTGTCTGAGGTGATCTGGTTGGCCTGCTGCACCAGCGCCTTGCGCTCCTCGAGATTGGGCGTGACCGACTGCGCGGCGATGAGCGCATCCGCATCGGCCTCGGAGAAGAAGCCGAAGGGGTACTTCTCCTTGTCGCGGGTGCGGCCGTTGAACTTCGAGGTGGTGCTCATCCAGTCGACGATGCCGTCGTCCGGGTCGTAGTCCCCGCCCGAGCCGCCGAGGCGCATGTCGAACTCCATCCGGTTGAAGTCCTCGATCTGGACCGAGAACTCCTTGGTGGAGACGTTCACCTTGATGCCGAGCACCTGCTTGTAGATGTTCGCGATCACGAGACCGTCGCGCTTCTCGGAGGGGCGCACATAGAGCTCGAGCTCCGGGAAGCCCTCGCCGCCGGGGAAGCCGGCCTCGGCGAGGAGCGCCTGGGCGCCTTCGGGATCGAAGGCCTGCTCGGAGGTGCCGGCGATGCCCTCGTCGTAGTAGAAGCCCATGGCCGGGTTGATGGTGCCGTAGGCGGGGAGGGCGTAGC
>JBCBWF010000111.1:0-13025 GCA_039817245.1 Pseudomonadota bacterium | reverse complement strand
TTTCTTGATATCTACTGAGAGGCGCAACTATTCGCTTTATGTGCTCTGTTGCTCTGCTACTGGAGGTTCCGAGCGCGAATGATCGAAAGCATATACGTATAGCATAATTCACTGGAGGCTCGAACCTCCTCAAAATCATGATGAGCATCCATGCGTTTGGCTTGCTCCTTGGGGCTGACATCGATTTTGATTCTGAATTCTAGTGTAATCTCCATTATTTTGCGAAGAATTTTATCGGGATACGTTAACAGAGTTCGAACTTTGAGTTCAGAATGCCGCCCGGCATCTGCCTTAAAGCACCGTCCGCGCCTAGGGACCCGTCTGGCGAGGTCGCGAAGTGGGGGCAAATAGTTCCACGATCAAGAAGTTCGCGTGTTCTTATTGGCTTAAAGAAGGGGCGTGGTGCCGGTGGAGGGATTCGAACCCCCGACCCTCGACTTACAAGATCGCCGCTCTGGCCAACTGAGCTACACCGGCGCACCGCTCTGCCGCGCGCCCGGAAGGCGCGGGCTGTCGTGAGGGAGCGGCGCGGCTCGCGCTCCGGCCGGGTGGCGCACCGCCCGCGGAGGAGGCCGCATTTGCCCCGGCGCGTGATAGCTCCGCCGCCTCCCCGATGCAAGGAACCCGGCTGCGCGCAGGCCCCGCCGCCCCGATTGACCCGCTCGGCCGGCCCCGCCTAGGGTCGCGCCGATCAGCCGGCTCGCCCGGCGGCCGCGACAGGACGACGCCAAGATGCCCGACGCTCCCCTCTCCGCTCCCGCCGCGGCCGCACACCCGCCCGCCGGCTCGGCGACGCCACGCTCGTTCCAGGAGATCCTGCTCCGGCTCTCGGGCTACTGGGCGAGCCGGGGCTGCGCGATCATGCAGCCCTACGACATGGAGGTCGGTGCCGGCACCTTCCACCCCGCCACCACGCTTCGCGCGCTCGGCCCGCGCGCCTGGGCGGCGGCCTATGTCCAGCCCTCCCGCCGGCCCACCGACGGGCGCTACGGCGAGAACCCCAACCGGCTGCAGCACTACTACCAGTACCAAGTGCTCATCAAACCGAGCCCGCCGAACCTGCAGGACCTCTATCTCGGGTCGCTGGCCGCCATCGGCATCGATATGGCGCTGCACGATATCCGCTTCGTGGAGGACGACTGGGAGAGCCCGACCCTCGGCGCCTGGGGTCTCGGCTGGGAGGTCTGGTGCGACGGGATGGAGGTGAGCCAGTTCACCTATTTCCAGCAGGTCGGCGGGCATGACTGCCGCCCCGTCTCCGGCGAGCTCACCTACGGGCTGGAGCGCCTGGCGATGTATGTGCTCGGCATCGACCATGTGATGGAGATGCCCTTCAACGCGCCCGACGCGCCCATCCCGCTGAAATACGGCGATGTCTTCCGCCAGACCGAGCAGGAATACAGCCGCTTCAATTTCGACGTTGCGGATACCGAGGCGCTCTTCCGCCATTTCCGCGATGCCGAGGCGGAATGCGCGCGCATCCTGGCCGAGCCGGCGGCCGACCCGAAGACCGGGCGGCGGATCGTGATGGCGCATCCGGCCTACGACCAGTGCATCAAGGCCAGCCACCTCTTCAACCTGCTCGATGCGCGGGGCGTGATCTCGCCGACCGAGCGGCAGGCCTATATCGCCCGCGTGCGCGCCCTTGCGAAAGCCTGCGCGGATGCCTTTGTCGAGACCGAGGCCGGCGGCGGCGCGGCCGCGTGAGCTGGCGCGTCGTGCCTCGGCTCGTCGTGCGCTCCTACGCGGCGGCGGAGGCGTTCTACTGCGGCAAGCTCGGCTTCGAATGGATCGCGGAGGGCGGCGATCCCCCGAGCCTCGGCACCTTCGGGCGCGATGGCGTGCAGATTGGCGTGCAGGAACCGTCCGTCGCGACGCCGGAGCGGGCCGTCGGCCTCGGCATGGTCGATTTGCACGTGCCGGCTCTCGTGGCGCTGCGCGATGCCATCCGCGCCGCCGGCGTGGAGATCGAGAGCGAGACAACCACCGGTCCCGTCGATGAGGAGACCATGGAGCCGATCGCGGCGGCGTGCCGGCTCTGTGAGTTCACCATCCGCGATCCGGACGGCAACCTTCTCGCCTTCCGCCAGGCCGAGGACGGGGCCTCGGGCGGATGAAGGTCCCCCTCCAGTCCTGCATCCCCGTGCTGCGCGTGGCAGACTACCTGCGCGCCCGGGCGTTCTGGCGCGACAGCCTCGGCTTCACGGTGACGGAGGAAGGGGGCGACCCGCCCCGCTTCGGCATCTTCCACCGCAACCGCGCCGAGGTGTTCCTCGATGCCTGGCACGGGGCAGATCCGCCGCGCCCGGCCGGTTGGCGTGTTTACTTCCACATACCCGATGCCGACGCGATGGCCGCCGAGCTGCGCGCCGCCGGCATCGCTCTGAAGCGCGGGCCCGAGGACGCGCCCTACGGCCTCCGCGAAATCGACATCGAGGATCCGGACGGCAACTGTCGCTGCTTCGGTCAGATCCTCGAGGCGGGCGCGTCCGGCTGAGCGCTTGCGCCCGCGCGGCGGCTGGCTTAGACCGCCGGCAACCAGCACAATCCGGGAAAGACCATGTCCGGCAAGGCGCTCATGGCCGCGCTCCTCGCCTTCACCGCGGTGTTCGCGGTGGGGCTCTGGTATGCGCAGTTCCACGCCTTCTACGAGGAGTACGAGGCCGAGAGCGTGGAGATCGGGGGCACCGTCTACCCGGTCACCGAGTTCGAAGGCATCGATGCAAGTACCTCGCCGCTGAAGCTGCGCGCCTGTTTCCGCATGGAGGCGGTGCCGGCCGGCGCACCCTATGCCGCGGCCGAGCCACTCGTTGCCCCCGGCTGGTTCGACTGTTTCGATGCCGAGCGCCTTTCCCGGGCGCTCGCCGAAGGGCGCGCCATCGCCTTCCTCGCCGAGACCGAGGAGTTCGACGGAATCGACCGGGTGGTGATGCGCTTTCCGGACGGTCGCGCCTTCATGTGGCGCCAGCTCAACGAGAAATTCGCCGACTAGCCCGGCCCCCCTCCAGCTCCGAAAGCCGACGCCCATGCCCGACCTCCTGCTCGAACTCTTCTCCGAGGAGATCCCCGCGCGCATGCAGGCCCGCGCGTCCGAGGATCTGAAGCGGCTCGTCACCAACCACCTGGTCGAAGCGGGGCTGGTCTATGAGAGCGCCGCCGCCTTCGCCACGCCCCGCCGCCTCGCCCTTGCCCTGACCGGGCTGCCGGCGGAGACGCGTGCGAGCCGCGAGGAGCGCAAGGGCCCGCGGACGGACGCGCCGGAGAAGGCGATCGAGGGCTTCCTGCGCTCCACCGGGCTCACGCTCGAGGCGCTGGAGCGGCGGGCGGACAAGAAGGGCGAGGTGTTCTTCGCGGTGATCGAGAAGCCCGGCCGGCCCGCTGCCGCCGTGGTGGCCGAGGCCGTGGAGGCGGCGGTGCGCGGCTTTCCCTGGCCGAAATCCATGCGCTGGGGCGCGGGGTCGCTGCGCTGGGTGCGCCCGCTCGCGCGCATCCTCTGCGTGCTCTCCGACGAGGCCGGGGCGGAGGTGGTGCCGGTCGAGATCGACGGTATCCATGCCTCGGACAAGACGGAGGGCCACCGCTTCCTCGCCCGCGGTCCTTTCCGCGTGAGCCGGTTCGAGGACTATGCCGAAAGCCTCGCTGCGCACCACGTGATCCTGGACCCGGCCGAGCGGGCCGCGCGCATCCGCCACGATGCGACCCAGCTCGCCTTCGCGCAGGGGCTGGAGCTCGTCGAGGACGAGGGGCTGCTCGCGGAGGTTGCGGGGCTGGTGGAATGGCCGGTGGTGCTGATGGGCGAGATCGGCGAGGCCTTTCTCGCCCTGCCGCCGGAGGTGCTGCAGACCTCCATGAGGGAACACCAGAAGTTCTTCTCGGTGCGCAAACCGGCGACGGGCCGGATCGAGCGCTTCGTGACGGTGGCGAATATCGAGGCGCCGGACGGGGGAGCGGCGATCCTGGCCGGTAACCAGCGCGTCCTCTCGGCCCGGCTGGCGGATGCGAAATTCTTCTGGGAGAACGATCTGCGCACCGTGGAAGCCTCGGGGCTCGAGGGCATGGCCGCGCCGCTCGCCAACGTGGTGTTCCACGAGAAGCTCGGCAGCCAGGCGGACCGGATCGGCCGTATCGAGGCGCTCGCCCGCGCGCTGGCCCCGGCGGTCGGCGCCGATCCGGATCTGGCGGCGAAGGCGGCGCGCATTGCCAAGGCCGATCTCGCCTCGGAGATGGTCTACGAGTTTCCCGAACTGCAGGGCACGATGGGCCGGTACTACGCCGCCGCCGCGGGCGAGGCCGAGGAGGTGGCGGAGGCCTGCGAGGCGCATTACCGCCCCCTCGGGCCGACGGACGCTGTGCCGAGCGCACCGGTCTCCGTCGCCGTGGCGCTCGCGGACAAGATCGACATGCTCACGGGCTTCTGGGCGATCGACGAGAAGCCCACGGGCTCGAAGGATCCCTTTGCGCTTCGGCGTGCCGCCCTCGGCGTGATCCGCATCCTCCTCGCGACCGGCGCGCGGCTGGAGCTCGAGCCGGTTCTCTACCCCAGCATCGTGCGGGTCCACATGACGCATCCGGACGCGGCAACGGCGGAGGCGATGCGCGTGGCCGCCGAGTTCGCCCCGAGCCTTAACGGGACGCCGGAGCCCGGTGCCGAACAGATCGCTGCGGTGGAGCGCGTGATGGCCGACCCCGCCGTGCAGCAGATGGTCGAAGGCCATACGAGCGCGGCCGCCAACCTGCTCGACTTCCTGGCGGACCGGCTGAAGGTGGCGCTGCGCGATCAGGGGGTGCGGCACGATGTGATCCAGGCCTGCTTCGAGCTTGGCGGGCAGGATGATCTGGTCCTGCTGGTGGCGCGTGTGCGGGCCGTGCAGGGGCTCCTGGAGGGCGGGGACGGGGCCAACCTGCTGGCCGCCTATCGCCGCGCCTCCAATATCCTCGCCGCGGAGGAGAAGAAGGACGGTGCCGCTCATGACGGTGCGCCGGACCCCGCGCTCGCCGTAGAGGAGGCGGAGCGCGCCCTCTTCGCGGCCCTCGACACCGCGGAAGCGGCGGTGGGCCCGGCGCTCGAAGCGGAGGATTTCGCAGGGGCGATGGCAGCGCTCAGCGCGCTCCGCCCTCCGCTCGATGCATTCTTCGAGGCGGTGCTGGTGAATGCCGACGATCCGGCGCTGCGGGAGAACCGCCTGCGCCTTCTCAACCGCCTGCGCATGCTGATGCGCGACATCGCGGTTTGGGATGCGGTCGAGGGCTAGGCGGCGGCGGGCGTGACGTTCACCCTTTGCGGCCGCTCCCACCCACGACATTCTGGCGCCAGAATAGAGAACATTTGTTGAACAAAAAGGCCGGCGGTTCCAACGCGGCATCGGATTGACGCCCCTGAGTGTCTGCAAGCCATCCGGGCCGTGATCGCTCCGGAAGCGGAACGCGCCGGGGCCGTGACGCGACGCTGCGCGGCTTCACACTGCCCGCTGCCAGGCGCGGCCGAGCACCACGGCCGTGAGCACCGAGACCACGGCGCTGCCCGTCAGCAGCAGCGCGTCGAGGACGAAACCGACGGGGCTGGCGTGATCGTTCTCGACCGCCACCGTCCGCAGCGGCGCATCCAGAGCGACCAGGATCCGCTCGAAGCCGAGGAGGATGAGTTCGGCCAGCGCAGGCCCGCTCAGCATCATCACCGTGACCGGCAGGAACAGCGTGCGGCCGCGGGCGAGTGCGCGTTCCGCGTCCCCGTCCCCGCCATTCGCGATATCCACCAGCATGGAGCCGAAGAGCGCCAGCGTCGCCGCATGCACGCAGAGCCCCGCCGCGATTCCGAATGCGAGCGCGGGCGCCTGACCGAGGGCGGGCAGAAGGAGCCCCCCGATCATCAGGATCGCCAGCACACCGGGCACGTTGAGCAGGAAGGCCCGCACGAGAAAGCGCCATGGCAACGAGCCGTCCTCGCGGAAGAGCGCCGCGACGCCCGCGACGCGCCCGTTGCTGAGAAGCGTCCGCAGCGCCACGTAGATCACCAGGCTCCAGAACAGGAAGTTCAGGATCATCCGCGGGGCGCCGCCGAAGAGGATCACGCAGAGACCGTCCGTCACGATCAGGATGAGCGCGAGCCGGGCGATCACCTCCGCATTCGCGAGGCCGAGCGCAAGCGCCATGGCAACCGTCTCGCCATTTCGCCTCTGCATCTCCAGCTCCCTTCCCGCTCCGAGGGCCAGTGGCGATGCGCGGGCGGGCGCTGTCAAGGGGCGGGTCCGGGGGGCGGGTCCGGGGGAGGGGCGAGGGGGCGATGCGGCCCGCCCCCGCGCAAGGCCGCCTCAGGCGGCGTCGGCGGGGTCCGCGTCGCGCCGCGCTCCCTCCCAGGCGAGCAGGGCGCGTTTCACCCCGAGGCCCCAGTGATAGCCGCCGAGCGCGCCGTCGCGCCGGATCGCGCGGTGGCAGGGGATGAGCCAGGAGATCGGGTTGCGCCCCACCGCCGTGCCCACCGCGCGCACCGCCCGGGGATGGCCGATCACGCGCGCGATCTCCGAATAGGTCGTCACATGGCCCGAGGGGATCGCCATAAGCGCCTCCCAGACCTTGAGCTGAAAGGGTGCGCCGATCAGCGAGAGCCGGAGCGGTGCGGCGCCATTGCGGAAGGAGAGCGCATCGGCGGCCGGGGCGATGGCCTCGGCGTCGCGCCGGAACTCGGCCGCGGGCCAGCGCGCACGCATATCGGCCATGGTCCCGTCGCGCCCGATCTCGTCCACGAAGGCGAGGCCGCAGACGCCCTTCTCCGTCGCCATCACCAGCGCCTCGCCGAAGGGGGTGGCGACCCAGTCCCAGGCGATGGCGAGCCCGCGGCCTTTGGCGGCATAGGCGCCGGGGGTCATCGCCTCCCAGCGCAGGAACAGATCGTGCAGGCGCGAGGGGCCGGAGAGCCCGGTCTCCAGCGCCGTGTCGAGCAGGCTGAATCGCTCGGCCAGCAGCCGGCGGGCATGGTCGATGGTCAGGTATTGCAGGTAGCGCTTCGGGCTCACGCCCACCCAGGCGCTGAAGGCGCGCTGGAAGTGCGCGGGGCTGAGGCCGACCGCGGCGGCCACGTCCTCGAGCCCGGGCTGGTCCTCGCGATGCGTCTCCAGATAGCGCAGCGCCTCGGCCATCAGCGCGTATTGCGCGGGGTCGCAATGGCCGGTCTCGAAGGGCGCCTCGGCCGCGGGGTCGGCCATGTCGGCGGGGGCAGGGGCGGTTTGCATGGCGTCTTCCTCATCTCTTCGCGTTCTGTGGGCCTGAGTATCCATCCCCGGCCCCGCCTGCGCGACCCGGAACCTGCGCCCTCGCGCCACGCCTCGCCCCGCGCCCTTGCCAACCGGGCCCGCCTCGGGCATGTGGCCGACATGGCGCCCCAGCTCGACTATCACAGCATCCGCGAGTGCTTCCGCCGCTTTGCCGCCGCCGAGGCCGAGCCGAAGGGCGAGCTCGAGCATCGCAATGCCTATACCCTGCTCGTCGCCGTCGCGCTTTCCGCCCAGGCGACGGACAAGGGCGTGAACCGTGCCACCCGCGCGCTCTTCGATGTCGCCGACACGCCCGAGAAGATGCTGGCGCTCGGCGAGGACGCGCTGATCGAGCATATCCGCACCATCGGTCTCTTCCGCAACAAGGCGAAGAACGTGATGAAGCTCTCGCGCATCCTCGTCGACGACTATGGCGGCGCGGTGCCGAGCTCCCGTGCCGCCCTCTCCTCGCTGCCGGGAGTGGGCCGGAAGACCGCGAATGTCGTTCTCAACATGTGGTGGCGCTTTCCCGCCCAGGCGGTGGACACGCATATCTTCCGCGTCGGCAACCGCACGGGGATCGCGCCGGGCAAGGATGTCGCCGTGGTCGAGCGCGCCATCGAGGACAACACGCCCGCCGAATATGCGCTGCATGCCCATCATTGGCTGATCCTTCACGGTCGGTATGTATGCCTCGCGCGCAAGCCGAAATGCGCGGACTGCCTGATCCGCGATCTCTGCCTCTTCGAGGAGAAGACGGACGCGGAGATCGCGGCGTCCGAGCCCGCCGATGCCGGCGTCGTGGAAGCCGCGGCCAAGCCCGCCGCCAAGCCAAAGCGCGCCCGCCGCAAACCCGCGCCCAAGGGAGAGAGCGCATGAGCCAGGATCGCTACGACATGGTCGCCATCGGCAACGCCGTGGTGGATGTGATCGCCCGGGTGCCGGAGAGCTTCCTCGTCGAGCACGGCGTGCCGCGGAGCACGATGACGCTGATCGACACGCCGCGCGCGCAGGAGCTCTATGCCGCCATGCCGCCGGCAACCGAGGCCTCCGGCGGTTCCGCAGCCAACACGGCGGTGGGCGGCGCACAGCTCGGCCTGCGCACGGCCTATATCGCAAAGACGCGGGACGACGAGCTCGGCAGGATCTTCGCCCACGACATCCGCGCCTCGGGCGTGCTCTACAACGGCCCGGTCGCACCGGCTTCCGACCCGCTGGAGACCGCGCGCTCGCTCATCTGCGTGACGCCGGACGGCGAGCGGTCGATGAACACTTATCTCGGCATCTCCACCACGATCACGCCCGAGGATGTGGACGAGGCGCTGCTGGAGCAGACGGACTGGCTCTATCTCGAGGGCTATCTCTTCGACATGGATGCCGCCAAAGCGGCCTTCCAGCGCGCTATCGCGGCGGTGCGGCGCGGGGGCGGCAAGGTGGCGCTGACCTGCTCGGACCCGTTCTGCATCGAGCGCCACCGCGCCGATTTCCGCCGCCTGATCGGCGACCATGTGGATCTCCTCTTCGCCAACCGCGCCGAGGCCCTCTCGCTCTTCGAGACGTCGAGCCTGGAGATCGCCTGCGAGATGCTCGGTCGCCAGGTCGAACTCGCGGCCGTGACGCTCTCCGAGGAAGGCGCGCTCGTGCGCCGGGGCGAGCGCGAAGTGCGCGCGGCCCCGCCGGCCGTCGACATCGTCGATCTCACGGGTGCGGGCGACCTCTTCGCCGCGGGCTTTCTTGCGGGGCACATCTCGGGGCTCGAGGATCAGCGCGCCGCCTATCTCGGCAATCTCGTTGCCGCGAACATCATCGCGCAGATTGGGCCGCGCAGCACCAGCGACCTCGCAGCCCTCGCGGCCGCGCAGGGCTTCGAGCTGGTCAACCGCGCCGCCTGAGGCGCCGCTCAGCCGCGGATCACCAGCCGGTCCTCCGGCCGCCATCCGGCCAGGATCCAGGCGAGATCCGCCGGCGCGAAGGCGACGCAGCCGGCCGTCGGGTGCCGGGGCTTGCGCCAATGGTGCACGAAGATCGCCGAGCCCGCGCCGGGCACCACCGGCGCGCGGTTATGGTCGGTCACGACGCAGACATCGTAGAGCCCGTCCCCCCGCGCCATCCGGTCCGCGGGCAACGGATGAGGGTGCCGGATCGCGCGGTTGTACGCGGGATCCGCCGGATCCTCCGCCCAACCCTGCTGCGGCCCGAGCGGCATAAGAGGCAGGGCCGTGACCGGGGCCGCACCCCGGTCGGCGCGCCAGAACGCAAAGAGCAGCCGCCATCGCCCCGCCGGCGTCGCCCCGTCCCCCTCGCGCTTCTCCTCCGCCGGGCGGATGCCGCCGCGGCCGACCGCGCAGGTCAGCCGCCGCCCCCGGCAGCGCGCACCCCAGCGATCGACGACCAGATCCCCCGGCCGCGCGGGGATCACAGCATATGGCCCGAGCGCTTCGCCTTCGTGGCGAGATAGGCCGCGTTCAGCGGGTTCTGGCCGACCGAAAGCGCCACGCGCTCCGCCACCGCCACGCCCGAGGCCTCCATCATCGCGATCTTGCCCGGGTTGTTGGTCATCAGCCGCACCGAGGAGAAGCCCATCGCCTTCAGCATCTCAGCGCCCAGCCGGAAGTCGCGCTCATCGTCCTCGAAGCCGAGGCGGTGGTTGGCATCCACCGTGTCGAAACCCTGATCCTGCAGCGCATAGGCGCGCATCTTGTTGGCGAGGCCGATCCCGCGCCCTTCCTGGTTCATGTAGAGGAGCACGCCCGCGCCCGCGGCCCCGATCTGGCGCATCGCCGCGTCGAGCTGCGGGCCGCAGTCACACTTCAGCGAGCCGATCACATCGCCGGTGAAGCAGGCCGAATGCAGGCGCGCCAGCACCGGCTCGTCCCGCGGAGGCGCGCCGATCTCCACGGCGTAATGCTCCTCGCCGCCGTCCTCGGGGCGATAGACATGCACGCGCCCCCCTTCCGAGAACCGCGTCGGCACGCGCGCGCCGGAGACCGAGCGCATGCGGATCATCGCTTCGGCGGCGCCCTCCACCACGTCCTCGGTGAGGCAGGTCAGCCCTGCACTGCGCGCCAGCGCCTCGGCCGCGCCGGGATCCGACCACACGCCGAGAAGGGCCGCCGGCAACAGCCGCGCCTGCTTGCAAAGCGCGAGGGCGAGGGCATGCAGCGCCGCCTCCCCGTCGCGCCGCGTGACATAGGGCCCCTTCAGCGGTGTCGCGAGATCCGCGCTCGGATCCGCGGTCGCCCGGATCCAGGCCGCCTTCGCTTCGGCCGGCACCGCGATTCGCGCCAGCGTTCCGTCATAGGCCCGCGCCTGCAGCGTATCGGCCCGCCAATGGGTTACCGCGAGATCGAGACGCGGGGCCCCGAGCCCGCGGATCCCCGCAAGGCGCGCCTCGCTCACGGTCTCCGCCGAGACAACGACAGCCCCTTCGCGCGCCGAGAGGAGCACCACCGGCGCGCCCATGCGCAGATCCGAACGCGCTCGCGCCACGCGCTCCTCAGGCGTGAGAGTGATAGCGGGGATCTCGCTCATGGCCTTCTCCTGCGCCCGGTCCGGCGCGCTGTGCTGCGGCTCTCGCCCGGAAGCGATATAGGCCATCCGAGCGCCCGTCGCTCAAAAAATCGCCACCGAATCATTCGGCATCTTCCGTGCGCGTCAGGCCTTGCATTCCCCTGTTGTTACGAAACTCGCGCAAAACACACAGTTCAGTGAGGGATTGACAAAAATGCTGCGCGCTTCCCTGTCCCCTCCCATCTGCTGCATCGTTGGAGGAAAAGGCGCCCCGCCGGCGCAGTGAAAGGAGAAAACGATGTCGGTTTCGCGAAAGATCCTGATCGTGGACGATGACGCCGACCTTCGCGAGGCCCTCGCCGAGCAGCTGGTGCTGATCGATGAATTCGATGTGTACGAGGCCGATACGGGGGCCGACGGCATCGAGCGGGCCAAGGGCGAGATGCACGACCTTGTGCTTCTGGATGTCGGCCTGCCGGATATGGACGGTCGCGAGGTCTGCCGCCTGATGCGCCGCCAGGGCGTGAAATGCCCGATCGTGATGCTCACGGGTCATGCGACGGACAGCGACCAGATCCTCGGGCTCGACAGCGGCGCGAACGACTATGTCACCAAGCCCTTCAAGTTCCCGGTACTTCTGGCCCGGATCCGCGCGCAGCTGCGCCAGCACGAACAGTCGGAGGACGCGGTCTTCGCGATCGGCCCCTACAGTTTCCGCCCCGGCTCGAAGATGCTCACCGACGAGAGCGAGCGGAAGATCCGCCTCACGGAGAAGGAGACGAACATCCTCAAGTTCCTCTACCGCGCCGGCGGGCGGACGATCGATCGCGACACGCTGCTGCGTGAGGTGTGGGGCTACAACGCGGGTGTCACAACGCACACACTGGAGACGCATGTGTACCGCTTGCGCCAGAAGATCGAGCCCGACCCCTCCAACGCCCGTATTCTTCTCACTGATTCGGGAGGCTATCGGCTCGGGCTCTAACAAACTGGGCTTGAACGTGGCGCCCGGCTGGCCCAAGTTAGTCATGAGGCAGCGGAATCCCCCCTCATCCCGGCTGCCTACGGGGATGGGTGCCCCCTCTACCCACCCCACGGCCGAATAGGCCAGCGCCCGATGCTCCCCCCGGCATCGGGCGCCTTCCGTTTCGGGACCCGCCAGAGCAGCACCGCCCCCGCGCGGGCCGGCAGGCGCGGCCTTGAGCCCGGGGCCTCTGCGCGCCATGGTGCCGCGCCCGATCCGCCAGCCGAGGCTTTCCCCCATGCCCATCACAATCGCCACCTGGAACATCAACTCCGTTCGCCTGCGCCAGGACCTCGTCGCCGGCTTCCTCGAGGCGGAGGCGCCGGATGTGCTCTGCCTGCAGGAAACGAAATCGCCGGTGGATAAGATCCCGGCCGAGCGCTTCGAGGCGCTGGGCTACCGCCATCTCGTGGCGCGCGGCGAGAAGGGCTACAACGGTGTCGCGATCCTCGCGCGCGTTCCCATCGAGCCGGCGGGCCATCACGACTTCTGCGCCAAAGGCGATGCGCGCCATGTGGCGGCGCGCCTGCCGGGCGGGGCGGTGGTGCATAACTTCTATGTGCCTGCCGGCGGGGACGAGCCCGACCGCAACCGCAACGCCAAATTCGCTCATAAACTCGATTTCGTCGCCGAAATGGCCGAGTGGGGCGGGGCGGACGGCCACGCCGCCATCCTCGTCGGCGACCTCAACATCGCACCCGGTGAGCACGATGTCTGGTCCCACACCCAGATGCTGAAGGTGGTGAGCCACACCCCGGCGGAGACGGAGGCGCTCGATCACGCGCTGAGCGCCGGCGGCTGGTCGGATGTGGTGCGCGGGCAGATCCCGCCGCCGGAGAAGCTCTTCTCGTGGTGGTCGTACCGCGCGAAAGACTGGGCGCTGTCCGATCGAGGCCGCCGGCTGGACCATATCTGGTCGCGCGGCGTGGAGCCTGTGGCGGGCTCCGCGCGCATCCTCCGTCCCTGGCGTGGGCGCGATAAGCCATCGGACCATGTTCCGGTGCTCGCCAGCTTCGATCTCGGCTGACCGTCCCTCGCTCTCGCTTTGGCGTCAGGACCGGGCGTTGCGGTGCGGCTTGGCCCATCGCTCGAGGAACCCGAAGGGTGACGAGAGCCAGACACGCATCGCCGCGCAAAGCGCGGCGATTCCGCTAGGGAGGCCCCGATTCGGGGTTGCTCGCCTTTTGCCTGTCCCAGACTGAAACAGCCATGCGGCCGCTCCCACCCGCGTCATTGTGTGGGCG
>JBCBWF010000653.1:0-1812 GCA_039817245.1 Pseudomonadota bacterium | reverse complement strand
CACGCTCGCCGTTGCCGCCGGCGCCGCCCCGCTAGAGGCCGGCCGCATCGGGCGCGAGACCGCCCTCGCTCTCTATGGCGCTGCCGATCCCGCCTGGCAGGCCCGCCTCCTCTTCGACGGCCGCCCCGTCAGCCTCGCCGGCGCCGCCTTCGCCGCTGCCACCCAGATCGACAATCTCGACGCCCATGACGGGCTCAACCCTACCAAGGGCCATGTGTGCTGCGCCGTCGTCCCCGCCCTCTTCGCCTTTGCCGAGCGCTGCCCCGACCTTTCGGGCCGCGACGCGCTGGCGGCCATGGTCATCGCCTACGAGGTCGCCGCGCGCGCCGCCTTCGCGCTGCACGCCACCGCGGCCGACTACCACACCTCCGGCGCCTGGAACGCGCTCGGCGTCGCGGCCCTCGGCTGCCGGCTCCTCGGCAGCGACGCAGAAACCCTCCGCCATGCCCTCGGCATCGCCGAATACCACGGGCCGCGCAGCCAGATGATGCGCGAGATCGACAACCCCAGCATGCTGCATGACGGCTCCGGCATGGGTGCACTCACCGGCGTCAGCGCGGCGATCATGGCGCTGAAGGGCTTCGAGGGCGCCCCGGCGATCACCGTCGAAGCGCCGGAGGCCGCGCCCTTCTGGGCCGATCTCGGCACGCGCTGGACGATCGAGGAGAGCTATATCAAGCCCTACCCCATCTGCCGCTGGGCCCATGCCGCCATCGATGCGGTTGCGGCCCTCCGCGCGGCCCATGCGCTGCGCCCCGAGCAGATCGCCAGCCTGCGCGTGCGCTCCTTCGCCGAGGCCGCGCGCCTCTTCCGCGGCATGCCGGACACCACCTCGCGCGCCCAGTATAGCCTCGCCTTCCCGGTCGCCACGATGCTGCTCCACGGCCGGGTGGGGCCCGAGCATGTCTCCGGCGCCGGCCTCTCCGACCCCGCGATCGCCGCCTTCCTGCCCCGCATCGCTGTGGAAGAGGCGGAGCGGCACAGCGCACGCTTCCCCAAGCTCCGCCGCGCGGATGTCACCATCACGCTCACGGATGGCAGCGTGCTCACCTCAGGCGACGTGATCGCCCGCGGCGGCCCCGATGCGCCGCTGAGCGATGCCGAGCTCGGCGCGAAGATCCGCGACTACGCGGGCTCCCTCCTCGGCCCGGAGGGTGCGGACCGGCTCTTCGCCCTCTGCACCGGCCTCTCGGCGCCCGAGGCCCGCTTCGCCGATCTCGCGCGCCTCTGCCTTGCCCCGCCGGCGCCTGCCGGAGCGCCCTGACCCCGGGCCGTACCCGAAAAGGTAAATGCGTCCTTGCCCCGGCGGCCATCCTCGGGAAGCATGGTCGTGCCCCGCGCATGTCCATGCAAGGCGGGCCAAGCACCACGAACGCTCCGCGACGCCGCTGCGCGCCCCCGCCAGCGGTGGCGAAGGACAGCAGCGAGGGAGACGTGTTTTGAGCCATATCTGGAGAATGGTGGGACAAAGGCTGGCGCTCGGCCTCCTCACCCTCTTCGTCATCTCCCTCGTGATCTTCGGCGCGCTGGAGCTTCTGCCCGGCGATCTGGCGCAGGAGATCCTGGGCCAGTCCGCCACGCCCGAGACCGTCGCCGCCTTCCGCCGCGAGCTCGGCCTCGACCTGCCGCCGCATGAGCGGTACCTGGACTGGCTCGGCGGCGTGCTGACCGGCGATTTCGGCCAATCGATCTCGACGCGCCAGCCCGTCCTGCCATTGATGCTGGAGCGGTTCTCGGTTTCGGCGACCATCGTCGTCGTCGCCGTCTTCTTCGCCACGCTGATCGCCGTGCCGGCCGGCATGTTCGCCGCCT
>JBCBWF010000560.1:0-2722 GCA_039817245.1 Pseudomonadota bacterium | reverse complement strand
GTCCACGCAACCCAGCTTGTACTCGATCAGCTTGCTTGCATCGCGCAGTGTGAGCGTCAGCCGCTCGCGCTTCCGCTTCATCTCCAGCTCTGCGGCTTTCGTCTCCGCGGCGGCGACGGCGATCTCTCGCGCTCGGAGGAGGAGAGGTCTCAGGTCGAAGCCGAAGGCGCAGACGACGACGCCGGACGCGTCTTTGTGAGCATAGCGCTTCCCATTCGGACTGTCGTGCCTGAGGAGAAGGCCAGCTTCGACCAGGGCGGCCAGATGCCGCCTTAGTGTGCTTTCAGCCATGCCATGCGCACGATCGCAGAGTGCGGCGTTGGACGGGAAGACGATGGTCTGCTGGTTGTCGCTGAGCGTGGTCTCCCTGTGGAAGGTTAGGAGGGCGTTCAGGACGGTCAGGTCTCGGTCGGAAACGCCGAAGGCGTGCCGAGCCGTGCAGAGGTCGCGGAACAGCGACCACTTGTCCGTGTGGGGGATCTCGGCCTTGCGCTCGATGCGTTCGACCGTCTGCAATAGCGCAGCCGATACCGGCCGCGCCCCAAAGGGCGTCGTTGAGAGT
Organism: Pseudomonadota bacterium; assembly: GCA_039817245.1. Classification (GTDB taxonomy): domain Bacteria; phylum Pseudomonadota; class Alphaproteobacteria; order Rhodobacterales; family Rhodobacteraceae; genus Thermohalobaculum. The sequence continues at coordinate 2,160 of JBCBWF010000560.1, read as the reverse complement.
CGCTCCATGCCTATTTGTCACGAGGGCACAACCTAACCCTCCGCTGGGACGCAACGGTTGTTGACGACTGTCAACGCAGAGATTAGGTTCGAAGCTGCCAAGCGAAGAACCGCCTCTCGGGATGTCATGTCCTGGGGGGCTTTCTTTTTTGGTCGCCCGTTCGTGCCTCCTTTCCTGCTGCTCTTGCCTCAGTGAGCCAGACCTGCCTCTGGTCCGGCTATCCGCCGCGGCGGCTTTGCCACTCGCGGTGAATCTCCTCGAAATTTTCGATCAGCCAGTCGTCGAAGCCGGCCAAGGCCTTCGTCTCGATGGTGAGCGTTAATCTGCCAGCTGACCGCCGAGCCTGGCCGACGCTTTGGCCGTCGGACGTCTTCAGAACCACAGGCGCCGGTTTGGCCGCTTCTGCGAGTGTGGCCTTCTTCGGCTTCGTCAGGCCGGCGACAACGATCTCGAAGCGCGCGTCCGAGGTCTTGTCGGTGGCGTGCTTGAGCAGGGCAGGAAGGCCGCCAGCGTCCGCGGAGTTTGCCTCTACCAAGTCGGCGAGTTGAAGCCACCGGTCTCTCCCGATGGAGGGCGCGGCACCAATCGCCTCGATCACCGGGACGGGCACACGATCGACCACCGACAGCATTCGCGAGATCACGGTCTTGTCGATATGCAGGGCATCGCAGATGATCCGTCGGTCGTAGCCTGCGTCGCGCATCTGCCTGGCGAAATTGGCTTTCTCGATGAAACTCAGATCGCGACGCGCTGTGTTCTCCTGACCCTGGGCAACGACGGCCTCGCGGTCGTCGAGCTCCCGGATCATGGCCTTGACCTTCTGGCCCAGATCCCGGATCGCCTGCACACGCCGGCGCCCATAGACGATTTCATAGCGGCCGGTCTGGTGCGGATGCGGGCGCACAAGGACCGGCACCTGCTGACCGTACTCGCGAATGGACTCGACAAGCGCAGCATGCGCCTCGTCGTCGTGTTCCAGCCGGTCGCGAATCCCGCCAGCGTCGATAAGCTCGGGATCGATCTCGCTGAGGGCACGGCTCTTGAGATCGGCGATCGACTGACCGACGGCTCCAATTGGACCTTTCGTGTAGCGCGGCCGCGCCGGTTCAGCCGGCACCGTATTGCGGTCGGCCGAAGGGGCAGGGGAGGGGGCCGTTCCGTCGCCCATAAGGCCCTTAAGCAAATTCTTGCGTGCCATCAGCGCCCCCAGGCTTTCTGGATCAGACCTTCGATCTCGCCATTCACCGCGTTCAGGCTCTCGATCGCACGCTCGTAGGTCGTCCGGGTGAACTGAGATTTCTCAACCTCATAAAGGGTCTGCTTGGTGATCGCCGCGTCCGAAATCGCCGTGCTCTTCAGAACAGGATGGTTCAGAACGTGCTCGCCGAACATCGAGCGCATGAACGACACCATCTGGTTCTGGGGGCCGTCGCCGGGCTCATATCGTGTGATGACGTAACGTAACCAGTCGTAGCTCATGTCGCCACCGGCCCGCCCGACCACCTCGAGAAGGTTCGAGGTCATGAGCAGGAACTGGCACATCGACATCACGTCGAGCATCTGCGGATGCACGGTGACCAGAACCGCGGTCGCCGCGGAGAGCGCCGACATGGTCAGAAATCCAAGTTGCGGCGGACAGTCGATCACCACGATATCGTAACGGCTCTCCACTTCGGACAACGCGTCGCCCACGCGGGTGAAAAACAGGCTGCCGTCGCCCTGGGCCAGCGCACGTGGCGTCTCATGCTCGAACTCCATGAGATCGAGGTTGCCCGGCACGATGTCGAGATTAGTGAAATAGGTCTGCTGGATCACAGCGGAGACGGGGCAGGGGTCCTCGTAACGAATGGCATCGAAGATCGTGCCGCCGTCGAGAAGGTCGAACTCCGGCTGAAAGCCATGGAGCCCCGAGAAGCTCGCCTGCGGATCAAGATCTAGCGCGAGGACCCGGTAGCCATCGAGAGCCGCCTTCTGTGCCAGATGTGCTGAAGTCGTGGTCTTGCCCGAGCCGCCCTTGAAGTTGATGACTACGATGACCTGGAGGTGGTCGCCCGACCGCCGCCCCGGGAGATAGGTACCTGCGACTTTCGCGCCCTGCTCCAGATGTTCTCGAAGCGCTTGGATATCCTGCGGTGAGTAGAACCGGCGACCGTTCGCGCG
>JBCBWF010000076.1:0-16606 GCA_039817245.1 Pseudomonadota bacterium | reverse complement strand
GCGATCGCCGCCTATCTCGACGCGGCGATCGGCAGCGGGGCAGTCGGCGATGGGGCGTCGGAGGCTCCTGAAGAGCCCCAGCCGGAGCCCCAGCCGAGCGCGCCGGCACCGGGCGCGACGGATATCGCGGAGATGTCGGAGGCCGAGGTCGAAGCGCTCCTGATGCAGAGGCTCGCCAACCGATGAGCGCGCGCGAGATGGATCCCCAGGGCACCCCGGCGCTCAGCCCGCTGAAGCGCGCCTTCCTCGCGCTCGAGGATGCCGAGCGCCGGCTCGCGGAGAGCCAGGCAGCCGCGCGCGAGCCAATCGCCGTCATCGGCCTCGGCTGCCGCGTACCGGGGGGCGGTCGCGATGCGGAGAGCTTCTGGCGCCTCCTGCGCGACGGTGTGGACGCGATCGGCCCCGTGCCCGCCGGGCGGTGGGACCACGACGCCTGCTTCGACCCCGATCCCGGCCGCCCGGGGCGGATCGCGACGCGCTCGGGCGGGTTCCTCGGCGCGGTGGACGGGTTCGATCCCGCCTTCTTCGGCATCGCGCCGCGCGAGGCCCAGGGGATGGACCCCCAGCAGCGCCTCGCGCTCGAGGTGGTCTGGGAGGCGCTGGAACATGCCGCCCAGCCGCCGGACCGGCTGGAGACCACTCCCACGGGCGTCTATCTCGGCGCCGCCGGGAGCGATTACGCCTATCTGCAGATGGCCGCGGCCGATCCGCATCTCCTGGACGCGCATTTCGCCTCCGGCATCGCGCACAGCACGCTGAGCGGGCGGATCTCCTATCTCCTCGGCCTGCAGGGGCCGAGCCTCACCGTGGACACGGCCTGCTCCTCCTCCCTCGTCGCGGTGCATCTGGCCTGCCAGGCGCTGCGGGCGGGGGACTGCCGGCTGGCGCTGGCGGGGGGCGTGAACCTCATCCTCGCGCCCGAGATCTTCATCGCCCTCTCACAGGCGCGCATGCTGGCGCCGGACGGGCGCTGCAAGGCCTTCGACGCGCGCGCCGACGGGTTCGGCCGGGCGGAGGGCGCCGGCGTCGTGGTCCTTAAGCGGCTGAGCGATGCGGAGGCGGAGGGCGACCGGATCCTCGCCGTCATCCGCGGCAGCGCGGTGAACCAGGACGGGCCGAGCAGCGGGCTCACCGCGCCGAACGGGCCGGCGCAGGAGGCGGTGATCCGCGCCGCGCTGGAGCGCGCCGGCCTCACCCCCGGCGATATCGGCTATATCGAGGCGCATGGCACGGGCACGGCGCTCGGCGACCCGATGGAGGCAGGCGCCCTCGGCGCCGTCTTCGGCCGGCCCCCGCGCGAGGCCCCGCTGATGCTGGGCACGGTGAAGAGCAATCTCGGCCATCTGGAAGCGGCGGCGGGTGTGACGGGGCTGATCAAGCTCGTGCTCGCACTGCGCCACCGCACGATCCCGGCGAGCCTGCATTTCGAGACGCCGAGCCCGATGATCCCGTGGGATGCGCTGCCGCTCTCGGTGCCTGTGGCGGCCACCCCCTGGGCGCCCATCGCAGGGCGGCGGGTTGGCGGTGTCAGCTCCTTCGGCTTCAGCGGCACCAATGCGCATGTGGTGGTCGAGGCAGCCCCCGAGGCAGCCCCCGAGGCAGCCCCTGCGGCTGCGACCGCCGCTCCGGCTGAGCACCTCCTCGCGCTCTCCGACAGCGGCAGCGGCGCGCCGATCGCGGCTCTGGCCGGGGAGTACGCCGCCCTGCTGGCCACCGGCACCGAGGCGGCAGATCTCTGCCACAGCGCCAATGCCGGGCGGGCGCATATGCCGCGGCGCGCCACCGTTCTGGCCGCGGACGGCGCGGAGCTGCGCATACGGCTCGAGGCGCTGGCGCGCGGCGAGACGCCCGCGGGCGTCCGTCTCTCCGAGCAGGCCCGGCGCGAGCCGCCGCGGATCGCCTTCCTCTTCAGCGGGCAGGGCGCGCAGTATCCGGGCATGGCCGCCGGCCTCTATGCCGCGGAGCCCGTCTTCCGGGAGGCGCTGGAACGCGCGGCGTCCGTGCTCGATCCCCTGCTCGGCCGCCCCCTCCTGCCCGCGATGCTGGATCCGGACGCCCCCGCCGATGCGCTCGACCGGACCGATCTGGCGCAGCCGGCGCTGGCCGCGCTGGAGCTCGCGCTCGCAGCCCTCTGGCGCTCCTGGGGCATCCGGCCGGATCTGGTGCTAGGCCACTCGCTCGGCGAGATCGTCGCCGCCACCGAGGCCGGCGTCTTTGCGGAAGAGGATGCGCTGCGGCTCATTGCCGAGCGCGGCCGGCTGATGCAGGCCCTGCCCGCCGGCGGCGCGATGGCGAGCGTGGCCGCTGACGAGGACCGCGTGCGCAGCGCGCTCGCCGAGGCAGAGGGCCGCGTCGCGGTCGCCGCCGCGAACGGGCCCGCGCAGACCGTGATCTCCGGGGACGAGGACGCGGTGGCCGCGGTTCTGGCGGTGCTGGCGCGCGCGGGGATCACGGTGCAGCGCCTCGCGGTCTCGCACGCCTTCCACTCGCACAGGATGGAGCCGGCGCTCGACGCCTTCGAAGCCGCCGCCGCGGCCACGCCGATGCGCGCGCCGCGCCTGCCGGTCCTCTCGAACCTCACGGGTGCGCGCGCCGGGGCGGAGATCGCGGAGGCCGGCTACTGGCGCCGGCACCTGCGCGAGCCGGTGCGGTTCGGGGACGGTCTCGCCCGGCTCGCCGAGGCCGCGCCGGATGTGGTGATCGAGATCGGCCCGCAGGCGACGCTCCTCGCCTTTGCGCGCGCGGCTTTCGGCGCGGGCGGGCCGGCGCTGGCGGCATCGCTCCGGCGCGGGCGCCCGGCGCGGCGCACCATGCTCGACGCACTCTCGAGCGCCTATCTCGCCGGCGCGCGGGTCGAATGGGGGGCGGTGTCCGCGCCGGGCGCCCGCCTCGTCGATCTGCCGCCCTACCCCTTCGAGCGCCAGCGCTACTGGTTCGAGGCCCGGCGCGCCGCGGCGCCGCGCGCGCCGCAGCGCTCCGCCGGCCATCCGCTCCTTGGCGCGCGCCTGCGGCTCGGGCTGGAGGCCGTGACGGTCTTCGAACAGCGGCTCGGCGCCGAGGATGCGGATTTCATCGCCGATCACATCGTGCTCGGCCGCTGCATCGCGCCCGGGGCGGCGCTGATCGAGATGGCGCTGGCGGCGGGCCGGGCGAGCGGCGGCAAGCCCCGCGCGCTGAGCGACCTCGTCCTCGCCCGGCCGCTGGCCTTCGAGGGGACCGAGCGCCGCGTGGTGCAGACCGTGATCCGCCGGGCCGGCGGGGCGGAGCGTTTCGAGATCCTGTCCGCGCCCGAGGGTTCGGAGGAGGAGGACGCGGCCGACTGGGTGACGCATGCGAGCGGTGCCTTCGCCGCGCTGACGGGCCCACCGGCCGATCTCGCCGAGCCGACGCCCCGGGAGCCGATCACCGCCGACGCGCATTATCGCGCGCTGCACGCCCGCGGGCTGCACTTCGGGCCGAGCCTCAAGGGCGTCGTCGCGCTGGAGGCCGGCAATGGCGCGGCCAGCGGGACCGTTCGCGCGCCGCGGGAGAGCGACGCGGGCTTCGGGATCGATCCGGCCGTGCTCGACGCCTGCCTGCAGGTGATCGCCGCCGCCCTGCCCGCCGAGGTGCCCGAGGGCGCGGCCTACCTGCCCTTCAGCTTCGATCGGATCGCCCTTCACCGAGCGCCGGGGCCGGAGCTGAAGGTCGCAGCACAGGTGGCGGCCGAGCGCGCCATCCCTGGCGGCACGCTCCGCGCCGATCTCGTGGTGCGCGACAGCGCGGGCATCGTCGCGGAGCTCGCCGGCATCGCCCTGCGCCCGGCGCGCAGCATCCCGGAGGGCACGTTCTACGCGGTCGCCTGGGCAGCGCTTCCCCCGCGCACGGCCCTTCCGGCCCCCCGCGCGCTGGCGGAAACCCTTGGCCCGCGCCTGCCCGCGCTCGCCGAGCAGCACGGGCTGGCGGCCTACGACGCCGCGATGCCCGCGGTGGACGCGGCAGCCTCGGCCTGGATCGCAGCGGCACTGACAACGCTCGGCTGGCGCCCAGAGCCGGGCGAGCGGGTCGAGACGGCAGCGCTTGCGGCCCGCCTCGGGCTCGCGGCGCATCTCACCGGCCTCCTCGCGCGTTACCTCGCGATCCTGGCGGAGGATGGCGTGCTGCGCCGCGATGGCAGCGGCTGGATCGTGCAGCACCCGCCAGCCCCGCCCGACGCCATGGCCGCCACGGAGGCGGCGATCGCGGCCCATCCCGCCTCCGCCGCGCGGCTGCAGCTCATGGCCAGTTGCGGGCCGAACCTCCCGGCGATCCTCCGCGGCGCGCGCAACCCGGTCGACGACCTCTTCCCCGGCGGCGACAGCGCGCTCGCCGCCGCGCTCTATCGCGACACGCCCGAGGGGCTGAGCTTCAACGCGCTGATCGCCGAGGCCGTCCGCACCGCCGCCGATGCCCTGCCCGATGCCCTGCCCGACGCCCTGCCCGACGCCCTGGCCACCGACCGCCCCCTGCGCGTGCTCGAGGTGGGCGCCGGGTCGGGCGGGACCACCGCGCACGTGCTGCCGGCGCTGGAGGGCCGCGCGGTGGAATACACCGTCACCGATATCAGCGGCTCGCTCGTGGCCCGGGCGCGCGATGCGTTCGGCGACCGGCCCGGCACCCGCTTCGCGGTGCTGGATCTGGAGGCCGACCCGGCCGCCCAGGGTTTCGAGCCCGGATCGGCTGATATCGTCATCGCCGCCAATGTCGTGCATGCCACGGCGGATCTCGGCGCCACGCTCGCCCGGCTGCGCGGGCTTCTGGCGCCAGGCGGGATTCTGCTGATGCTGGAGGTCGCGGAGCGCGAGCGCTGGATCGACGTCACCTTCGGGCTGACCGAGGGCTGGTGGCTCTTCCGCGATACGGATCTGCGTCCGGACTATCCGCTCCTCGACCGCGATGCCTGGGCGTCGGTGCTCCAGGCGGCGGGGTTCGACGCGGCCCCCCTCGCCGCACCCCATCCGCATTCGCGCCAGGTGGTGCTCGCCGCGCAGAAGCCGCTGGCCGCGGCCTCCGGGCGCTGGCTGCTGATCGCGCGCGCCGGCGGGCGCGCCGCCGCGCTGGCCGAGGCGATGGCGCGCGCGCTGCGGGAGCGCGGCGCCGCGGCGGTCGTCGCGCCCGATGCGCACACCGCCGGGGCGCTCGCCCGCGATGGCGCCTGCACCGTTCTGCAGCTCGATGCGCTGGATGCGGGCCGGGAGAGCGCGGCCGCGGCCGAACCCCTGCTCGATACGCTGCGCCAGACCGTTCAGGCGCTCGTCGCCGGCGGCAGCGCGCAGGCATCGCGCCTCGTAACACTCACGCTCGGCGCGCGGGCCGTTGCGCTGCAGGACCGGCCCTGCCCCGCGCAGGCGGCCGTCTGGGGCATGATGCGCGCCGTGGCCGAGGAACGCCCGGAGCTGGCCCCCGCCCTCCTCGATCTCGATGCCGCGTCCGATTTCGCCGACCCACGGGCCCTCGCCGCGGCGGTGGTGGAGGCGCTCGCGGACAGTGCGCAGACCGAGCTCGCCCTGCGCGCAGGCCAGCGCTTCACGCCCCGCCTGCGCGCAACGGACCCGGAGGCTGCCGCGCCGGACGCGCCGGTGCGCCTCGCCAAGGCCGGCAGCGGCGTTCTCGAGGATCTCGCCGTGCAGCCCCATCCGCGCCGCGCGCCGGGCCCCGGCGAGGTCGAGATCCGGATCGACGCGGCCGGCCTCAACCTGCGCGACGTCATGAACGCGCTCGACATGCGCGACGACCCCGAGCCCCTGGGCGGCGAATGCGCGGGCCGTATCGTCCGCATCGGCGAGGGCGTGCGGGGCTTCGCGCCCGGCCAGCCGGTCGTCGCCGTCGCGGAGGGTGCCTTCGCGACCTACGCCATCGCCCGCGCGGCCGAGGTGGCGCCGCTGCCGCCTGGCCTCACCCCGGCGGAGGCCGCGACCGTGCCCTTCGCCTACATGACCGCGCATCATGCGCTCACCGTTCTCGGGGGCATGCGCGCGGGCGAGACCGTGCTGATCCACGCCGCCGCCGGCGGGGTCGGCGCAGCGGCGATTGCGCTCGCCCGGCGCGCCGGCGCGCGGATCTTCGCCACCGCGGGCAGCCCGGCGAAGCAGGCCTGGCTCCGCGCGCAGGGGGTCAAGGCGGTGTTCTCCTCGCGCGACCTAGCCTTCGCGGACGAGATCCTCCGCCTCACCGACGGGCGCGGGGTCGAACTCGCGCTCAACGCGCTCTGGGGCGACTTCATCGGCGCCACCGTCCGCTGCCTCGCCGCTGAGGGGCGGTTCCTCGAGATCGGCAAGCGCGACATCTGGACCGCCGAGGCCTTCCACGCCCTGCGCCCGGAGGGCCGCTACCACGTCATCGACCTCGCCGCGACGCGGGCAGACGCGCCGGCCGAGGCGGCGGCCCTGTTCCAGGCGGTGATCGCCGAGGTCGCCGCGGACCGGCTCGCGCCCCTGCCCGTCGTCGGCTTCCCGCTCGACCGGGGGGCGGAGGCGTTCCGCTTCATGGCGCAGGCCCGGCATATCGGGAAGATCGCGCTGCTCGGGCGCGAGCCGGGGCGCGGTGCGCGCGAGCGGCTGCGGCCGGAGGCCAGCTACCTCGTCACCGGCGGCCTCCGCGGGCTCGGACTTCTGACCGCCGAGCACCTGGCGGCAAACGGGGCGCGCCATCTCGTGCTCGTCGGCCGCCGGGCGCCCGACGACTCGGCGCAGGCCGGCATCGACGCGATCCGCGCGCGCGGCGCGACCGTCGCGGTCGTGGAGGCCGATATCGCCGATCCCGAGGCCGTCGCCGCTCTCATCGCCCGTATCGATGCGGAGATGCCGCCGCTTCGGGGCGTGATCCACGCCGCCGGCGCCCTCGCGGACGGGTCCATCGCCGAGATGAGCCGCGAACAGTTCGCCGTGCCGCTCGGGGCGAAGGTGGATGGCGCCTGGGCGCTCCACCGCGCCACCCTCGGCCACGCGCTCGATCTCTTCGTGCTCTACTCCTCGGTCGCGGCGACGCTCGGCTCGCGCGGGCAGGCCAACCACGCCGCGGCCAACGCGTTCATGGACGGGCTGGCGGTGCATCGCCGTGCCCTCGGTCTGCCGGGGACGAGCATCGGCTGGGGCGCCTGGAGCGGGGTCGGCATCGCTGCGGATACGGGCGTGGACCGGCAGGCGCGCGACAAGGGCGTTGAGAGCATCGCGCCCGCAGCCGGGCTCGCCATGCTCGACGCGGTGCTGCGCGGAGAGACGCCGGCGATCGTCGCCTGCCCCATCCGCTGGCCCGAATTCGCCGCGGCCCGCACGGGTGCGCCGCCGCGGCTGCTGGCGGAGCTGCTGCCGGCGCGCGGCGCAACCAAGGCCGAGCCGGCCCGCCCGGCGAGGGGCACCGCGGCGCTGTCGGCCGCTGAGCTCGACGGCCTCTCACCCGCCCAGCGCCAGGACCGGCTGCAGGGCTTCGTGGCGGAGCAGGTAGCCGCCACGCTGGATCTCGCCGATCCGGGCACGCTCGACCCCGACCGGCCGCTCCGCGAAATGGGGCTCGATTCGCTCATGTCCGTCGATCTGCGCAACAAGCTGGCCGCCGGGCTCGGCCTCGCCGAAGCGCTGCCGGCGACGCTGGTTTTCGACCATCCGAGCGTGACGGCGCTCACCGCGCATCTTCTCGGCAAGCTCGCGCCGCACCCCGCGGCGCCCGGCAGCCCGGAGAGCACCGCGGGCGCCGATCCCTTCGACGATCTCGAGGCCCTCAGCGAGGAGGAAATCGAGGCGCTCTTCGCGGCAGAGACGGCAACGGGAGGCCGGCAGTGAACGAGTTCCTGAGCAGGATCAGCCAGTACTCGCCGAAGCGCCTTGCGCTGCTGGCCGCCCAGCTGCGCGAGCGCGTCACGGTTCTGGAGGCCCGCGCCCCGATCGCGGTCATCGGCATCGGCTGCCGCTTCCCCGGCGGCTGCGACACCGCGGAGGCGTACTGGTCGCTGATCGAGGACCGCCGCGAGGCCATCGCCGAGGTGCCGCGGGAGCGCTGGGACCTCGCCGCCTACTACGACCCCGACCCCGACACCCCCGGGCGGATGAACACGCGCTGGGGCAGCTGGCTCGCGGATATCGACCAGTTCGACCCGCAGTTCTTCGGCATCTCCCCGCGCGAGGCGCAGAGCCTCGACCCCCAGCAGCGCCTGCTCCTGGAGGTGGCCTGGCGCGCGCTGGAGGATGCGGGCATCCCCGCTGCGCGCATCGCCGGCAGCCGCACGGGCGTCTTCGTCGGCATCTCGGGGACCGACTATCACGGCATCCTGCGCGATGGCGGCCTCGCGGCCTACGACGCCTATACCGCCTCCGGCATCGCGCACAGCATGGCCTCGGGCCGGCTCTCCTACACGCTGGGCGCGGAGGGGCCGAGCGTCTCGGTGGACACGGCCTGCTCCTCTTCGCTGGTGGCCATCCACCAGGCGGTGCGGGCGCTGCGCGACGGCGAATGCGACCTCGCCATCGCCGGCGGCGCGAACCTGATCCTGACGCCGGAGACCACGATCGCCCTCTCCCGCGCGCGGATGATGGCGCCGGACGGGCGCTGCAAGACCTTCGACGCGCGCGCCGACGGGTTCGTGCGCGGCGAGGGCTGCGGGCTCGTGGTGCTCCGCCGGCTGGAGGAGGCGGAGGCGGCGGGCGAGCGCATCCACGGCGTCATCCGCGGCTCGGCCATGAACCAGGACGGGCGCAGCAACGGGCTGACCGCGCCGAACGGCCCGTCGCAGGAGGCGGTGCTGCGCGCGGCCCTTGCCGATGCGGGGGTCGATGGCGCGGAGATCGGCTTCGTGGAGACGCATGGCACCGGCACCGCCCTCGGCGACCCGATCGAGGTGCATGCGCTCGGAGCCGTGCTCTGCGAGGGGCGCGCGGCCGGGAGCCCGCTGAAGCTCGGCGCCGTGAAGGCCGCGATCGGGCATCTGGAGGCGGCGGCCGGCGTCGCGGGGGTCATCAAGGCGCTGCTGGCGCTCAAGCACCGCCGGCTGCCGGGCCAGGCCAATCTCGCGACCCTGAACCCGCTCATCGCCTGGGACCGCTATGCGCTGGCGCCCCAGCGTGAGAGCGCGGACTGGGAGGCTGGCGGCGGGCGCCGGCTGGCCGGCGTCAGCTCCTTCGGCTTCAGCGGCACGAACGCACATCTCGTGCTGGAGGAGCCGCCCGCGCCGCCGCCCGCATCCATCGCCGAGCGGCCGCTGCATGTCCTCACGGTTTCGGCGCGGAGCGAGGCGGCGCTGGCCGATCTCGTCGCCGCACGCGGCCGGGAGCTGGGCGCCGGCATGCCGCTGCCCGCGCTCGCCCATGCCGCCAATGCCGGGCGGGACCATTTCGCCCACCGGCTCGCCGTGATCGCGCCGGACAGCGCGGCCGCCGCCTCGGCCCTCGCGCGCAACGACGACGGCACGGTGCTCCGCGGCACGGCGCCGCGACGCGCGCCGCGCATCGCCTTCCTCTTCACCGGGCAGGGTGCGCAGTATCCGGGCATGGCCCGGGCGCTGGCCGCGCGGGAGCCGGTGTTCCGCGCGGCGCTGGAGCGCTGCGACGCCGTCCTGCGCCCCCATCTGCCGCACCCGCTCCTCGCCGTGATGCACGGGGAAGCGCATGGGGAAGCGCATGGGGAGGCGCTCGACGACACGGCCTATGCCCAGCCCGCGCTCCTCGCGCTCGAATGGGCGCTCGCCGAGCTCTGGCGGAGCTGGGGGATCGTGCCGGACACGGTGCTCGGCCACAGCGTGGGCGAGTTCGCGGCCGCCGTCGTGGCCGGCGTGCTGAGCATCGAGGACGCCCTCCTGCTCGTCACCGAACGCGGCCGGCTCATGTCCGGCGTGCCCGGCGATGGCGCCATGGCGGTGGTCCATGCCCCGGAGGCCGCCGTGGCCCGCCTCATCGCGCCCTGGGCCGGGCAGCTGGAGATCGCGGCGATCAACGGGCCCGCCTCCGTGGCGATCTCCGGCGCGCGCGCGGCGCTGGAGGGCGCGGAGGCGGCGCTGGCCGCCGAGGGCCTGCGCACCGCCCGGCTCCGCGTCTCGCAGGCCTTCCACTCCCCGCTCATGGAGCCGATCCTCGGCCGCTTCGAGGCGGCCGCGGCCGCGGTCGCGCATGGCGCGCCCCAGACGACGCTGATCTCGAATGTCACCGGCCAGCGCGTGCAGGGCACGGCGATCGATGCCGCCTATTGGCGCCGGCATGCCCGCGCGCCGGTGCGCTTCGCCGACGCGCTGCAGGCCGCGGCAGAGGCCGGCTGCGATGCCTTCCTCGAGATCGGGCCGCATCCGACGCTCCTGCCCATGGCGCGCCAGGTGCTGGACCGGCCGGACGATCTCTGGCTCGCCTCCCTCCGCCAGGGCGAGGAGGACCATGCGCGCATGCTGACGAGCCTCGCTGCGCTCTACACGCGCGGCGCGGAGGTGGACTGGACCGGCTTCGACCGGCCCTGGAAGCGCCAGCATCGCGCCATCGCCGGCTATCCCTTCCAGCGCGAGCGCTACTGGGCCGATGCGCGGCCGGCAGCCTCCGCGAGCGCCGATGCGACCGGCTTCCCCGGCCGCGAGATCGCACAGTCGCTGACGGATGACCGGCTCTTCGAGCTCACGCTCGATCCCCGGCGGCTGCCATGGCTGGCAGGCCATGCGGTGCGCGGGCAGCTGCTGCTCCCCTCGCCCGCCTATATGGACTGGGCCCTGCAGGTCGCCGGGCGGGTCCTCGGGGAGGGGCCGGTCGAGATCGCGGACTTCCTGCTCCACCGCGCCTGCCCCGTCGAGCCGGACAGCCCCACGACGCTGCAGCTCGCGCTCTCCCCGGCCGAGGCCGGCGCCGCGCCCTTCCGTGTCGCCGGGCGCCGGGTCGACGGGGGCTGGGGCGACGGGGGCTGGGGCGACGGGGGCTGGCAAACGCTCTGCGAGGGCCGGCTGGTGCGTAGCGGCGCGCCCCTGCCGCCGCCGGGCGACACGCCCGGGGCCATCGCAGCCCGGATCGGGGATGCGATGCCCCTCGAGGCGTTCCGCGCCCTCCTCTCCCGCCTCTCGCTCGATTTCGGCGAGCCCTATCGCGGCGTGCACGCGGTCTCGGGCCGCCCGGGCGAGGCCATCGCGCGCATGGAACTGCCCGCCTCGCTGGCGCCCGAAGCCGGTGCGCACCGGATCCATCCCGCGCTCCTCGACGCCTGCATGCATGTGATCGCCGCCGCCCTGCCCGCGGAGGAGCTGGACGATCCCTTCCTGCTGCTCGGTGCGGACCGGATCGTGCTTCGCGACAGTCCGGCGGAGGGGTTCTGGAGCCATGTGCGTGTCGATCCGGAGGCGGTCCGGAGCCTCCGCGCGCAGGAGAGCTTCGGCGCGGATGTCCGGCTGCTCGCCGCGGACGGCTCGGAGATCGGCGCGCTCGAGGGCCTGCGCTTCAAGCGCGCCGGTGCCGCTGCGCTCGGGGCGGGTGCGGCGAGCGGCGCGGCTCTCTCGCCCGCCCTTCGGCGCATGATGATCGAGGTGGCCTGGCCGACGGCGCCGGAGCCCGCGCGCCTCGTGGCCGATACCGCGCCCCTTCTCGACCGCCTCGCCGGCGAGAACGGGCTCCGCGACCGTCATCCCGTCTTCTCCGCCGCGCTCGACCGGCTCTCGGCGGCCTATGCGGCGCGGGCCTTCGCCGCGCTCGGCTGGACGCCGGAACCGGGCACGGTGGTCGAGGCGGAGGGGCTCCTGGCGCGCCTCGGGATCGAGCCCCGCCATGGCCGGCTGGTCGCGCGGCTCCTCACCATGCTCGGCGAGGACGGCGTGCTCGCCGCGGCCGGCGCCGGCTGGCGGGTGCTGCGGACGCCGGAGACCGTCGATGTCGAGACCGCCAAGGCCGAACTCCTTGCGCGCTACCCCGAATGCGCCGCGCAGATCGAGATCACCCATCGCTGCGCGCTGGACCTGGCGGCGGTGCTGACCGGGCAGGCCGATCCGCTCGCTCTCCTCTTCCCCGACGGCTCGCTCGCCCAGACCGAGGCGCTCTATGCCGAAGCGCCGCCCGCGCGCGCCTACAACGCCGCCGTGGCGGAGCTGGTCGGCCGGGCGGCAGCCAATCTGGCGGATGCCGGGCGCATCCGGGTGCTCGAGATCGGCGCCGGCACCGGCAGCGCCACGGTGCCGGTGCTCGCGCAACTGGAGCAGGCGCTGGGCGCCGACGGTCTCGACCGGCTCGACTATGTGTTCACCGATATCTCCCCGCTCTTCCTGCAGCGCGCGCGGGAGCGTTTCGCGGGCCGGGCGTGGATGCGGTTCGAGACGCTCGACGTGACGGCCGATCCGGCCTCGCAGGGCTTCGCGGCCGGCAGCTTCGACATCGTGATCGCCGGCAACGTGCTCCATGCGACGCCGGATCTGGCGGAGACGCTCGGCCGCGTCGGCCCGCTCCTCGCGCCGGACGGGCTGCTGGTGCTGCTGGAGGGCACGGCCCCGCAGCGCTTCGGCGATCTCACGGTCGGCCTGCTGGAGGGCTGGTGGGCCTATCGCGATACCGAGCGGCGCGACTACGCGCTGATGCCGCGCGGGGCATGGATGAGCCTCCTCGGTGAGCTTGGCTTCCGCGAGGCCGCGGTGCTGCCGGGCGAAGGGGCCGCCGGAACCCTGTCGGAGCAGGCGATCTTCGTCGCGCGCGCGCCTTCCCCGGCGCCCGGCGCGGGCCGCTGGCTGATCCTGCCCGGCGACGAGATGGCGGGTCCCGCGGCCGCGGCGCTGGCGGCTGCCGGTGCGCCGGCGGAGATCGTGGCGCCGGAGGATCTGGAGGCAGCCCTCGCGGTGGAGGCCTGCGCCGGCGTGCTCATCCTCAGCGCCCTCGACGCCGCGCTGCCCGGCAGCAGCAGCGCTCAGCCGGCGCTGGAGGCCGTGATGGCCGGGCAGGAGCGTCTCATCGGCACGGCCCTCTCCGCGCTGCAGGCGCTGGCGCGGCATAGCGGTGCGCCGCCGCGGCTCTGCCTCGTCACGCGGGGCGGACAGGCCGTCGCGCGGCACGAGACGGCGGACCCGGCGCAGGCCAGCCTCTGGGGTTTCGGCCACACGCTGGCGATCGAGCATCCGGAGTTCGGCTGCCGGCGGATCGATCTCGATCCCGCGGCACCCACGGAGGAGGCCGCCCGGGCGCTGGCGCGCGCCGCGCTCGATCCCGGCGGCGAGGATCAGATCGCGCTCCGCGCCGGCACGCGGCAGCTCCGCCGGCTGGTCCCCGCGCACCTGCCCGATGCGCCCGGACCGCTCGCGCTCTCGGCCGCCGGGACCCATCTCGTCACGGGCGGGCTGCGCGGCCTCGGGCCCGTGGTGGCCGAGTGGCTCGTGGCGCAGGGCGCGCGGCACATCGCGCTCATGGGCCGCTCGGCGCCGGGTGCCGAGGCGGAGGCGGCCATCGCCCGCCTGCGCGCGACCGGCGCCGAGGTCCTGACGCTCCGCGGCGATATCGGCGATCCCGCTGATCTCGATCGGGCGCTGGCCGAGATCGATGCCGCCCTGCCGCCGGTCTCGGGCGTGATCCACGCGGCCGGCGCGCTCGATGATGGCGCGCTGATCGGGCTCGACTGGCCGCGCTTCGCCCGGGTGATGCGGGCGAAGGTTGCGGGCAGCTGGCTCCTGCAGACGCGGCTGCCGGCGCTCGACTACTGCGTGTTCTTCACCTCGGGCGCCTCGCTCGCAGGCTCGGCCGGGCAGGCGAACCATGCCGCGGCGAATGCGTTCGAGGATGCGCTGGCCCACAGGCTGCGCGCCGCCGGCCGCCCCGCGCTCGCGATCAACTGGGGCCTCTGGGGCGAGGTCGGCGCGGGCACCGGCGGCGTGGGCCGTGGCGCGGCGCATCTGCGCCCGATCCCGCCCGCCGCGGGGCTGGAAGCGCTGGGCGCCGCAATGGCCTGGTCCGGCGCCGCGGAGGCGCCCGCGCAGCTCGCCGTGATCGATGCGGACTGGCCGGCGACTGCCCAGGCCGGCGCAGCGTTGCCGCCGCTCCTGCAAGCCCTCGCGCAGCCGCACTCCTCCGCAGCGCGCAACGCGCCCCGCGCACCGGCGGCACCGGCCGCCTCGGGCACCGCGGAGACGAACAGCTTCCGCGCCCAGTTCGACGCCGCCCCGAAAGCGCGCCGCCGGGCGCTCCTGCGCGATCAGGTGCGCCGGCTCACGCTGAAGGTGCTGGGCGCCGACCCGGCGATGGCCCTCGACGTGCACGAGCCCCTGCAGCAACTCGGGCTCGACAGCCTGATGGCCGTGGAGCTGCGCAACCATCTGAGCACGCTCGCCGAGACCAGCCTGCCGGCCACGGTGACCTTCGAGCATCCGACGGTGGCGGCGCTCGCGGAGCATCTGGCAACCCGGCTGATCGACGAGGCCGGACCGAGTGCCACGGCCGCTCCTGAGGCGCCCGCCGCGCCGGCGACCGCAGACACCCCGCCCGACACTGACGATATCGACGACATCTCCGACGACGAACTCGCCGCGCGGCTCGCCGACCGGCTGAACCGCCTTGACAGTGAGATTGCCAAATGAACGACCGTCCCTCGACCGACCAGCGGGCCCTCCTGCAGCGCGCCCTTCTCACCATCGACCGGCTGGAGGCCAAGCTCGCCGAGGAACGCGCGGCGCGGCGCGAGCCCATCGCGATCGTGGGCATGGGCTGCCGCTTCCCGGGCGGCGCCGACACGCCCGAGGCCTTCTGGGAGCTGGTGCGCGAGGGGCGCGACGCCGTCACCGAAGTGCCCAAGGAACGCTGGGACGTCGACGCGATCTTCGACCCGGACCCGGACGCGATCGGCAAGACCTATACGCGCTGGGGCGCGTTCATCGACGATTTCAACTGGTTCGACCCCACCTTCTTCGGCATCACGCGGCGCGAAGCGCGCAGCATCGACCCGCAGCAGCGGCTCCTGCTGGAGACGACCTGGGAGGCGCTCGAATATGGCGGCATCGCACCGTCCTCGCTGGCCGGATCGCGCGGCGGCGTGTTCGTCGGGGTGACGGGGCACGACTTCTCGCTGATCGGGGCGGAGGCGCTGAGCCATCTGAAAGCCGACGCCTACGGCGCCTCCGGCGGGGCGCATTCCATCGCGTCGGGCCGCATCTCCTATCTGCTCGGGCTGCATGGCCCGAACTTCGCGCTCGACACGGCCTGCTCCTCCTCCATGGTCGCGATCCATTGCGGCGTGCGCGCCCTGCGGGAGGGCGATGCGGATCTCGTGCTCGCCGGCGGCGTGACGATGACGCTCTCGGCCTCGGGCTCCATCGTCACCTCCCGCGCGCGGATGATGTCGTTCGACGGGCGCTGCAAGACCTTCGATGCCGCGGCCGACGGCTATGTGCGCGGCGAGGGCTGCGCGATGCTCGCGATGAAGCGGCTCTCGGATGCGGAGCGGGACGGGGACCGCATCGTCGCGGTGATCCGCGGCACGGCCATCAACCAGGACGGGCGCAGCACAGGCATGACCGCGCCGAACGGGCGCGCGCAGACCGCCGTGCTCCGCGCCGCCCTGGACGATGCGGGGCTGACGCCGCGCGACGTCAACTACATCGAAGCGCATGGTACGGGCACCTCGCTCGGCGATCCCATCGAGCTCAACGCCCTCGGCGAGGCCTATGGGGACCGCCCGGCGGACGAGCCGCTGCATGTGGCCTCGGTGAAGACCAATATCGGCCATACCGAGGGCGCGGCGGGCATCGCCGGCGTGATCAAGACCGCGATGGCGATGCGCGCGCGTGAGATCGCGCCGCATCTGAACCTCGAGACCCCGAACCCGCTCATTCCGTGGGACAGCCTGCCCGTGGAGGTGCCGCTGGCGCTCACCCCCTGGCAGGCCCCGGCGGAGGGGCGGCTGCGCGCGGGCGTCAGCTCCTTCGGTTTCAGCGGCACGAATGCGCATCTCGTGATGGAGGAGGCACCCGAGCCGGCCGTGGAGGCCGACGAGGCGGACCGGCCCGGGCGCGAGCACACGCTCCTCGCCCTCTCCGGCCGGGCGCGCGAGGCGGTGGATGCCATGGCCGGCCGGCTGGCGGCGCATATGGAGGCACATCCCGAGATCGGGGTCGGCGCCGTGGCGGCGGAGCTCGGCCTCGGCCGCTCGCATCTGAACCAGCGCCTCGCCCTGCCGGTGAACGGCCGGGCCGATGCCCTCGCCAAGCTGCAGGCGGCCGCGCGCGGGGAAACGCCGGAGGGCGCAGCGCGCGACAATGTCCGCGGCGGCGAGGCGCCGGCGACGGTGTTCCTCTTCACCGGCCAGGGCTCGCAATATGCCGGCATGGCGCGGGAGCTCTACGATGGCGAGCCTGTCTTCCGCGCAGCCCTCGACCGCTGTGCCGCAGCACTGGAGGGCAAGCTGCCCCGCCCGCTCCTGCCGGTGGTCTTCGGCGAGACATCGGAGGATGCGGCGCTCCTCGACGACACCACCTACACCCAGCCCGCGCTCTTCGCTGTCGAATGGTCGCTGGCCGAGCTCTGGAAGAGCTGGGGCGTGGTGCCGGCGGCGGCCATGGGGCACAGCGTGGGCGAATACGTCGCCGCCTGCGTGGCCGGCGTGTTCAGCCTGGAGGACGGGCTCGCGCTGATCGCGGAGCGCGCGCGCCTCATGGGCAGCCTGCCGCGCGACGGCG
>JBCBWF010000342.1:0-5388 GCA_039817245.1 Pseudomonadota bacterium | reverse complement strand
CGGCAAACCCTGGTTCCTGCCGCTGATGGTCGGCTGGTACGGCCTGCAGGACCGCATCGCCACCGGCGGCCAGCGCATCAGCTAGCGCCTGATTGGCGGACGCGCCCACGGCCGCTCAGTGTCGCTCAGGGAATGGCAGAGCGGTATCGCCGCGCTCCGCGCGCCGATGCTTTTCTGGCTCTCCTCACCCCTGCGGGGTTCCTCGAGCGGTGGGCCAAGCCGCACCGGGCCGCCCGGATCCGATGCGGCGGGGCCAACGAGGGGCTCGAGGCGGGCGGGCGGTGGGCGGGCGGGTTCTCAACGCCCAGCGTTTGGCCTAGAGGGAAAGGGGAAGCCGTCGAGACCGGAGCCGCCATGTCCGCCCCCACGCCCGCGCCATCGGATGCCCAGCCGGAGGCGGGCCAACCCGAGAGCGCCCAGCCTGCGAGCGCCCAGCCAGAGACTTCGCCGGGCCTCGGCACCCGCGTCGCCCCCGCCAGCGCCGCGCTCACCCATCTGCTCGTGCTCGATCTCACCCGCGTGCGCGCCGGGCCCGCCTGCGTGCGCCAGCTCGCCGACTGGGGCGCCAATGTCGTGAAGATCGAGATGCCGGAGGGCGACGCGGCCCAGATGGGCGGCCCCCGCCACGGCGCGGACTTCCAAAACCTGCACCGCAACAAGCAGAGCCTGACGCTCAACCTCAAATCCGAGGCGGGCCTCGCGCTCTTCCGCCGCCTCGCCGCACGCGCCGATGTGATCGTCGAGAATTTCCGCCCCGACGTGAAGGCGCGGCTGGGGATCGACTACGCCACGCTCGCCGCCGGCAATCCCGGCCTGGTCTACGCCTCGATCTCGGGCTTCGGGCAGGACGGGCCCTATGCCGAGCGGCCGGGCTTCGACCAGGTGGCCCAGGGGCTCGGCGGGCTCATGTCCATCACCGGCGCGCCCGGACAGGGGCCGATGCGCGTCGGCATCCCGATCGCGGATCTGACCGCAGGCCTCTTCGCGGCGCAGGGCATCCTGATCGCGCTCCTGGAGCGCGCGGTCTCCGGGCGCGGGCAATGGGTGCAGACCTCGCTCCTCCAGGCCCAGGTCTTCATGCTCGACTTCCAGGGCGCGCGCTTTCTGGTCGATGGCGAGGTGCCGGGCCAGGCGGGCAACGACCACCCCACCGTCATCCCCACCGGGGTGTTCGAGACGGCGGACGGCCACATGAATGTCGCGGTCGCCGGCGAGGTGATCTGGCAGCGCTTCTGCGAGGCGCTGGAGCGGGCGGACTGGATCACCGACCCCGACTACGCCACCGGCGAGGCGCGCTCGGCCAACCGCGCAGCCCTCGGTGCGGCCATCGCCGAGATCACCCGCACCCGCCCCACCGCGGACTGGGTGGCGCGGTTCAACGCGGCGGGCGTGCCTTGCGGACAGATCAACGATATCGGCCAGGTCTTTGCCGATCCGCAGGTAGCCCATCTCGGCCTCGCCCAGCCGGTCACGAGCCAGGAGCGCGGCGAGACGCATCTCATCGGCCAGCCGGTGCTCATGAGCCGCACGCCGAGCCGGATCGCCGCGCCCCCGCCCACCTGCGGTCAGCACACCGACGCGATCCTCGCCGAGCTCGGGCTGAGCGCTGAGGAGATCGCGGCCCACCGCGCGGCCGGCGCGATCTGAGGGCCTGCCATGACCGACAGGATCCTCACCGAGCGCGACGGCGCCATCGCCCGCATCGTCGTGAACCAGCCGGAGAAGCGCAACGCGGTCACGCTCGAGATGTGGGAGGCGATGGAAGCCGCGCTCGACCGCTTCGCCGGGGATGCCGGCCTGCGCGTCCTCATCCTCGCCGGGGCCGGCGGGCGCGCCTTTGTCTCCGGAGCCGACATCTCGAAATTCGCGAGCGAGCGCGCCACCGCCGAGGGCGTGAAGCGCTATGGCGAGACCACCACCCGCGTCTATGCCAAGCTCGAGCGCTTCCCCCGCCCCACCATCGCGCAGATCGACGGCTACTGCATCGGGGGCGGCGTGGCGCTGGCGGTCTGCTGCGATATCCGGCTCTGCGCGGCGGATTCGCAGTTCGCCATACCGGCGGCGAAGCTCGGCCTCGGCTACGGCTATGCGGGCATCCGGCGGCTCGTCAGCATCGTGGGCCCCGCCTTCGCCAAGGAGATCTTCTTCACCGCGCGCCGCTTTTCGGCGGAGGAGGCGGCGGCCATGGGGCTCGTCAACCGCATCCTGCCGGCGGGCGGGGTGGAGGCGCGCGCGCGCGCGATGGCGGAGACCATCGCTGCCAATGCGCCTCTGACGGTCGACTCCGTGAAGGCCATCATTGACGCCGCCGCCGGCGACGAGAGCGCGCGCGACCTCGCCCGGTACGAGGCCCTGGTGCAGGCCTGCTTCGCGAGCGCCGACTATGAAGAAGGCCGCCGCGCCTTCCTCGAAAAGCGCAAACCCGTCTTCCGCGGCGCCTGAGCACGATGGACCGGGTCGACGAAAGCGCCGTGCGCGCCCGGGTCGACGAGGCCCTCGCCGCACACCGCCAGGACTTCGAGACCTTCTTCCTTGCGCGCCTCCTCGGGCTCGACTTGGCCTACCTCCCCGAAGGCGCTCCGGATGCGGTGATCGAAGCATGCCGGATCCGTTTCACCGCCGAGCCCTTCCTCTTCAACCCCCAGGGCTCCCTCCATGGAGGGATCATCGCAGCGGTGATGGACATCTCCATGGGCCACCTCATCGCCAAGGTCGCGGGCGCAGGCGCGACGGTGGAGATGAAGCTCCAGTTCCTGCGCCCCCTCGGCGCCGGCCCCGCCCTTTGCGAGGGCCGGTTCCTGCGCCGCGGCCGCACGCTCGGCTTTCTCGAGAGCCGGCTCTGGACGGACGAGGCCGGCGCGCCCGGCCGCCTCGCCGCCCACGCCACGGCCACCTGGAAGATGCCTGACGTGTGAGGCGCCGTGCGAGCGCAAAAACGCAGCTCCGGGCCCGCACCCGCCCAGGTCATTGTGCGCAACGGCCTGTGAACATCGGGTAAGCGTGGTCGTTTTTCTCTCGACCAGCCCGAAGCGGAAAAATGTTCATTCTATGTTCTGAAAAGCCAACCTAAACTGACGTGGGTGGGCGCGGCCGCCGTGGACGAAACAGGGACCGATGCCGCGCCCCAGCCCTGCAGCCTCCGACGCCGCGTCACTCACGCATACCCGCCCTGCACTGGCGAGACTGGTCACGCGCAAACTTTTCCTACAGTGTCGCTCGGTCACGCGGCCGCATGCAGGGAGATCGCCATGAAACAGGGAGTTAACTCGCTCGAGGAATTCTGGATTCCGTTCACCCCCAACCGCGCCTTCAAGGCGAATCCCCGCATGATCAAGCGGGCCGAGGGCACACGGCTCTATAACCAGTTCGACGAACCGGTCCTCGACGGCTCCTCCGGCCTCTTCTGCTCGCCCGCGGGCCACTGCCACCCGAAGATCATCGAGGCGGTGCACGAGCAGATGAAGCGCAACACCTACACGGCACCCTTCGGCCTCGGCCATGAGGGCAGCTTCGCGCTCGCCTCCGAGGTCTCGCAGCTCACGCCCGAGGGCATCAACCACGTCTTCTTCGTCAATTCCGGCTCCGAGGCGATCGACACCGCGCTGAAGATCGTGATGGCCTATAACCACGCCCGCGGTCAGACCCAGCGCCACCGCTTCGTCAGCCGCGAGCGCGCCTATCACGGCGTCAATATTGGCGGCGTCTCGCTCTCGGGCATGGTGCGCAACCGGATGCAGTTCCCGGCCGTCATCCCCAATGTCGTGATGATGCGCCACACCTGGTCCGGCGAGGAGCTCTTCCGCCCCGGCCAGCCGGAGAACGGCGCCGAGCTCGCCGACGACCTGCAGCGCTTCGTCGACACCTATGGCGGGGATACCATCGCCGCGGTCTTCGTCGAGCCCGTGGCCGGCTCCACCGGCGTCCTCGTGCCGCCGAAGGGCTATCTCGAGCGGCTGCGCGAGATCTGCGACGCCCACAACATCGTGCTGGTGTTCGACGAGGTCATCACCGGCTTCGGCCGCATGGGCTACAATTTCGGCGCCCAGACCTTCGGCGTCACGCCGGATATCATGACCATGGCCAAGGCGCTCACCAACGGTTCGATCCCCATGGGTGCCGTCGCCGTGAAGGACGAGATCTACAACACGGTCGTCGACGCCGCCCCCGAGGGCAGCATCGAGTTCTTCCATGGCTACACCTACTCCGCCCACCCCGCCGCCACCGCGGCCGGCATGGCGATGCAGTCGATCATCCGCGAGGAAGGCCTCTTCCAGCGCTCCATGGAGATGGGCCCCTATTTCGGCGAGGCGATCCACTCGCTCGGCGACCATCCGATGGTCAAGGATATCCGCTCCATCGGCATGATCGCCGGCGTCGAGGTGCATCACGACGGCGCGCCGGGCCGGCGCGGCGGCAAGCTCCAGACGGAGATGTTCTGGAAGGGCCTCCATGTGAAGTTCACCGGCGATACCGGCATCGTGGCGCCCCAGTTCATCTCCACCCGCGCGGAGATCGACGAGATCGTCACCCGTTTCCGCGCCACGCTCGACGCCCACGCCGCGGCCCCCCAGGCCGCCGAGTAACGCCCGGCCCCGGCGGGATCGCACCGAGCAGCGCGATCCCGCCCATCGGGTGTCCCGGGCTCGACCCGGGACCGCCTTGGCGCGCCGGAGCGCCGGGCTATCGAGCGGCTCAGCCCTCTCAGCCCCTCGCTCAGCTCTGCCCGGCAGCGCGCCCCCGCGCCCAGCGCAGATGTCGCCTCAATCCCGGCGCCTCCAGCACCGCCGCCAGCGGCGCGCGCCCCGGCAGCGTCCGCGCCTCGGCCGTCGCCGCCCCAGCCGTCAGCCAGAGCGCCTCGCCCCCGAGCCCCTCCACCACGACCAGCGGCACGACCCCGCGCCGACCGCGCAGCGCGCGCCAGAGATCCTGGCGCAGCGCATGCGCCAGCCAGTACCCGAACGCGGCTCCCTCCGATTCCCCCGGATCAGGCCCAAGCCGTGCCGCAACCGCAAGGGTCGCCGGCCGTGCCGGCAGCACGCGCGCAAAGAGCCACACCGCCTGCCCGTCCTCCATCGCCGCCCAGCGAAACGGGCCCATCGGCGCCCCGTCCGGCCGCCGCGCCCGCGCCGCCGCGCGCGCCGCGCCGAAGCGCTCCGCATCGATCTTGGAAGACACCGCCCTCAGCGGCCGCCCGAGCCCTGCGCGCCTGCGCCGGATATGAGCGCATGGAATAAGTTCTGGGCATGAGTGCGGGGCGGCCGCTGAGGGCGGTGTCTTCCAAGATCGATGCGGAGCGCTTCAGCGCGGCGCGCGCGGCGGCGCGGGCGCGGCGGCCGGACGGGGCGCCGATGGGCCCGTTTCGCTGGGCGGCGATGGAGGACGGGCAGG
>JBCBWF010000551.1:0-2818 GCA_039817245.1 Pseudomonadota bacterium | reverse complement strand
CGCGGACGGCGCTGCCATTGGCCGAATGGCGGCTTTGAACGTCAAGCATCGTGGTTGCTGGCCGTTTCAGCGGCCTTCCACTCTTTTTGGTTCTGTCAGGTTCCCTCTGCGCCGGTCGAACAATCCTCCAACGTTCTTTGTGCATCAGGAGAAGCGTGCAGCCGGAGAAATCTCCCAAAACGATCCGATAAGCGTAAGATGGTATTCTGAGCCTTGAATTTAAGCGAACGCCCATTCTCCTGGCGCGATCTCCTCGAGCGTCTCGACGAAGGCGGAGCCAGTGAGGTTCTCAGGGCTCTCGGCGAAGGCAAGGAGAAGGTCGTCGCGGCCGAAATTCGGCTGACCGACAACCGAGACCCAGAAGTCTATGCCACCCTGTTCGCCTTCGCGGTTGAGCACGTTGCGATAGAGCTGCTCAACGAGTTCAGGGTCGCTCAGCGTCGCCGGCGCACCGAAGGCAGCCTCGAACTCGCCGCTGTCGAGGAACGCCTGCGCCACCTGCTTCTCGCTAACCCCGCCCTCGCGCGCATCGATCCAGAAGTTCAGCCCGGGGAGGTCGACATTGCCGTCGCGGTTCAGCCCCGCCTCGTAGAGCAGCGCGACCTCCTGGACGCTCTGGTAAGGCAAGCCGGAGGTGACGCGCGTGACCTCGTCAACGGGCGTGATCTCGAATTCATAGCTGCCGAGGTTGAAGCTGAACTCCTCACCTTCGAAGAGGAAGGTTATTCGAAAATTGTTGTCTGTATCCAAGTAACCCTCGAAGAACTCGATGTCTTCTGGCAAGCGAGAAATGTCGACAGCAGTCTCTCCGACTTCAGTAAAGATACTTGCCCTGATACTTGTCATCTCGATGAGGCCGCTCTGGCTGCTGTAAACCCCGGTCGCGAGGCCGCTGACATCATCATCTCCAATCAACCAACTGAAACTGTCTGCGCGAGAGGTAAAATCATCGCCTGTATCTTCGTTCCGAAATCTAATATCTCGATCGTTAATAACAGCAACGTGGTTAATTGTCGGTATCTGCTGATTGCTTGGTACGAATTCGCAATCGAAAAACTCCCATCCAAAGCAGAAACCTCCGTCTGAAGTGGCCCCGATTACCCGGCTCGATTCGCCGATGTTGGTACTGTTGGAGGCGATGTCGCCGAGAAGCACGCGATCCCCGAGGAGGACTTCCAGACCCACGATGGCGTCGAGATAGCCGGCGGTGCTCGCATTAGCGGCCGTGAGCGGCACGGAGGTATCGATGTGGACGCTGCCCGAGAGTGCCACCGTCGACTGACCGTCCTGAAAGTCTGGATAGAGTGCTGAGAGGGCTGGCAAGACGTCTCGGTCCGGCTCATCGACGAACAGGATACCGTCTACCGGGATCTCGGACGAGAAATCGATACGAAAGAGCATGATGTGTCCCTTGTGAACTTTGGGCTGGAGGCAAACCGAAGCACGTCAGCACGATGGATAGATTAGGAGGGGAAATGCGCGATTGGGCTAGGGCCTTCTGTCTCGCACGGATGCAATCTCGAGATCGGACGCAGGGGAGTGCAAGACGCATAGCGTGATGCATACCGCTTCCAGAATTGCCGGTGTGGACGATCGACGCGGCCGTTCATGGCAGTGCCCTCGACGTCGCGTTCGGGCTCGGAGCAGTCTTAGCGTATGGGTGGGGTGTCAGTCGGCGAGGATTTGGGTGGCGGCCATTTCGGCGACCATGAGGGTGGGGGCGTTGGTGTTGGCGGAGGTGATGTTGGGGAAGATCGAGGCGTCGACCACGCGCAGGCCCTCGACCCCGTGGACGCGGAGACGATGGTCGACCACGCCGCCCTCGGCCTCCGGCGCCATGCGGCAGGTGCCGCAGGCATGGAAGACGCTGGTGGCGCGGGCGCGGAAATCGGCGATCAGCGCTTCGTCGGAGGCGCCGCCGGGGCCGAAGCCGTTGGGGCCGGCGACGAGGACGCGCAGCGCGTCGGTGCCGAGCATGCGCTCGATCAGCCGGCCGCCGGTGACGATCTCGGCCACGTCCTCGTTGGTGGAGAGGTAGTTGGGCGCGATCTCGGGCGCGGCGGCGGGGTCGGCGGTGGCGATATCGACGCGGCCGCGGCTGGTGGGGCGGCAGGCATTGAAGCCGATCGCGAAGCCGGGCCAGGGATCGGGGCGAAGCAGGACCCGGCGGCCGCGGGGCTGGGAGGTGTAGCTCAGCGGGTTGAAATAGAGCTGCATGTCGGCGCGGGCGCGCTCGGGCGAAGAGCGGACCATGCCGCCCATCTGGTTGACCGAGAGGCTGAGCGGGCCGGAGCGCGACCAGAGAAAGGCGAGGGCCGCGCGCAGGCGCCCCATGAGCGTGCCGAGGCTCTGGTTGAGCGTGGGCTCGGTGGCGCGGAAGAGATAGTCCACGCCGAGATGGTCCTGCAGGCCGCCGCCGACGGCCGGGTTTGCGTGGAGGACCTCGATGCCGTGCTCGGCGAGGCGCGCGCCGGGGCCGATGCCGGAGAGCTGCAGGAGCTGGGGCGATTTGATCGCGCCGGCGGCGAGCAAGACGCCGCGGCGGGCGCGCACGCGGCAGACGCTCCGACCGCGGCGATAGGTGACGCCGGCGGCGCGGCGGCCTTCGAAGTCGATGCGCTCCACCGCAGCGCCGGTGCGCAGTGCCAGGTTGCGGCGGCGCAGTGCCGGGCGGAGAAAGGCGTCCGCCGCCGAGCAGCGCAGGCCCCGGCGGGTGGTGATGCGGTAGGGGCCGACGCCCTCCTCGCCGACGGTGCCGCGGCCGGGCGCGGTCGCGAGGCCGATCTCGGCGGCGGCGGCGGCGAAATGGCGCTTGATG
>JBCBWF010000493.1:0-3590 GCA_039817245.1 Pseudomonadota bacterium | reverse complement strand
GGCGCGACGACATGCGGCGACAGATCGGTCGCGATCCGCCGGCTGCGGTGAAGATGGCGCAGGAAGCCGCGGAGCCGCTCAGCGACACCCTCAAGCGACTTGCGGGCGAGGCCGGGCGCGCGGTGGTCCACATAGGCGTCGACGTCGCGCGGGCTCAGCCGGACGAAGTCGGCGTTGCCGTGCTGCTGCAGGTGCCAGGCGCAGAAGTTGCGCGCTTCCCACATCAGCGCCGCGACCGATGCCTCCGCGAGACCACGCTCCGAGCGCAGCCAGCGCTCATAGTCGCTGCAGATCTCCCAGCACAGCCGTTCTTCGGGGCTTCGGACCGGCGGCCCTGGCGGCCCTGGCGGCCAGGTGCCCAGAGTGTTCCGGAGCAGCGCATGGATTGCAGACCGCGGGATCGAAGTCCAACGCGGCGACGGCGCACGGCCGCGGCGGTCGCGGAACCGACGAACGGCGTGCGCGAGGTAGGTCGAGACGAGCACCGGCGTGACGGCCTCGAGAGCGACATTGCGGCGTTCGAGATAGACGAGGAACGCCGTCGCGTAGAGGCAGTAGTTCTGCACCACGGTGGCACTGTAGCGCTGGCCGCTCAGCGCCTTCCGCAAAGCGGCGATCGGGTCCGGTCGAAGGATCGGGCATGGGTGTCTCCTCGCGTTGGATGGCAACCCGGGGAGCGTCAGGGCGAGAAGGCGGGGCTACAATCCAGGGGCGCCGTCTGCGCCTCACCCATCAACGCCTCGCAGGCGCACGTCACCTCGACCTCTCGAAGCAATCCATCAGCGCGCGTCCAAGCGCGCCCTCGTCGACATCCGCCGCGAGCTCAGTGGCTGCGGAATCTGGTAAGGGCGTCCAGCCGTCCGGTCCGTCCCGCTTGGTGGGCTCGATAGTGATGCGATCCCGCTTGAGATAGATGCCGCAACCACGGGCCCCGCGATACAGCGAGGCCGATGTCTTCACCGGCGCATTTGCGAGCCTTGGCGCATCGAGTGTTGCCCGATCGGTCTTCAGTAACTGCCGGAACAGCGCCTGCCCCCGAGGGTCGGTATTCTGCATGAACACGCTCCCTGCGAGCGCCTGATTGACCGCCGCACCGAGCTCCTCTGGGCTCGCATCCAGCGGGAGCCGGTAACGAGGAAGCGTCGGGTCACCAAGGCCGGCGGACGATGCGACCCAGCTTTCTATCCAGTAGAACCATCGAAAGCGAATGGCGAATGCGCACTTGTACGGCTCGAGCCGCGGCCCAGGAGGAAATGCCTCGTAATCAGTCATCCTTTTATCCTTGTTACGCGGAGTATCACGCTGCGTTTCGCCGCGTTTTCTATCGCCCTCTTTATGCTCATCATCTGAGCAGGGTCCAACTCATCCGGAACTGCCACTTCGATAATCCTCACGCGCACCATGCTTCGCCGAATGACCGTCGCTCCCTTCACCTCCCCTGGGAATTGCAGCGATGCATCGACTATGGATTTGAGCCTGCGAAAGACCGCTTCTGGTTGTGTGCGATAGCCGTTGGCGCGAGTGTCAAGCGTCTTTGCGCTGGTTGCGGCGCCACTCCTGAAGTCGAAGAAGTCGAATGTTCTGAATGTCTTGGGCAATCGGTCCCCTGACCGCGCGACACTCTCAAGATGATCCTCCCACGGAATACCCTGCTCTTGAATGCCCCTGCCCCAGACGATGCCGGGATTGCTGACTGTCGGCCATCCGCGGTCCGTCGGCGCCCGCCGAAGACTGCGGGTGCGTGCGGCGAGCGCGTCCACAATCTCGCGGATGCCCGTGAGGTTGTCGGCGCGGCCAACGCGTTGCAGGAGCCGAGCTACGACACCCCCGGAAACGATAGGCACGATCAGCGTCGTATCGAGGTATGCTTTCTCTCTCAGGATGGCACGAAGCTCAGCCCCTGTCGCTTCGGCTCTCGCATAGGCCTCCGAGGTGCTGCGCACCTTCTGCCGCACGGCCAGAACGTATTCACCGAAGGCGACTGCCAGCTCCGGCGTCTCGCCGAGGGCGTCGAGCGATCCCTGCAGCCGGTCGTCCAGTGCCCGCCTTAACCCCGCGAGCTCGGCACGCTCATTGTCGTCGATGGTGCCAGCTTTTTCCTTGGCCGCGAGGAAGACCAGCCGAGTCGCGTCTGAGAGCGCGTCGAACAAGTTGCCGGGCAGGTCAAACCGCCAAGGCGCCGGCTCGCGCGGACATCAACGAGGACTTCCCTCTGCGCGGCTTCATCACCTGCGATGATTGCGGCAGGCCGCTCACGGCCAATTGGTCGCGAAGCAAAACCGGGAAGAAGCAACCCTACTACATCTGTTTCACGAAAGGCTGTGCGAGCCATCGGAAGTCGATCCGCCGTGACGATCTTGAAGGGGATTTTGAAGCCCTGCTGGAGCGCATGCAGCCAACGCAGAATCTCTTCAGACTGGCGGAGGCGATGTTTGCTGACGCCTGGGCGCAGAAGCAAATGCAGGTGGCTGAGACAGCCAAAGCCTTCAAAAGAGATATCCACACGATCGAGAAGCAGATTAAGGGGCTCCTCGACCGCGTGGTCGATGCGGCCTCCTCGAGCGTCGTGCAGGCCTATGAGCGGCGCATTGCAAAGCTAGAAAGGCAGAAAGCCGTTCTGCAAGAGAAAGCCGAAAGAGAGGCTGTTCAGCCCTACACCCAGGATGAGTCGTTCGAGCTCGCCATGCGATTCCTGTCAAACCCTTGGAATATCTGGAAAAATGGCGATCTAACCACGAGGAAAACTGTCCTGCGATTGGCGTTTTTGGACCCTCTTCCGTACTCTCGGATTGAGGGACTTCGACCCCCGAAAGCAGCCATACCTTTCAAGGTGTTAGGTGGGTTTCTGAGTGGCAAATGTGGAATGGCGCACCCGATAGGATTCGAACCTATGGCCTCTGCCTTCGGAGGGCAGCGCTCTATCCAGCTGAGCTACGGGTGCGTCGGGGGAGGGAGTACACGGGGTTTTCGGGTGGTGCAACCGGGACGTGGGGTGGGGCGCGCCGGCGGGCGGTGGCCGTGCGCGCACCGCCCGGCGGCGCGCAATGCGCCACCGGCCCCCGCCGGCGCTGCGGCCCTCAGGGGCTGTGCTCGAGGATGAGGCCGGTGAGCGGGGGCAGCGTGAGGGTCAGCGACTGGGGCTGATCATGGGCGGGGACGGGCTCGGTCTCGGCCCCCCCGAAATTGCCGCGGCCCGAGCCGCCATAGGCGGCGGCGTCGGTGTTGAGGCGCTCCACCCAGCGCCCCGCGAGCGGCACGCCCGAGCGCCAGCCGCGATGCTCCGTGCGCGAGAAGTTGAAGAGGCAGAGCACCGGCGCCGCATCCGCATGCCCGAAGCGCAGCCAGGAGAAGACGCCCGCCTCCGCCGCGCCGCCATCCACCCAGTGAAACCCGCCGGGATCGCTGTCGCGCGCATGGAGTGCGGGGGCCGCGCGGTAGAGCCCGTTCAGGTCGCGCACCAGGTCCCGGATCCCGCGATGCAGGTGATAATCGAGCGCTGCCCAGTCCGGCGTCGCCTCGTGGTTCCACTCGCCCCACTGGCCGAACTCGCTGCCCATGAAGAGCAGCTACTTGCCGGGATGGGCCCACAT
>JBCBWF010000309.1:0-6217 GCA_039817245.1 Pseudomonadota bacterium | reverse complement strand
TCCCCTGCTGTTCGGGCCCGTCATAGGTGAGGTAGAGCGGGTTATAGACGGTGCCGAGCCGGACGAAGCCGCGCTCGATCATGCCGTCCAGATCGCCGGTCCAGGGCGCGGTGGCGACGGCGTAGACGGCGTCCTCATCCGTCGTCTCGCCGGCATCGGATGCGGGCCCGGATGCGGCCTCGGTGGCCGGCTCCGCCGCCGCTTCGGCGCCGGCGGCCGGTGCGGGTGTCTCCTGCGCCGAGGGGGCGAGCGGCCAGAGTGCGAGGCAGAAGCCGAGAAGCGCCTGCGTGAGGTAGCGGGGCGGAAGCGTCATGATACCGGGTCCTCCGTACGGCGGAGATTGCGCGCACGTCTCTCTACGTCAAACCGGCCCCGTTTGAGTGCAAGCAAAACGCCGCGGGCGGGCAGTTCGGCAGCTTCCGGAGGCAGCGCCGCCCGGTTTGCCGGACGGCGCGGTGGTTCCGGGTCTCAGCCGCGCACGATGTCCTCGAGCGAGGTGAGCGGCTTCATCGACTGTTCGGCGGGGTGGTAGGGGGTCTCGGCCGAGCCCGCGGCGGCGGCGATGCGCTCGGCGCGCAGCTCCGGCGGCAGCCCGAAGGTGTCCGCATCGCGCAGCACATGGAAGTCGAGGCCGGTCATCCGCTCGAGCTCCTCCACCGTCACCTGATGGGTGGTGAAGTCCCGCCCGAAGATGATCTCGAGGTCCTGATCGCGCACCAGGTGGTCCTGGAAGAGCACGAAGGCCTGCGCCTGCAGCACCCGGCGCGTACCCCGGCCGCTGCGCACGCGCCCGACCGAGGCGACCACCTTCCAGAAGCCCATCGGCACCTTCGTGCCGGTCGGCTGATGGACCGGGTCGTCCTCTTCGAACAGGCAGCCGACGAAGACCGAGACGCGCGCGTCGCGCTCGTCGGTCAGATCCAGGATCTGGTCCTCGAGGCCGAGCCAGACCTTCTGGTTCAGGTCTTTATGCTGCGGCCCGATATTCGTGTAGAACATCGAGTCCCGGTTCGCCTCGTCCGCCTCCGCCGCCGTGCCCCAGGCCGGATCGAGCCGGCGGATCAGGTGGCCGCGGTCAAGCGGGTTGTGCTTGTAGAGCTCGTTGCCGGACTGGTGCTCGCGCTCGATCCGCCCGTCGAGCTTGAAGCCACGCCGGCGCGGGCGGCGCAGCGCACTGCCGTCCACATTGGCCGCCGCGAAATAGGCGAGCTTGCGCCTGGCGTTCATCACCACCGAGAAGTGACGGTATTTCAGCACCTCCTCGCCGTCCTCCGTCTTGGCGATGTTGCGCTGCTGCAGGCAGTTGAGCTGGGGCAGCGGCACCGCGAGATCGCCCGAGCCGATGAAGCCCGGATCGTAGCCGTCGCGGTCGGAGAGGTTGCTCTCCAGCCCCTCGTCGTCGTCGTCGCCATTGCCGTCGGGTTGGCCGAAGAGCGACGGCGATGCGCTCGCGCTGCCGAAGGAGACGCTGGTGCGGCGGAGCACATCGGCCACCGCATCGGCCTTCGCGGCGAAGTTCTGCACCCGCGCGCTGCCGGCGAAGTGCAGACCCACGGCGCCGCCGGTCTCCACATCGAAGACCACGGAGCCGGAATTGCCGCCGAGCGTGGTGGCGTTGTGGGTCATCACCGTGGAGGAGTGGTCGAAATCGAGGATGCGCCCGGGGGCGAGCCGCTTCACGTTGAAGATGCCGCCGAAGATCCGGTCCATCGCATCCTCGGGGTTGCGCGGATCATGCGCGGGGTAGCCCACGACGCCGATGATCTCCGGTTCGAGCCCGGTGGCGAGCTGGATCGGCTCGCCGAGACAGTCCGCCGCCGCGCGTTCGACGCGCAGGATCGCCATGTCGATGCCGCCATGGGATCTGTCCTCGATATGCAGGATCGAGGAGACGAACTGCTCGATCTCGGCGTCGTTGCCGTGCTCCTCGGCATAGTCGAGGAAGACCCTCACGCCGGGCTGGACCTTGAAGCCCCCGCGGCGCGCCTCGGCGAACACGTTCGCCACATGGCGGTTGGTCACGAAGGTATCCTCGTTCACGCGCCAGGCGGTGCCGACCCATTTGAAGTCCGGATGGTTGACCAGATCCACGCGGGCGACATTGGCGATCACCTCGCGGATACGCGCGCGATGCGGGTTCAGGCGCTTGCGCCAGACGGGGTTGCGCGGCTCCTGATAGTCGCCGTTGGTGATGAGGAGCGAGGGAAACCCGTGCAGCATCACGATGGCTTCGGCGAAGGCCGGCGCCTCGATATCGGCGGCACCGGTGCGGATCCGCTCGACGGCCTCTTCGAGATTGCCGATGCCCACCATCTCGGTCGGCAGCTCCTTGGTGGTCTCGGCGACAAGTTCGGACTGGACAGAACGCAGCCCCTCGAGCGCCTCCAGATCGTCCATCTGGCACTGAAAAACGGTCTTGGTCATCGAATCACCTCTAAAATGTATGGAGTTAAAGTATCATGCCAAGAACCGCACAGATTTTCGATCTCCGTTTGGCGAAGGCTTGCTGAAAGCACACGGAAACGTGTGTGCAGTTTCTATGACATATCATAACGCCATTGCCTGATTAGCGTTTTCTCGGCGGATCTCACCTTCGCGCCTGCAGCAGCCGGGCACGCCTTGCGGCGCGCGCTGCCGCTCAGCGGATCGCAGTCTCAGAAAACTTTCAGGGAAGCCTCAGGCTTCGGGACGGCCCCGGCCATAGCCTCCGCGCATCGAAACCCACCCAGCAACGGGCCCGAGCGGCCCGGCCATTGGAGGACGACGACAATGACGATGCAGACCGATGCGCCCGCGGCGAAGAACGGCGTGGACATCGCAGCCCTTCTCGAGGCGCGCACGGCGCTGAGCGAGACGCCCTCGGCGGCGCTCTTCACCTGGCGCGCGCGCTGCGAGTGGCAGAACGGCACGCATAGCCGCTCGGTCGTGGACGGCTTCTTCGGCCTCGGCGCGGAGCAGACCCATAGCCGGAGCTTCGAGATCGACGCCGATCACCCGCTGCAGTTCGCCGCCGAGGACAAGGGGGCGACACCCGTGGAGATCGTGCTCTCCGCCCTCGCGAGCTGCCTCAGCGCCGGCGTGGCCTCGGTGGCCGAGAACCGCGGGATCCGGCTTCGCAAGGTGAGCGCAACCGTCGAGGGCGACATGAACCTCTACGGCGTGCTCGGCATCGATGCGGATGTGCGCAACGGCTTCGGCGCGGTGCGCGTGCATTTCAAGGTCGACGCGGATGCGACGCCGGAGGAGATCGCGGCGCTTGTGGCCCAGTCCCAGAAGCGCTCGGCGGTCTTCGACATCATCACCAACCCCACGAATGTCCACGTCACCGTGGGCTGAGAGGGCGGGCAAGGAGAGCCAAGCCGATGGTTTCAGGGGATGATCTGGCCCGTTCGCCGCGGGCCCTGCGGGCCTGGCGGCTGTTCGGAGGGCGCACAACCCGGCGCGCGCGCGGAGGGCCGCAGGCGGAGCCCGGCCTGCGCGCATGGAGCGACCGCGATCTGAGGGATCTCGGGCTCACGCGCGAGGATGTGGTGCGCGCCCTCTCCTCGCCCTTCGACTGAACCCGCCGCTGCGCGCCCGGCCTCCCCGGCGCGCGGCGGCCTGCCGACCCGTTCCCGCGCCCCGCTCTCGGGCCGCGCGCCCGCGGCAAGCCACTGCGCCAGGCCGTAGGCGCGCCCAGCCCGACCGGGACGGCGCCACCGCGAAACAAGGAAGAAGAACGATGCGAACCGTGACAACCATCGTCGTCGGGGCCGGTCAGGCCGGCCTCGCGGCAAGCCGCGCGCTCTCCGAACAGGGTGTAGAGCATCTGGTGCTCGAGCGGGGCGGCGTGGGCCATGCCTGGCGGAAGGAGCGCTGGGAAAGCCTGCGCATGCTGACGCCGAACTGGGCCAACGGCCTGCCCGGGGTGCCCTATTGGGGCCCGGCCCCGCACGGCTACATGTCCGCCCTGGAATTCGCTGCGAGGCTGGAGGCTTACGCCCATACGGTGCATGCGCCGGTGCAGCGCGACACGCGGGTGGAGCGCGCCTGGCGTACGCCGGAGGGCTATCGGCTGCAGACCTCGCAGGGTCCGCTCGCCTGCCGCACGCTGATCGTCGCGACGGGGGCATGCCAGCGCGCCCGCCTGCCGGCGGTCTCGGCTGCGGTGCCGGCGGATCTGGTGCAGATCACGCCGGACCGCTACCGCCGCCCGTCGGACCTGCCCGAGGGAGGGGTGCTGGTCGTCGGCGCCTCGGCCTCCGGCGTGCAGCTCGCCCGCGAGATCCAGCTCTCCGGCCGGCCCGTGACGCTCGCCGTCGGCGGCCACACGCGCCTGCCCCGGAACTATCGCGGGCGCGACATCGAGTGGTGGCTGGATTCGATCGGCGCGCTCGACGTCACGCATGAGGAGATCGACGATCTGGAACGCGCGCGCCGCACGCCCTCGCCGCAGATCATGGCCGGGATCGAGCCGGTCGATCTCAACGCGCTGCAGGATATCGGCGTGGAGATCGCGGGCCGCCTCGGCGATATCCGCGACGGCCATGCGCTCTTCTCGGGCGGGCTCGCCAATGCCTGCGCCTCGGCCGATCTGAAGATGACCCGGCTCCTGCGCTCGGTCGATGCCTGGATCCAGGACTGGGGGATGGGGAGTTTCACGCCGCATGCGGATGTGCCGGCGCCGACGCGCCTGCCCGCCACGCCGATCCTGCGCCGCAGCCTGACCGATGGCCGGATCCGCTCGGTGCTCTGGACGACGGGCTATGCGCCGGACTTCTCCTGGCTCGACCTGCCCGCCTTCGATGCGCGCGGGCGGCTGCGCCACCATGGCGGCGTCGGCGTGATCCCGGGCCTCTACGTGCTGGGCCTGCCTTTCCTGCGCCGGCGCCGTTCGCACCAAATCTCGGGGGTGGGCGGGGATGCGCGCGCAATCGGTGCCCATCTGCGGAGCTATCTCGACAGCGGCGCCGGCCTCGCCGCCTGATCCCTCGCAACGGAGACGACGATGACGGATACCCTGTCGATCAAGGCCGCGCTGGCGCGCAGCGAGCGGACGCTCAAGCTCCGCCCCGAGCGCGGCCAGCGGGTCTACCGCAACCGCGCCGTCGCCCTCGGCGGCACCGAATGCCGCGTGGAGGAGGCGGGCGAGAGCCTGACGGTCGATGTCGGCAAGGCGCTCGGCGGGCGCAATGCCGGGCCCTCGCCGAGCATGCTGCTCCGCTCCGCCATGACGAGCTGCGTCGCCATCGGCATCACCCAATGGGCGGCGCGGCGCGATGTGGCTCTCGACCGGCTGGAGGTGGCGCTGGAGACCGATGTCGATGCCCGCGGCCAGTTCGGGCTGAGCAGAACCGCCTCGCCGAGCTTCGAGGGGATCCGGCTCAGCGTCACCGTCGCCTCCCCGGCCCCGCAAGCCGCAGTGGAGGCGGTGATCGCGGATTCGCTCCGGTTCAGCCCGCTGATGGATGTGTTCAGCAACCCGCAGGCCATCGACTGCCGGGTGGCGCATGCCCCGGCCAAATTCGAAGCCGAGACCGGAAGCGACTGATATGGATGCGAAACTCCAGCGGCGCATCCAGCGCTACGGGTGGGACAAGGCGGCCCCCGCCTATGAGACCGGCTGGAAGGCGAGCCTCGCCGAGGGCCAGGCGGAGCTTCTGCGCCGCGCCGACGCGCGGCCCGGCGAGCGCGTGCTCGACCTCGCCTGCGGCACCGGGCTCGTCAGCATCCCGCTGGCCGAGGCGGTGGGGCCCGCGGGCCGGGTGCTGGCCACCGATCTCTCGGAGCGGATGGTCGAGGCGGTCGGCGCCGCCGCCCGGCGCCGGGGCCTCACGCAGCTCGAGGCTCTGCGCGCCGATGCCGAGGAGATCGCGGCGGTGCCCGATGCCAGCCTCGACCTCGTGACCTGCGCCTTCGGGCTCATGTACGTACCCCATCCCGAGCGCGCGATGGCGGAGGCGCTCCGGGTGCTAAAGCCCTCTGGCCGTGTGGTTTTCGCGGTCTGGGGGGAGCGCTCGCGCTGCGGCTGGGCGGAGATCTTCCCGATCGTGGATGCGCGCGTGCAGTCCGCCGTCTGCCCGCTTTTCTTCCGACTCGGCACCGGCGCATGCCTGGCGCGCGAGATGGTTGCGGCGGGCCTCATCGGCGTCGAGACCACGCGGATCGCGGTGGAGCTGCCCTATGAGGACGACCGCGCGGCGCTTGAGGCGGCCTTTGTGGGCGGCCCCGTCGCGCT
>JBCBWF010000088.1:0-14621 GCA_039817245.1 Pseudomonadota bacterium | reverse complement strand
CCCTGCTGCCCGCCCTGGCCCATACCCTGCTGGCCCATCTGGCCTTCCCCGGGCTGGCCCTGGCCGGGCTGGCGGCCGGACTGCTGACCGGGTTGCTGGCCCGGCTGCTGCCCGGGCTGCTGGCCCTCCCGGCGCAACCGCCGCGAGGGCCAGCAGCCCGGGCAGCAGCCGGGCCAGCAACCCGGTCAGCAGTCCGGCCGCCAGCCCGGCCAGGGCCAGCCCGGGGAAGGCCAGATGGGCCAGCAGGGCATGGGCCAGGGCGGGCAGCAGGGCCAGCAGCAGCCGGGCGGTCGCGGTCAGGGCCTTGCCTCCGAGCAGGAGACGCTGCGCCAGATGCTGGACGAACTGCTGGGAAGCCTGCCGGGCAATGGCGGGCAGAACATGCGCGATGCGCTCGACGATGCCGGCCGCGCCATGGGCGAGGCGGAGAGCGATCTCAACCGCAACGCACCGGGCGACGCCGTGGACGATCAGATGGAGGCGCTCGACCGGCTGAACGAGGGCGCCGAGGCGCTGGCGCAGGAGCTGCAGCAGCAGGGTCAGGGCCAGCAGAACGCCATGGGCAATCAGCGCGGCCGGGGCGACGGGCGGGATGACCAGCGCGCCGATCCGTTCGATCGCCCGTCCGGCCGCTTCGGCTCGATCGACGGCAGCGAGACCGGTGTGCGGGATCGCGCCCTGCTCGACCGGGCCCGCGAGATCCTGGAAGAACTGCGCCGCCGCGCCGGCGAAGCCACGCGCCCGGATTACGAGCTCGACTATTTCGAGCGACTGATCGAGCGCTACTGATCGCGCGCGAAAGTTCGGCGGCGCCCGGATCGGATCCGGACGCCGCCGCGTTCGCGAGGCTCAGTCCTCGATCATCTCCTGGTAGATCTGGATCACGCGGCCCTCGACGCGCTTGTACTGCTCGCCGAGCTGCAGACGCATCTGGTCGACCGCAGCGACATAGTCCTCGATCGCCGGCCGGGTGCCGGGCACGCGCTCCACGATCCGGTCCGCAAAGGCATAGACGCCGGCGAGCATGCCGAGCGCGCCCAGCATGAGCAGCAGGCCGGTGTAGAAGCCGCCCATGGATTTGCGCTGCTTGCTCGCGAGCTCGCGCCGACGGTTGCGTTTGCGATGCCGGCGCATCAGCCCTTCGCGCTGACGCTCCGCTCCGGCCGCGGCGGCGCGGCGCGCCTTCAGCTCCGGATCGAGCAGCTTCTCGCGCAGGGGATCGTTGAACTCGTCCGCTGCGGCGGCGACGCTCGGGGCAGGCGCCATCCGATTGATGCCGGCCACATCGCGCTGCCCGGCGAACGAATCTCCGCCGGCCTGCGTGGCGCCTTCGGTCGGCTGTGCTTCGGCACCGGTGCCCGAGCCCTTCAGCTCGTTCAGCATTCGCCGGATCTCGGCCATCTGCGCATCCCGCGGCTCGGGCGCAGCCGCCTTGTCGGCTGCAGGCTCGGGAGCCGCCTCGGCGGCGGCCTTTGCGGCGGGAGCCGACGGCCGGTGGTCCTCCTCGAAGTCGTCCTCGTCGTCCCAGTCGCCGTAGACGTCTTCCTCGACACGGCGGCGCTTCTCGGTGCGCTCCGCCTCCGGAACAGGGTCCGAGGCCATGCTGGCGTCACGGAGCTTGGCGAGGCGGGCGGCGAAGGCGTCCTGCACCTGCTCCTCGCCCTCTTCGTCCTCCTCGTCCTCTTCCGCCTCGGGAGCCGCGCTGCGGCCGCTCACGTCGCGCCAGCTCCGGCGCGGCCGTCGGCGCGCGGCGGCCTCGCCCGGATCGTCGCTCTCCGGCGCGCCGGTCTCTTCCGCAGCCTCGGCCCCGCCGGCACCAGAGACCGCGGCCGCGGCGCCGCCACCGGCGGCCACGAGCCGCTCGGCGACGCGCGACCCTGCGCTGCGCTCTTCGGCTTCGGCGGCCGCCGCTTCCTGCGCGGCGTCTTCCTGCGGTGCGGGCGGCTGCGGCTCAGGCTGCGGCGCCGCGCGGGCCTGTGTTTCGGCCGCTGCACCCGCGGCGCCCTGCTCGATGGCCTTCGGCGGTCCTTCGGGCTCGGCCGGCGGCTCCGGTGCGCTCGCCACAGGGCGCGCGAGCCAGATCTCGCCACAAGAGGCGCACTGCACGCGGCGTCCCTCTGGCCCGATGGCACCGTCAGGAACCCGATAGCGCGCCGAGCAGGACGGGCAGACGATCTCCGTCACGGTCATTTCCCTCCGAATCGCGCTGGAGCCCGAGGGCTCACCCAGCCCACTCCCCGCATCTTTCCCCTTAGCTTGCTTATAGATTAAACACCGTTGTCAAAGCACTGCAAATATGTGTCTTCTGTAGCGCCGCTGAACATGGTGCGGACTTGTGATCTCACTTTCCAAGCTCAGCTTCGGCTATGACGACCGCGAGACGTTGCGCGCGGTGGATGCCGAAATCGCTGCGGGCTCGTTCCATTTCCTGACCGGCCCGTCCGGCGCGGGCAAGACTACATTGCTGAAACTGCTGTATCTTGAGCTTCTGCCGGACAGCGGGCAGCTGCTCCTGTTCGGCAACGATCCCATGGCCGGCGGCCAGCGAGAGCGCCTCGAGATCCGCCGGCGCATCGGCATCGTCTTCCAGGATTTCCGCCTGCTCGACCATCTCACGGTGACCGAGAACATCGCGCTGCCGCTGGCCGTGCACGGGCGCGATCCGGCGCAGCACGACGCGGATGTGAACGAATTGATGCGCTGGGTGGGCCTCACGCATCGGGCGGACGCGATGCCGCAGGCGCTCTCCGCCGGCGAGCAGCAGCGTGCAGCGATCGCGCGCGCGGTGATCACCTCGCCCGATCTGATCCTGGCGGACGAGCCGACGGGGAACGTGGATGCGGAGATGGGCATGCGGATCCTGCGCCTCCTCGTGGAGCTCAACCGGCTCGGCAAGACCGTACTGATCGCGACGCATGATCTCGGGCTCATCCGCTCGGCCAAGAAGATCGTGACCGCGCGTATCCTGCGGCTGGCGGACGGGCAGCTGGCACTGGGCGGGAGCGATCTTTGAGGGCGTTGATGGCACGGCTCTTCGGGCCCGGATCGGTTCCGCTGGTGCCGGCCGGCGGCTGGGCCGCCTGGCTGGTGATCCTGGCCGCCGCGGTGATGGCCTTTCTGGCCGTGCTTGCCCTAGCGGCGGGTCTCGCAGCGGCGAGCCTGGGGGCAGAGTGGCGCGCGGAGCTCAGCGGCAGTGCGACTGTGCGCGTGGGCGGGGATGACGATGCAGGCCTCGCGGCGGTGCTCGAGATCCTCGCCGGCACGGAAGGGATAGCCGCGGCGCGCGCGCTCGAGCGCGAGGAGCAGAGCGCCCTCCTCGCCCCCTGGCTCGGGGACGGGGCGGCGCTCTCCGAGTTGCCGATACCGCGGCTCATCGATGTCACGCTGGAGGGGCGCGGGCCGGATGCGGCCTCGCTGGCCGCTGCGCTGGAGGCGGCGGCGCCCGGCAGCGTCTACGACGATCACGCCGCCTGGCGCGGGCCTCTCATCAGCGCGGCCGCCGCAATCGAGTGGCTGGCCTTTGCGGCATCCGCGCTGGTCGCACTGGCCGCAGCCGGCATGGTGGCGCTGGCCGCGCGCGCGAGCCTCGCAGGCAACACCGGGGTGGTGCGCGTCATCCGGCTGATCGGCGGGCAGGACCGGTTCATCGCGCGCGCCTTCATCCGGCCGATCCTCTGGCGCACAGGCACGGGTGCTGCCCTGGGGGCCGGAGCGGCGGCGGCGCTCCTCGCGCTCCTGCCGGGTGCCGGCAATGTCGTCGGGCTCGATCTGGCGCCCGGCGGCGGGCGGCTCCTCGGCCTTGCACTGGCAGTCCCGCCTGCCGCGGCGCTGATCGGCTGGGCGGCGGCCGCGGTCGCGGTACGCGCCGCGTTGCGCGAGCTGCCATGAGCGGCGCGGTCGAGCCCAAGACGCGGTCGGCAGGGGCACCAACGGGCGGACCGGCGATGCCGAGAGGGCCGCTCGCCCGCCTGCGCGACATCGCCTTCCATCTCGCCCTCTATGTGCTCATGGGGGTGATGGGTGTGCTTGGCGCGCCCCTTCTCGTCTCCCACCGCGCGACCCATGGCTGGATGCGGCTCTATGCGCGGAGCGTGCTCTGGCTGGCGCGGATGATGGCCGGCATCCGCGTCGAGATCCGCGGGCGCATGCCGACCGAGCCGGTGGTCGTCGCCGCCAAGCACCAGTCGCTGCTCGATGTCTACATCCTCTTCGCCCATCTCCCCCATGCGCGCTTCGTCATGAAGCGCTCGCTGACGCGCATGCCGGTCTTCGGCCTCTACACACGCCGGATCGGGACGGTGGCGGTCGATCGCGGCAAGCGCGGAGAGGGTGCGCGGATGGTGGGAGAGATGGCGGCGGCCCAGGTGCGGGGCGGCCAGATCGTCGTCTACCCGCAGGGCACGCGCGTCGCACCGGGCGCCACGGCACCGTACAAGCGCGGCGTGGTGATGCTGGCGCGCGAACTCGCATTGCCGGTCGTGCCCGCAGCGACCAACACCGGGCTCTTCTGGGTGAAGGGCGGGAGGCTGGCGGGACCGGGGACCGCGGTCATGGAGTTCCTCGCCCCGCTGCCGGCCCCCGCGGATCCGGAACTCGACGATCGCCTCCTCGAGGCGCTGGAGCGGCAGATCGAAGGCGCCTCGAACCGGCTCGCCGCCCCGAAACGCGCCCGCTGAAGGCGCCCCCACCCGAATGCGGGTGAGGGCCTTTTTGCGTTACCGCGCGGCGATCAGCTGAACCACCAGCGCTCCACATAGCGCCCGCCGTCGAGCGCCCAGTTGGAGGCCACATCCGGGCCATGCGCCACCTTGTCAGCCATGGCGTAGACGTAGTTGGCGAAGCCCCAGACCACCACGCCGCCTTCGTCGCGCAGGATCTGCTGCATCTCGCTGTAGATCTCGGCGCGCTTGGCGTTGTCGAGCTCGCCGCGGCCGGCGGTCAGGAGCATGTTGAAGCGCTCGTGCTCGAACTTGGTATCGTTCCAGTTCGCGCCCGACGCATAGGCCTGGGTGAACATCCAGTCGCAGGTCGGACGGCCGCCCCAGTAGCAGGCGCACCACGCCTTCTTCAGCCAGATATTGGACCAGTAGCCGTCCGCGGGCACGCGATCGACGGTCATGTTGATGCCGGCCTTGGCGAGCTGGGCCTGCATCAGCACCGAGGCGTCCACGGCACCGGAATAGGCGGCGTCGGCCGCGGAGAGCACCAGCTCCTCGCCGCCATAACCCGCCTTCTTGAGGTGGAACTTGGCCTTGTCGAGATCCGGCACGCGCTGCTCGAGCCCGGCGGCGTGGAACGGCACCGAAGGCGCGATCGGATGGTCGTTGCCGACCGTGCCGTGGCCGCGCAGGATCTTCGACATCAGCTCCTCGCGGTCGATGGAGTACTTGATGGCGAGACGCAGGTCGTTGTTGTCATAGGGCGCGACATTGGTGAGCATCGGCGCGGTGTAGTGCAGGAAGCCCGTCGCCTCCTCCACGCGCACGCCCGGCCGGCGGCCGAGAAGATGCACGGTCTTGAGATCCGCGCGGCTCATCAGATCCACCTCGCCGGTGGCCACAGCGTTCTGGCGCGCGGCCGCATCGGCAACGTAGAGGATCTCGAGCTCGTCGAAATGCGCGCGGCCTTCCTTCCAGTAGTCGTCGCGCCGCTTCAGCACGGTGCGCACGCCCGGCTCGAAGCTCTCGAGCACGTAGCCGCCGGAGCCGACATAGTCCTGCCAGTTCACGCCCGAGCCCTCGGCCGGCATGATCAGGAGGTGATAGTCGGCCATCAGGTAGGGGAAGTCCGCGTTCGGCCCGTCGAGCGTGAAGACCACGGTCTTCTCGTCCGGCGCGCTCATATCCTTGATGGGGCCGACGACGTCCTTGGCGGCGGACTTCGACTCCTCGCCGCGGTGGTGGTCGATGGAGGCCATCACGTCCTCGGCGGTGACCTTCTTGCCGTCGGAGAACGTGATCCCGTCGCGCAGGCGGAAGGTCCAGGTGGCCGCATCCGAAGCGCCCTCCCAGCTCTCCGCCGCATCGCCGACGAGCTCGCCATCGGGGGCGATCTCGGTGAGCGTGGAGTGCGTCGCGAAGCCGACGGAGATCATGTAAATGTCGGTGTAGGTCTGCGGATCGAGGCTGTCTGACGTGCTGCCCTCGGCAAGCGCGACGCGAAGCCGGCCACCCTTCTTGGGCTCGGCGGCGAGCGCCGGAGCGGTCAGCGTGCCGCCCAGCCCGAGCGCGAGGCCCGTGGCGGCCGT
Organism: Pseudomonadota bacterium; assembly: GCA_039817245.1. GTDB lineage: Bacteria > Pseudomonadota > Alphaproteobacteria > Rhodobacterales > Rhodobacteraceae > Thermohalobaculum. The sequence continues at coordinate 8,374 of JBCBWF010000088.1, read as the reverse complement.
GCCCTCGAGAAAGCGTCGACGGTCGAGGGTGATATCTCCCGAGCGAAAGGTCATGTTTCTCTCCTGTCGAAGATTTATGTTTCGCGGCTCAGAGGTAACCACGCGCAACGGTCTCGGTCCACTCTCGTTCGATCGAGGGGCCGTCGGAGGCCTCCGCGCGGATGCGGCGGTGAAGGCGGAAGGCGCGTGCGTCGGCGGTCATGGCCGCATGGCTCTCGATGCGTGCCGTCCAGACGCTGCCATCCGGGGAGGCCCGGCGAAAGGCGAAGAGCCAGTCGGCCTCATGGCGCGCCGAGAGCGGGTCGCCGGGGCGGATGGCGTAGCGCTGGGTGACGCTCGAGCCGGTCTCCAGCCCGTGGGCGATCGCGCGCGATGCGCCGAAATCGTCGATGGTCTCGAGCACTTCGGTTCCGTCCGTCTCGACATAGCGCCGGCTCGAGCCCGTGGCGCGTCGCACCGTTTCGAGATCGGAGGGCGGACGGGCGCGGGCGGGGCCGGGCGCCATGGGCTCGGGTTCCTCAGCGACCCGGCGCTCGGGCAACAGAAGGCGACACTCTGCCAGATCGAGGGTGACCGTCGCCGCTTCGGGAGAGGGCCAGATCACGGGCCAGTACGAGGTGGAGAGCGCGAGCCGCAGCCGGTGGCCCGCTGCGAAACGATGGGCACAGGTGTTGAGCGGGAGCCGCGCGGTGTAGAGCCGGCCGGGCTCCAGCGCCTCCGCCCGATCATGCCCGGCATGCTGGCAGAGGTTGAGCGCGTGGTAGCTCACGCGCTGCGAGACGCCGCCCGGTGTCACGTCGCAGAGCCGCGCGACGAGCTGCGCCACGGGCCGGTCTACCCGGAAGGCGATGTCCAGAACCGGCCGGCCGAGGATCTCGAGGGGCTCGGCAAGGGGCTCCGTGTCGAAGCGGGCCGAGGCGGCATCGTCCTCGGCCTGATCGCCGGCAAGCTCGTGATCCACCCGCATGCCGGGGCAGAAATAGGCCGCGGCGCGACCGACCGTGAGCGGGGTCGCGATGGCGGTCTCGCCGGACCCTGGCTCGGGCCCGAGGGCGCCGCGGCTGAGATGCAGCGCGCGCTCGGCGACATTGGGCGAAGGCCAGGCCATCTCCGCCACCCAGCGCCCGGCCGCGGGCGCGTAGGCGGCCCCGGGGCCGCCGATGGTCGCGAAATGCTCTTGGACGAAGACCCGCGCCGGCGGAACGGGGGCGCCCTCCCGCGTCTTCAGGTGCCGGTCGAACCAGCCGAGGATCTCGCCATGGGCGTCCGAGGCGAGAATGCGGGAGAGATGCGGATACTTGTGTTCCCAGGGCCCGATCAGCGCGGCACGCGGCGATCTGAGGTTCGCCGCGAGGGCGAGGGGGGCGTTCACATAGGCATCCGCCCAGCCGCCGATGGCGAGCACGGATGCCTGGATCGCGCTCCAGTCCTCGCAGACCGAGCCATGGCGCCAATAGGCGTCGCGAACGGGCCGGCGCAGCCAGTCGGCGGCGAGGAAGGGCAAGGTCTCGATCCGCTCGGCCCAGACGCGGCGCCAATCCCCGCGGAGCGCAGGATCGGGCGGACGGCTCATATAGGCCGTCATCTGCGCGCCCCAGTTGAAGTTGTCGGTGAGCAGGCAGCCGCCCATGTAGTGGATGTCGTCGGCGTGACGGTCCACCGTCGAGCAGAGGGTCACAACCGCCTTCAACGCGGGCGGGCGGCGATAGGCGAGCTGAAGGCCGTTGAAGCCGCCCCAGGAGATGCCGATCATACCGATGCGCCCGTCGCACCAGGGTTGGGCGGCGATCCAGGCGATGACAGCCTCACCATCCGCAAGCTCCTGCTCGGAGTACTCGTCGTCGAAGACCCCGTCCGACTCGCCGGAGCCTGCGAGATCGACGCGGATGCAGGCATAGCCCTCGGCGGCAAAGACGGGGTGGGTACTCGCATCGCGCTCGGCGGTCCCGTCGCGCTTGCGATAGGGGAGATATTCGAGGATCGCAGGGGCCGGCGCGTCGCCGCTCGGCAGCCAGAGGCGCGCGGCGAGGCGCCGGCCGTCCGGCATCGGCACCCAGATATGCGGCACCTCCTTCAGAACGTTGTGACGCCCCTCGCTCATCGCCGGCCCTCCGCCCTCGGGAAACTCAGGCGAGAGGCTGGGCGATCCGGGCGGCGCGTGCAATCACGCGGGTTCGCGACGGACTGCACGGATGCGCGAGCGTTGCGTGCTGGCGCCTTGCGGCGCGCCCCCACCCACGTCATCGTGCAACGCCATCTCTGAAGGAACCGTTTTGACCGAGATCCTCCTCCACAACTATCCGCAATCGCCGGTGGCCGAGAAGGTGCGTAACGCCTTCGGCATCAAGGGGCTCGCCTGGCGGTCGATCGAGATCCCGCGCCTGCCGCCGAAGCCGCTGCTCACCGCGCTGACGGGCGGATACCGGCGCACGCCGGTCATGCAGATCGGCGCGGACATCTACTGCGACAGCCTCGGCATTCTTGCCGAGATCGAGCGGCGCCAGCCGGAGCCGGGTTTCTTTCCCGGCGGCACGCGTCCCTTCGCCGAAACGCTCGCGCGCTGGACGGATGGCGCGCTCTTCACCCTGGCCGTGAAGCTCGTGCTCGCGGGCCAGGGAGATGCGCTTCCGGCGGACTTCGCGGCGGATCGTGGCCGCCTCTATCTCGGGCCGGACTGGGCCGAGCGGCTGCGCGAAGCGCGCTCGGACCTGCCGCATCTGGCCGCCCAGATGCGCAGCGCGCTCGCCACCTTCGATGCGATGCTGGCGGACGGGCGGACATGTCTGACCGGGACCGCTCCGGGGCTGGCGGATGCGCTGGTCTGGCATGTCGTCTGGTTCGTGCGCGGGCGCTGGGAGGGCGGGCCTTCGCTCATCTCGGAGTTCGAAGCGCTCGCAGCCTGGGAGACGCGGATGGCCGGCATCGGCCATGGCGCGCAGGGAGCGGAGCTGAGCGGCGAGGACGCGATTGCGATAGCGGCCGCAGCGGAGCCCGCCGGCCCCGAGGGCGCCGATCCGAAGGATCCGCAGGGCCTCCGCCCCGGCATGACGATCCGCGTCAATCCGGATCTGGACGGCGGTGAGCAGCCGACCGAGGGCGTCCTGCGCCATGCGGATCGCGACCGGGTGAGCCTGGTGCGCGAGAGCGCCGAGGCGGGGCGGGTCTGTGTCCATTTCCCGCGCGCGGGCTACCGCGTGGACGTGCTCGACGGCTGAGCGCGTGGCGGCGGGCGCAACGGATCCCTTCTCGCTCGCAGGGCGGCGGGCGCTCGTCACCGGCGCGACGCGTGGCCTCGGCCTCGCCATGGCGCGGGCCATGGCCGAGGCCGGCGCAACGGTCTGGGTCAACGGGCGAACGGCGGAGCGGTGCGGGGACGCGGCAGGCGCGCTCACGGCGGAGGGCCTGCATGCCGCGCCCGCCCCCTTCGACGTGACCGACGAGGCCGCGGTCGCGCGCTGGTTCGCCGCAGCGCCGGATGCGCCCGATATCCTCGTCAACAACGCAACCGCGCGAGACCGCCGTGCCACCGCGGACCTGCCGACCGCGGATGTCGCGTCCCTCGTCGCCGTCAACGCGTTGGCGGCCTACAGCCTGACCCGTCACGCCGCGCCGGGCATGGCCGCGACCGGCGGCGCGGTGGTGAACATCACCTCGATCGCCGGCCCCCGGGCCCGTCCGGGCGATGCGGGATACACGCTGGCGAAGGGCGCGCTCGAAGCGCTCACGCGCAGCCATGCGGTGGAATTCGGCCCTGCGATCCGGGTCAACGCCATCGCGCCGGGCTTCATGGCGACGGAGGCGAATGCGGCGCTGATCGAGGATGCCGCCGTTCTCGCAGTGCTCGAGACGCGCGCCGCCATCCCGCGCTGGGGCCGGCCGGAGGAGGTGGCGGGCGCGGCCGTGTTCCTCGCCTCGCCGGCGGCCTCCTACATCACCGGCCATGTGCTCGTCGTGGACGGCGGGCTCAGCGTGAGGATGTGAGCATGCCCCATCACCATCGCCTCGCCGAGCTCGACGGGCTGGTCGGCACCCTGCTGGGGCACTCCGGCTGGGTCACCGTCGATCAGCCGATGATCGACAGCTTTGCCGCGGCGACGGGGGATCATCAGTGGATCCACGTGGATCGCGCGCGCGCGGAGCGCGAGATCGGCGGGACGATCGCCCATGGCTACCTCACGCTCTCGCTGATCCCGCGGCTGACGGCGGAGATCCTGGAGATCCGCGATGCGGGGCGGCGCATAAATTACGGGCTCGACCGTGTCCGCTTCCCGGCGCCGGTGCCGGCGGGCAGCCGGCTGCGGCTGGCGCTGACGCTCGCGGCCTGCGAAGCAGTGGCGGAGGGGCGGCGACTGGCGCTCGACGCGGTGCTGGAGCGCGAGGGGGCGGAGCGGCCGGCCTGCGCGGCGCGCTGCATCACGCTGGCGATCGCTGACGCCTTCACGGCACGCTAACCATGGAGCCCTAGCCTTTCTCGCAACGCGGCGCCGGGGCCGCACCGGCGGGGAGGCGATGGGATGACACGGAAGCGGGGGGACGGGCCGAAGGGGCTCGATGCGCTGGCGGAGATGGAGCGCCGCCTCGGCGCGCTCTTCGACGAGCTGGGGCGCGCCTTCGGCGCCGGTTCCGGCGGGGATGGCGGTACCGAGCCCCGGCGCGAGCGCGACGGCAACGTGACCCGCAGCGCGCGGATCGCGACACCGCGCGGCCCGGTAGAGGCCCGGATGACGACCCGCATCAGCGGCCTCGGAGAGCGGCTCGAGATCGACCTCGCCGCACCGGCTGCCGATGGCAAGGAGCAGGAGGCGCCCGATCCGGATGCCAAATCGTCGGCGCCCGAGACGGATGCGGACAAGAGCGGGGAGCGGAGCAAGCCATGAAGGACACACCGCGCCCCTCCGCATTCGCCCATCTCTTCGGCAAGGCACCGGAGATCCTGACGCCGAGCCAGGCCAGCCCGCCCGAAGTCCCAAAACGGCGCTTTGCCGGGCCGGGCCCCTCTCCGGCGCGTCCTCGCTTCAACCTGCCCCGTCGCCCGGCAGGCATCGCCTCGCTGCGCATGCCGCCAAAGGCGCCGCGGGGCGTACCATGCGCACGCAGGATCATCCCCTGAGGCTGGCCACGGCGACGATCGCCCCTGCCGCAACGGCACGCGTGCACCGGACGAACACGGACGGGCGAACACGGAACTGTGATCTGTCAAGATCGTCACAAACGCAGGCGTGACTCGTCGGTACCGGAAAGGGCATGCGGAAGCTGCGCATTGCCCGCTCCGCGACTCAATCAACCGGTGAGCACCGCCATGGCCCATGCGATCCGCCGTCGCTGTTGCGACGATCCCTCCTCCACCGACGCCGGTGTGGTGCCGGCTGCGACCGCGCCGCAGCTCGTGCGCATCGGGCGCTGGCGCATCGACCCCGTGGCCCGCGAGGTTTCGGACGAGCAGGTGACCCGCCGCCTCTCGCCCCGCGCGATGCAGCTCCTGCAGGCCCTGGCAGCGGCCGGCGGCGCCGTCGTCAGCCGCGGCGACCTGATGGATGCGGTCTGGCCGGACACCCATGTGGGCGATGAGAGCCTCACGCAGGCCGTCACGGAGCTGCGCCGCGCGCTCGGCGACCGGCGCGGCGGCACGCGCCTGATCGAGACCGTGCCCAAGGCCGGCTACCGGCTGACCGCTCCGGTCTTCTACGACGCCTCCGCCGAGCCGGCCTGCCCGATGCCCACCATCTCGGGGCCTGTCGTGCCGGAGGAGGAGACCTCGCTCGATGCGCGCATTGCGATCACGGAGGCACGCCTTCTGGCGAAGCGGCGCGGCACCCTCGCGGCGCCGGCCATCGAGGCGCTGACGGCCGAAGCCTGCGCGGCCGCACCGCAGGACGCCGCAATCCACGCGGAAACCGGCGTTCTGATGACACTGTCCGCGCTGCATGCGGGCGAACGGATGCGGCGGATGACCATTGCGAGCCAGGCGGTGGAACACGCCGTTCGGCTGCGCCCGGATCTTGCCGCCACGAACCGTGCGCTCGGCTTCGTCGCGGGCGCGATGGGACGGATCACGGTGAGCGAGCGGGCCTTCGAACGCGCCCTCGCCGCAGCGCCCGACGATTTCGAGACCCACTACCTCGCCGCGCAGGTGTTCTTCGGCTGCGGGGCGCATCGCGCGGCGGTCGTGCTCGGGGAGCGCGCGGCGGATCTCGCGCCGGACGACTACCGCCCGGCCTACAATGCCGCGCGCGCGGCCCTGGCGCTCGGCGACCGCGAGCGCGCCGGTTGGCTCGCACGGCGGAGCCTCGCGCGGCTCGAGACCTGGCTCGCCGGCGCACCGCACGAGCCCCGCGCCATCGCAGCCTCCCGCGCCGCGAGAGCGCTGATCGACAGCATCGACGGCCAGGAGCCCGAAGGCGCGGAGGGCGATGGCAGCCCGTTCTTCTACGACATCGTCGCCTTCGCCCATGCCGGCGCCCTCAGCAAAGCGATCGACCGGCTCGAAGCGCTGGCGGACTGTGGCTGGCGCTATCTCGAATGGCTGCGCGCCGACCCGGTGCACGGGATCCTGAACGGCGAGCGCCGGTACGACCGCCTGGTCGGCAGCCTCGCCAGCGCGTGACGCCCTACTCCGCCGCCGCCAGTCCCGGCGATCGTGAGAGCCGCGCGGCTGCGGCCCAGCTCAGAGCGGCCATGAGGGCGGCGGTGGCGAGGCAGAGCGTCAGCCCGCCGAACTGGTAGCTGAGCCCGGAGAGGAGCGTGCCGACGAGCCGTCCCGCGGCGTTGGACATGTAGTAGAAGCCCACATCCATGGTCACGCGGCTGGCGCTCGTGAAGGCCAGGATGAGGTAGGAGTGCAGCGCCGAGTTGATGGCAAAGACCGCCCCGAACCCGAGGAGGCCGATTACCAGCACGGCCGTCAGCCAATCCGCAGGGGCACCGCCCAGCCAGACCGCGAGGGCCAGCGCGGCCGGGATCGTCGCCAGCAGGCCAACCCAGTACTGCGCCAGGGCAACCGTCTCCGCGATCCCCTTGTCGCGCGCGGCGAGAAGACGGGGTGCCAGCGCCTGGATGGCCCCGTAGCCGACGATCCAGAAGGCCATGAACACGCCGATCTGGAAGAAGGCGGCACGGTTGCCCGCCTCGCTTCCGTCCGAGAGCACGCTGTAGAAATAGATCGGGATGCCGACAACGAACCAGGTGTCACGCGCCCCGAAGAGGAAGAGCCGCGCGGCGGAGAGGCGGTTCACGTTGGGGTCCTTCGAGAAAACCTCGCTGAACTTGGCGCCCTTGCGCCCCTGCGGCAGGCCCGCGGGCATGAAGAGCACCACCGCCGCCAGGATCACGGCGAGCACCAGCGCCATGGCGACCACCGCGCCCTCGAAGCCGATCGTGCCGAGCAGGACCGTGCCGAGCAGGAAGCCCACGCCCTTCACCGCGTTCTTCGAGCCCGTCAGCACCGCCACCCAGCGGAAGAGCGCGCCCCGCTCCTCGGCCGGTGCCAGCAGCTTGACGGCACTCTTGGAGCTCATCTTCGCAAGGTCCTTGGCGACGCCAGAGAGCCCCTGGACCGCCATGACGAACGCCACCGAGGCGGCCACGCCCCAGCCCGGGTCGAGCACCGCCAAGGCGCCCAAAGCCGCGATCTGCAGGAGCAGCCCCGCATAGAGCGTCGCCGTCAGCCCGAAGCGCGCCGCGATCCAGCCCGCTGAGAGGTTGGTGACCACGCCCATGAATTCGTAGAGCAGGAACAGGTAGGCGAGCTGCACCGGCGAGAAGCCGAGCGTGTGAAAATGCAGCAGCACCAGCATGCGCAGCGCGCCATCGGTGAGCATGAAGGCCCAGTAGGCGGCGGTGACGGCGATGTAGGCGGCGAGGCCCTCGGGCCGGGCGGCAGTGCTCATGCCGGGTCTCCCATCCGCTCGGCGATCATCCGCGTCACATCCGCCAGGCGCCACGCGTAGCCCCATTCGTTGTCGTACCAGGCATAGACCTTCACCTGGGTGCCGTTGACCACCATTGTCGAGGGCGCGTCCACGATGGCGGAGCGCGGATCGTTCACGAAATCGGCGGAGACGAGCGGGCGCTCCTCGTATCCGAGGACGCCGGCAAGCGGCCCCTCGGACCAGCGGCGGAAGAGCCCGTTGACCTCCTCGACCGTGGTCGGACGGGTCATCTCGAAGACGCAGTCGGTGAGCGAGGCGTTGAGGAGCGGGACGCGCACCGCATGGCCGTTCAGCCGCCCTTTCAGCTCGGGATAGATCAGCGTGATGGCCGTTGCGGACCCGGTGGTGGTGGGGATCAGCGAATTCAACGCGGAGCGCGCACGGCGCAGGTCCTTCGCCGGCCGGTCCACCATGGTCTGCGTGTTCGTCACGTCGTGGATCGTGGT
>JBCBWF010000143.1:0-11223 GCA_039817245.1 Pseudomonadota bacterium | reverse complement strand
GGTGCGACACATGCGTGATGCTGGCTTTCTCGTCGAGGCCCGCGATATTGGTCAGGACGCGCTCTATGCCCTGAAGGCGCAGCTCGGCGTGAGGCCCGAATACAGCTCATGCCACACGGGCGAGATCGATGGCTATGTGATCGAAGGGCACGTTCCGGCCGAGGAGGTTTCAAGACTGCTCGAGACGCGACCGAACGCGCTGGGGCTGGCCGTCCCGGGCATGCCAGTCGGCTCGCCAGGCATGGAGATGGGTGCGCGGAAGGACCCGTACGACGTTCTCCTGATCAGGCGGGACGGCAGCAGCGCAGTCTTTGCGCGGAAATGAGCGCCAAACTGGCGTGTGGTTGGCAGCAGGACCGTCAAGAGAGGCTGAACTGCGCGGATGTTGAGAGGCGAGGACCTGCCATGACACTTACGAGACGGGAGGCGCTTGTCGGCGGTGCAGCTGCTTTGGTTCTGCCCAGCAGTGCGAGTGTGGCAACGACGCCCGACGCCGTGCCAATCCTGCGCGCCGGACCAGCCACGCTTCAGCTTGCCCCCGAGAACTATCCCGCGACCGATGTCTGGGCCTACGACGCCCGGATTCCAGGCCCGGTGATCAGGGTGAGGCGTGGGGAAAGGCTGCGGCGAGACTTCCTCAATGAGCTTCCGCAACCCTCGACGATCCACTGGCATGGGATCCGGCTTGATAACGCCATGGACGGCGTGCCCGGTCTTACGCAGGAGGCTGTCGCGCCGGGCGACCGGTTCAGCTACGACTTCGTTGCAAACGATGCCGGCACCTATTGGTATCACCCCCACGTCCGGTCATGGGAACAGGTTGCCCGGGGGCTCTACGGCGTACTGATCGTCGATGAGGCCGACCCACCCGATGTCGATCGGGAGGACATCCTCGTTCTTGATGATTGGCGTCTCAAGCGGGACGCTCGGATCGACGAGACCTTCGGCAACATGCACGATCGGTCGCACGCTGGACGGATCGGGAACTGGGTGACGGTCAACGGCCTCGCCGAACCGCGGCGGGAGGCGCAGCGCTTCGAACGGCGTCGTCTGCGCCTTGTGAACGCGGCGACGGCACGGATCTTCGATCTGGAGCTGCGCGGCCTGCGCGGGTGGGTGGTCGCAGTCGACGGGCAGCCAGTCGAGGCTCCGCGCATGACGGCGCGGCTGTCTCTCGCACCCGCGCAACGGTCGGATCTCATCGTCGACGTCATCGCCGATCCGGGCACAGAGGCGCAGCTTCTCTCCGTTGAGCGAGACGGAAGCTACGTGCTCGCGAGTTTCGATGTCCGCGACGGAGGGCTTGTCGACCGCCGCGACGAGCCGCCTCTACTCGAGCCGAACGATGTGCCCGATCCCGACCTTGCCAGCGCACGTCGCGTCGAGCTTCGGATGGAGGGCGGCGCCATGGGCGGATTGCGCGGCGCCGAGTTCGGGGGGCAGCGGCTCTCGATGCGCGAGCTGGTGGGGCAGGGGAAGGCCTGGGCACTGAACGGCAGGGCGGATTTTCCCGACGAGCCGCTGATCTCTGCCCGGCTTGGCGAGACGGTCGAGGTCGCGATCCAGAACGACAACCGCTGGCCGCATGCAATGCATCTGCATGGCCATCACTTTCGGGAACGGCTCCAAAGCGGTTCTCTCGGTCCATTGCGGGACACGCAAGTTCTTGGACCAATGGAGCAGCGGGCAATTGTGTTCGTCGCTGACAATCCCGGTCGCTGGCTCTTGCACTGCCACATGCTCGGGCACGCGGCTGCGGGCATGTCGACTTGGATCGAGGTGATTTGAGGCGCCGCGGGTCAACGTCGGCTTCGCGGGCCAAGCGTCTCTCTACCTTGTCCACGCCAACATCAGACGAAGAGCGAGGAGAAGGTAGACGGCACAACATAAGATCGGATACCCGCGCGGTCGCTCCGCGAGATGGGGTTCGCACCAATGGTGCACAAGGGCGCAGATCCTATGAAGCGCTGTCCGGTTGGCGGTCTTGCTTGCGAAGTCCACACAAATACCGACGACAATCGCAAGGACGAAGCCTGCCAAGACGAGTGATGTTCACTCTTCGAGGAAGAAGTGCCAGAGACCCGCGGCGATCGCAACCGCAACCGCCGCGGAAAGGGGCAGGCGCTCAATCAACGAGAGCACGGACCGCGAGCGATCATTCGGCTGGCATCAGCGCGCGAATGACGTACATGCCGTCCTCGCCCTTCTCGAGCATCATCATCGCCTTGTCGCCCGGTCCGACGCCGCCGGTCTCAGCCCCCTCGAGCAGCTTCATATCCATTGTCATTGCAGGCCAACCGATTTCGGGGATCGGCCCGTGACTGACATTCACGGTGTCGCCCTCGATGGCGTTGATCGTCGCCTCGGCGTGCACGCCTTCTGCCATGCCGGCGTGATCGCCGCCATGAGAGCCGGACCCGTGTCCAGTCTGCCCACCGATAGCTGGGGATGCGAGCGCAATCGCCGCACAGATCATCAGAGTCTTGCGCATGGGTTAGACCTCCTGTTTGGTGCGCGAGCCGTCCGGCCGATCATTCGGCCGGGGTCGGATGGGTGAGAACGAGCGGGGCTTCCTGTAGCTCCCGGTTGACCCTTCGAAGCGCGACGCGCTTCCAGATCACGAAGATCGCGGGGATCACGAAGAGCGTCAGCAGCGTTGCCGTCGCCATGCCGCCGATCATAGGGGCCGCGATCCGCTGCATGATCTCCGAGCCGGTGCCATCGCCCCACATGATGGGGATAAGCCCCGCAAAGATCGTGGCGACGGTCATGACCTTGGGCCGAAGCCGAAGCAGAGCCCCGTCGAAGACGACTTCCTCGATGTCATCGGTCGTGAGCTGCCGCCACTCGGCTCGGGCTGCTTTCTTGCGCTTTTCCCAAGCCAGATTGAGATAGAGCAGCATGACGATGGCGGTCTCTACCGCAACGCCAGCGAGCGCGATGAAGCCGACGAGTACTGCGACCGAGATGTCGAATTCCAGATACCAGATCAACCAGACGCCCCCAGCGAGCGCGACCGGTAGCGCGGCGAGGATGATCGCGACCTCGGTGACGCGGTTGAATGCGAGGAAAAGCATGAGCGTGATGATGAGGAGCGTCGCCGGGGCCACTAGGGTCAGGCGTTCCTGCACGCGCTCGATGTACTCGTACTGTCCGGACCAGCTGATCGAGTAGCCGGCCGGCAGGGTCACCGTTTCGGCGACCACCTGCTTCGCCTCCTCCACATAGCCGCCGAGATCGCGCCCGGCGATGTCGATGAACACGAAGCCCGTCCGCCGCGCGTTCTCCGAGCGGATCATGCCGGGCCCGTCGACGAGGTCGATACGCGCGACGGCGCCAAGCGGGATATGGGCGCCGGAGGGCGTGACCATCGGCAGCTCTTCCAGCCGCTCCGGGCTGTTCCGCCAGTCCTGCGGATAGCGCAGATTCACCGGGTAGCGCTCGAGCCCCTCGACGCTCTCAGAGATCTGCATGCCGCCGATCGCGGTCTGCACCACCTCCTGGATCTCGCGGATGCTGAGCATGTAGCGTGCGGCGGCCGCGCGATCGATGTCGATCTCGATGAAGCGCCCGCCCACCGGGCGTTCGGCATAGGCCGAGGCGGTACCCGAGATGTCGGCCACCGCACGTTCGACCGCGATCGCGATGTCCTCGATGACCGTCAGATCGGCACCGGAGACTTTGACGCCCACAGGTGTCTTGATGCCGGTTGCCAGCATGTCGATGCGGTTCTTGATGGGCTGGATCCAGACATTGGTGACGCCGGGAACCTGAACGCGGGCATCGAGCTCGTCGCGGATCTTCTCCATCGTCATGCCGGGGCGCCATTCGTCGCGCGGTCGGAGCCTGATTGTGGTCTCGATCATGGTAAGCGGTGCGGGGTCGGTCGCCGTGTCGGCGCGGCCGAGCTTGCCGTGCACCGTTTCAACCTCCGGCACGGTGGCGATCAGTCGATCGGTCTGCTGCAGTACCTCCCGGGCCTTGCCGATGGAAACACCTGGATAGAGGGACGGCATGTAGAGGAAGTCGCCCTCGTTCAGTTCCGGCATGAACTCGGTACCGACCCGTTGCATCGGCCACCACATCGAGGCGACGACGGCGACCGCCATGGCGACGGTGGCCCAGGGCCAGGCGACGGCGGCATCGAGGAAGGGCCGATAGAGCCAGATGCAGAGCACGTTGAGCGGGTTCTTGCGCTCCGGCACGATCCTCCCACGGATAAAGTAACCCATGAGGACGGGCACGAGCGTGATCGCCAGGATGCAAGCGGCAGCCATTGCATAGGTCTTGGTGAACGCCAACGGCTTGAAGAGCCGGCCCTCCTGGCTTTCGAGCACGAACACCGGCAGGAAGCTGACCGTGATGATAGCGAGTGAGTAGAAGAGAGCTGGGCCTACCTCGGAACAGCATTCGCCGACAATGCGCCATCGGTTTTCTGGCGTGAGTTTCTCTTCTTCCATGCGCCTGTGCATCGCCTCGATCATCACAATGGCCGCATCGACCATTGCGCCGATGGCGATCGCGATGCCGCCGAGCGACATGATGTTGGCGTTCACGCCCTGGGCCTTCATCACCAGGACTGCCGCAAGGATGCCGAGGGGCAGCGAGAGGATGATCACCAGCGACGAGCGCAGATGGAGTAAAAACGCCACGCAAACGAGCGCGACGACGATGAATTCCTCGGTGAGTTTCTTCTGGAGATTGTCGACCGCGCGCTCGATTACGCCAGAGCGGTCGTAGGTCGTGACCAGCTCCACGCCCTCGGGCAGGCTGGCCTCGAGCTCGCCGATCTTCGCCTCGACCGCCTTGATGGTGGCGAGCGCGTTGCCGCCCCATCGCATGATCACGACGCCGCCGACCGCGTCGCCTTCACCGTCGAACTCGCCGACGCCGCGGCGCATTTCAGGCCCGAGCCGGATCTCGGCGACGTCGGCTAGCGTCAGCGCCGCGCCGCGATCGTTGACCATCAGCGGGACCTGCGCGAGATCGGTGAGCTCGTCAATATAGCCTGTGGCGCGGACCATATACTCGGCTTCGCCCATCTCGATCACGCTGCCGCCGGTCTCGCGGTTTGCATCCTGGATCGCGGTCCGTATCTTGGCGAGCGGGATATCGAAGGCGCGCAGCTTGTTGGGGTCGACGACGACCTGGTACTGCTTGACCATGCCTCCGATAGTCGCGACCTCGCTCACACCATCGACGGTCTGAAGCTCGTATTTCAGCCACCAGTCCTGCAGGCTTCGGAGCTGCGCGAGGTCGTGGGTTCCGGTGCGGTCGATCAGTACATACTGATAGATCCAACCGACGCCGGTGGCATCGGGCCCGAGCTCGGGCGCGGCGCCGTCCGGAAGTCGGGATTGCACCTGAGCGAGATATTCGAGGACGCGCGAGCGCGCCCAGTAGAGGTCCGTGCCGTCCTCGAAGACAACGTAGACATAGCTGTCGCCGAAGAAGGAGAAGCCGCGCACATCGACCGCGCCGGGCACCGCCAGCATGGCCGTCGCGATGGGATAGGTCACCTGATCCTCGACCACCTGCGGCGCCTGGCCGGCATAGGGCGTCTTGATGATTACCTGAACGTCCGAGAGGTCAGGGATGGCGTCGACCGGTGTTTCCTTCGCGGCCCAGATACCGCCGGCCGCAAGCATCAATGACAGCATGACGATCATGAAGCGGTTGGCGATCGACCAGCGGATGACAGCGGGGATCATTGGGCGGCCTCCACGCCGACGAGCGTGAGAGAGAAGTCGGCGCCTTTCTCGAGGAACAGAGCGATGTCCTGCCCGACCGGCAGCAGATCGGGCTCGACGCCGGCGCCGAGGGGGAAGTCCATCGTCATGCCAGGCATTCCGATTTCGGCAAGCGGACCGTGCGTGATGTTGGCGGTCCGCGCGGCCAGATCGATTTCGTTGATTTTGCCCATGACCCGCATTGGTGGCTCTGCCGGCTCGACACTTTCGAGGATGAGTGCTCCCTCGGCGTCATAGCCAAGGCCGATCGTGGCGGGACCGGTCTGCACGCTCTCTGGATCGAGCCCCGGCGCGAGGCCGAACTCCATGGTCATGCCGGGCATGCCGATGGCGGTCAGCGGCCCGTGGGTGACATTGGCGGTGCGGGCGCCCGCATCGACGCTGTTCACAGTACCCTCTGCCATGATTTCCGGCCCTGCCGGGCGCGCTTCCGCGAGCACCATCGTGAGCCCGTCGGGCCGCGCGAACACGAGCTCGAGATCGGTGCCGAGCGGCAGCGCGGCGGCATCGAGGTTCTCGGCGATCGCGAAGTCCATCGTCATGCCAGGCATGCCGATCTCGGCCATGGGGCCGTGGTTGATCGTGGCCATCCGCGTTTCAGGATCCACCGACTCGATAAGGCCGGAGGCGGTAATCTCTGCCGCAGCGGTCGTCTCGGCGGCGACCACATCGCCCGGGGCATCGCCGGCGCGCACACCGACGATCGTGAAAAGCCCGTCGTCGCCCTTGGCGAGATCGAAGGTGATCGGCGTGTCGAGCGGCACGTCGCCGGGGCTCAGACCGGCGACCGGCATATCCATTTGCATCGCCGGCCATCCGAGCTCGGGGATCGGGTCGTGGCTGAGCGTGAGCTTGCCGTCGGGCGTCACCGCATGGACGAGGCCTGTCCCCGTCGCGTCGATGCCGTCGTCGCTGCCGAGATCGGTCAGCGTCAGCACCCTGTCGGCGCCCCTGACGGCGGCGAACTCAACGGCGTCGCCTGGGGCGACGCGCTCGAGCGCCACATCGGCCCCGACCGTGAAGCGCGTCTCCATTGCCGGCCAGTCGAGGCTCTCTATCGGCTCATGCCTGATGCTGACCTGCCGTCGTTCCGCATCGACCGCAATCAGCGTCCCGGTCCCCTCCGCGGGGTCGCCCTCGGTCGGCGCCATGCGCATCAGCCCGGCCGAGAGCGCGCTCTCGCTGTCGATCAAGAACTGCGCCGATGCGACGACCTCCTCGCCGGGCGCAAGGCCCTGGACGATCTCGGTACGCCCGCTCTCGCCGAAATTGTCGCGCAGACCCGTGGTCACGAGCCGCGGCTTGAAGGTGCCATCCGCCGTCTTGAGGATCACGCGCTCGGCGCGGCCCGTCCGGATCAAGGCCTCCGACGGAACGGTCAGTGCCTCCCGCCTCTCGGACGGCACGAGCGTCACATTGCCAAACATGTTGGGCCGCAGGAGCCTATCATGATTGTCGAAGCGCAGGCGCACGCTCAGTGTCCGCGTCTCGACATCCAGTTCCGGGTAGATGTAGTCGATCTCGCCTTCGAACCGGTGACCAGGCAGATGCTCGAACTCTGCGATCGCGGCCATGTCCTCCGAGAGGCGGGCGATATCGCGTTCAAAGACATCGACGATGAGCCAGACGCTGGAAAGATCGGTCAACGACATGGCTCTGACATTCGGTTGCAGATACATGCCGTCTGCCGCCTCAAGACCGATCACGACTCCGTCCCGTGGAGCGTAGACGCGGATGTTCTGCGCAGGCGCATCGGCGCCCGCCATCTCCTCGATCTGGCGCTCTGTCACGCCGAAGTTCTTCAGCTTTCGCCGCGCGACGCGCTCTTCCACCTGATCGCGCCGACGCACGGCGCGCATGAGCTCGGAGCTCCCGATGGTGATTTCGGGCGCGTAGAGCTCGAAGAGCAGGTCGCCCTGATCGACCGCATCGCCAATCGCCCGAACTTTGAGCCGTTCGATCCAGCCGTCGACGCGCATATGGATGTGGCTCGTCACGTGTTCATCATATCCCACGAAGCCGACGGTCTCGACCCGCTGGGCAACCTCCTCGATCCGGGCGACGGCAGTCCGCACGCCGATCGCGTTGATCTCAACCGGTGACAGCACAACCTCGGAGGGATCGCCCGATGGTTCATCACCCTCATAGACCGGCACGAGGTCCATCCCCATTGGCGATTTTCCGGGGCCGTCCTTGCGAAAATTAGGATCCATCGGCGCAACCCAGTAGAGGATCGCCGGACCTCCACTGCCGGCGGCGCCCTCGCCGCCCATTCTCTTGCGCTCAAGCGCAACACCGGCCGCTATCCCACCCGCCAGGGCAAGGGTCGTCAGAGCCACATATCGTCCGCGCATGTCATGCCTCGCCATACCGCTGTCCGGGGTTCAGACACCCGAGCACCTTTCGCCCTGTGCGATCACTCAGGACGTCGAAGACAGGATATCAGACGAGGCGTGGAGGCTTGTCGACAGGGCCAGTAGCAGGTTGAAGGAACTCCGGCCGGCTACGAGGTCGGCGCAGGATGCCGCTTACCTCAATCGGAACCGGAGACCGAATTCCACCGGTGAGATCACAAGGACAGCAGACCATGGCGCCGCAACTTGCGCCGCTCTCCTGGTGTTCGGCACAACAGTCTGTGTGGCTCGCATGAGCAGGCTGCAGCAGCGAACCGTTATGCACCGTCGCTTTCTCGCCCCCAGAGGTGATTAACGTGTGAGCAGCATGGATCGATGCGACACTGTCTGAAGGTGCCATCCCGGCTGTGTCATGCTGGCCGCCGGTAGACAGGCCAACCAGAAGAAGTGCAATGACCATAAGCCAGCGCACTGCGTGAGCTACCTGCAATGTCCGAGCACCAGCCATCGGTGGAGAAGTAGACGATTGCTTCGAAGAGTCCAGTAACATCATCGTCGCCGCAATGCCTTCTCGCATGAGGGCCTCAAAACGCGCCCGAAGAGCTGCTGGCGGCTTGCTCGGGCAGCGCCATAAGGCTGGTCAAAGCCGCAGTTGCGACGAAGACGGTGACCATGAGGGCCGCCTCCCAGGCGATCGAGCGGCAGAGGACGTTTCGCGCGCTCTCGTCCCCCAGTTCCATGCGTGGCACCAAGCGGAGCTTGTTGAGAGCGCCGAGAGCGCCGATGGCGAGCACGATGGCGATTTTCGCGGCCAGAAGCTGTCCATAGGGGGTCCTCACAAGGTTCTCCAGTGTTTGAACCAATACGACGGTCATCACGACGCCGGCAAGAATGAGAGTGGCGACCGTCCAAAGGGCGGTTTGCCCGAAGCGGTCGGCGACCTTCGCAGCGTCGCCAAGACCATCGTGGCGGGCGCTCTGGTAGATCGGCCAGAGGCTGCCGAACCAATGGGAAACTCCAAGAAAATGAAGGCCCACCAAGAGCGGCAGAAACAAGCCATTCCCCGTCAGAGCATGCCCGACGAGACCAAAAGAAAGCGCGACGAATACCGCTCCCAACGCGCCCACTCCGACGCTTGCTCGAAGCGGCAGGACTGTCGAAACGGCAATGGCTAGAGTGCCGCCCGATCGGAGCCAGAAGCTGTCGCCCGCCGCACCCTCCATCACAATCTTGATCATCTCGACGTTCCAAAGACCGCGGAGACCGTCATCGGCAAGGAGACCGGCCTGCAGGCCGATCGCCGCGCTCCCGAAGAACGCCGTCAGGACGACGCCGATCCAGAGCGCCGAATACGATGCGCCAACGGCCGCCCGGTTTTCGATACCCATGATCGATAACCGGAAAAGGACTGTACCGGCAGCGCATGTTGCCCCGAGATAGAGCAAGACCTTGGAGATTAGAAGTGACGCCGTCCAGGCGTCGAGCGCCATCATTGGCTATTCAATCTCGAAAACGAAGCTGCCGGTCATTACATGGCCGTCCGGCGCCATTCCTCGCCATTCGACGCTATACCGACCAGCCACGAGCGCCGGGGCGGGCAACCGATATTCGGGCGTCGGCATCTCGATACCCGAGAGCTCGAGCCGCTGCGCACCGTCACCGGGTCCGTCGAGAGTGACCCGCGTCAGCCGCATTTCGCCGTCGAAGATGATCTCGATGACGCTTGGAGCATTCGCGATCGTCGCGCCGTCGCCTGGCGATGTGTATTTAATCGGCGAATGGGCGAATGCAGCACTCACGGTAGCGGCAGTGAGGGCGATCGTGGCAAGTATCGTTCTCATCTTTGCTTCTTCCTCAGTTGATGCCATTCGCCGTCTGCATCGCGCGGACGAATGCAATGATGGACGTCACCTCAGCTTCGGACACCCCGGGAACGGCAGGCATGTCGCCGAACCGCCAGTGATGTGCGCGCACGCCGTGCTGGACGGCACCGTGAAAAGCGAAGTCGGCATGGTGGCTGGGTTCGTAGATCTTATGCACGAGCGGAGGTCCCTTGTCGGTCCCGGTTCCGTAAGGACCATGGCAGCTCGCGCAGTTGGCATCGAAGAGCATCTGCCCTCGAACGGCGATGCCGGAGAGCGTGGGAAGAACAAGCGGGTCGTCCCCAGACACAACATCGGTGATCTGCGTGGTCGGCAAGAGCTGCCATGCGGCGGCAGCGAGTCCCACGATGATCGCAGAAGCGATAGAAATCGAGCTGAGTTTCACGCTGACCGCTCCGCGGATGCCAAGCCTTCCAGGATGGGACAGTCTGGGCGACTGTCGCCGTGGCATCGCCGTACGAGATCCGAGAGCGTGGCACGCATCGCTTCAAGCTCTGCGATTTTCTGGTCAATCCGGCTCAGGTGCTCATTTGCGACGCGCTTCACATCTGCGCTCTCTCGATGTCGATCCTCATAGAGACCAAGAAGCGCTCGGCAGTCCTCGATTGAAAAGCCGAGCGATCGTGCGTGAGCGAGAAAGTTCAGCTTGTGCAGATCGCGTGCGCCAAAGCTCCGGTACCCATTGGTGCTTCTCAATGGTTTCACGAGACCGATATCTTCATAGTAGCGGATCGTCTTTGCCGGCAGGCCGCTGCGGTCGGACACATCTCCAATGTTCATCTGAGTGGCCTCCTGCACTTGCAGCGCGTTGCTCGCCACTCCTCGAGTTCCTGCCGCTGGCTCTCACCGCTAGGCGAGGCGCTCGCACTGGATCTCGAAGAGCCCGTCCACAGAGTCAGATTGCACGATACCGGAACAAGGGCGGCGATCCGGGTGATTGCCAATACGGCGCCGGATCCGAGGCTTATCAGAAGGCCTGTGAACAACTCGCCCTGCCCCAGCATGCGCTGCCCCTGTGCGCTACAAAGGCAAGTCGCCGGGTTGTCGACAGCTGTGCCGGACCAAGCCAACGTCCGGCTTGGTAGGATCGTGTGCATGACGCGCATCTTGGATCCCTTTCCAATGCAACCGTTCGATCAACGACGGCTCCGAACTTGGTAAAGGTTCCAGCAGCTAGAAGGTCAAGCTGGGATCTGATTGGCACGATGGGTTTCCGTGCGGACGTTCCTTGGTGGG
>JBCBWF010000677.1:0-1608 GCA_039817245.1 Pseudomonadota bacterium | reverse complement strand
GGCGCGCGCCGAGGCCCACGAGATGCTCGGGGCGGATCTCCGGCCCGTCCGCCAGCACCACCGCGCGGTGGATGGTGTTCTGCAGCTGGCGCACATTGCCGGGCCATTCGGCCGCCATTATGAGGCGCACCGCCGCGTCGGCGAAGCCCGTGAGGCGCACGCCTTCGGAGGCCGCGAAGCGCGTGAGGAACATCTGGGCGAGGTCCAGCAGGTCCTCGCGCCGTTCGCGCAGCGGCGGAAGGTGGATCGGGAACGCACTGATCCGGTAGAACAAATCCTCACGGAAACTCCCGGCCTTAACCATCGCCACCAGGTCCTGGTTGGTGGCGGAGATCAGGCGGATATCGACCTTCACGGAGCCCGCGGCGCCGACCGGGTCGATCTCCCCGCTCTGCAGCGCGCGCAGCAGCTTCACCTGCGCATCGAGCGGCAGCTCGCCGATCTCGTCGAGGAAGAGCGTGCCCCCGGAGGCTTCCTTGAACTTGCCCGACCGCGTCTCCGTTGCGCCGGTGAAGGCGCCCTTTTCGTGGCCGAAGAGAATCGATTCGGTCAGATTGTCCGGCAGCGCGCCGCAATTGACCGCGACGAAAGGCTGGCCCGCGCGGCCGCCCGCACCGTGGATGGCGCGCGCGAAGACTTCCTTGCCGGTCCCGGATTCGCCGTCGATCAGCACCGGAATGTCCGAGCCCGCGCCGCGGCGCGCCAGATCGATCGCGCTGCGGATGGACGGGCTCTGCGCCACCAGATCGTCGAAAGCGAGGCGGTCACGGTCGCGCCGCGAGAGCCGGCGCACATCGCTCGAGAGCGCGGAGAGCGCGAGGCAGTTGCGGATGGAGACGTCGAGCCGTTCGGGACCCACGGGTTTCACGATGAAATCCGTCGCGCCGGCGCGCATGGCCTCGACCGCGCGGCTCACCGAGCCGTCGGAAGTGAGCACGATCACGGGGATCGTGAGCTCGGCCTTGCGCAACCGGTGCAGCATCTCGATCCCGTCCATGCTCGGCATGTTCAGGTCGAGAAGGCAGAGATCCACCTTCATAGGTCGGCACCCGGTCAGCCGGTCCAGTGCGGTCTCCGCGCTGGCCACGGCCTCGACGCTGTAGCCCGAAGACGAGAGCACGGCCGCCAGATAGCGGCGCTGTTGCCGGTCGTCCTCGACGATGAGTAGATTGTGCGACATCACCATCCCATTCACACACGCACTGTTCATGGTGCGAAGATCGCCCTCCAAAACGGTTATCTCGGGGCGTGAATCTGGCAATTCCGGGGGCAGAACCCGGGCGAGCACACGGACAAGCAAACGGTGGGAACACTGACGGCGATAAGCGACTGGGTACGCAGCACGCTGTTGTTTATCTGCGACGGCAGTGAGAAAAACCTTTCCACCCTACCGAGCCCATACCTCGTCCATTGTAGCCCCGCAACGGATGTGCCAAACGGGCAAAGCGGAGCGGCGTGAAAAGGCCGGAGAGCAGAATTAGGGGAAGCGCGGTAACGCGCGTCTCACAACGAACGGAGAGAGGGATGACGAAACTCACGGTTGTTATGCTTGCGGCTTCTGCGGTTGCGCTTGCCGCATGCGGCAAGCGCAACCGCAGAAGCCGCAAG
>JBCBWF010000106.1:0-13320 GCA_039817245.1 Pseudomonadota bacterium | reverse complement strand
TTCGTCGATATCGACGAGATGGGCCAGATCTCGCGCGCCTGCAACAAGCGCACCCGGGCGATCTTCTGCGAGTCCATCGCCAATCCGGGCGGGCATATCGCGGACCTGCCGAAGATCGCCGCGGTTGCCGAGCGCAAAGGCGTGCCGCTCATCGTCGACAACACCTCGGCCACCCCCTGGCTCTGCCGGCCGATCGAGCACGGCGCGACGATCGTCGTGCATTCGACGACGAAATACCTGTCCGGCAACGGCACCGCGATGGGCGGCATGGTGATCGACAGCGGCAAGTTCGACTGGACCGCGGCCGGGAAGTTCCCGAGCCTCTCCGAGCCTGAGCCGGCCTATCACGGTCTCAAATTCCACGAGGCCTTCGGTGCGCTCGCCTACACCTTCCACGGCATCGCGGTGGGCCTGCGCGATCTCGGCATGTGCCAGAGCCCGCAGAACGCGTTCTACACGCTCCTCGGCACCGAGACGCTCAGCCTGCGGATGGAACGCCATGTGGCCAATGCCGTGAAGATCGCCAACTGGTTGGAGGCCGATCCGCGGATCGAGAAGGTCACCTATGCGGGCCTGAAGAGCTCGCCCTACTTCAAGCGGATCAAGAAGATCTGCCCGAAGGGCGCGGGCGCGCTCTTCACCGTGGCGGTGAAGGGCGGGTACGATGCCTGCGTGAAGATGGTCGGCGCGATGGAGCTCTTCAGCCACGTTGCCAATCTCGGCGATGCGCGCAGCCTCATCATCCACTCGGCCTCCACCACGCACCGCCAGCTCAGCCCCGAGCAGCGCGCCGCCGCCGGGGCCGCGGACAATGTGGTGCGCCTCTCCATCGGCATCGAGGACGCGGACGACCTCATCGCCGATCTCGACCAGGCCCTCACCAAGGCCACCGAGATGCCCCGCGCCGCCGCCTGAGCGGCGCCTTTGCAAGACCGGACGGGCGCCTGCATGCGCGCGCCCGTCCCAGCCGAAAGATTGATGCGCAGAACCTTACTCTAGCGTAAGCTTCGCCGCGCATCAGTCATCGGTACGGGAGCACGCGCCATGAGCGAGCCCTTCTTTCGCGTCACCACACCACCCGACAAATTCGGCGGCGGCACCGTCTGCCACGCGGTCGTCTCCAGCGCGCCCTGGGAGCGCCAGATCGTCAAGATCGGCGATCTGAACGTGTTCGGCCGCAAGTCGTGGAGCAAATTCGATCCGGTCTGGGCCAACGAAGTGATCTACTACGATACCAGGGGCAAGACGCTGAAGGACTTCATGCGCCGCATCGTCGTCCACCATACCAACAACGATAAGACCGTGCTGGAAAACGAAGAGAAGCAGAAGGGCCGCGGCTACGCAGCCCTCGGCTATCACTTCTTCATCGCAAAAGACGGCAAGATCTATGAGGGGCGTCCGCTCGAAGTGATGGGCAGCCATGCTGGAAGCGGCAAGACGCCGGGGCCGACGAACGACCCGGACTGGGGCTCCATCGGCATCGTTCTGCAGGGCGACTATCACCACGATGATGATTGGATCAGCTCTTCCACTGCGACTGACACCCAGCTCGCCCGCCTCAAGGCGCTCGTGAAGGCGCTGGCAAAGATGTACGACATCAAGACGCTCATCATGCATCGCGAGGTTACGGGCCGGAAGGGCGACAGCACGGTGTGCCCGGGGGATCACCTGGTCCCGAAGATCACCGCGCTGCGCACCGAGCTGCAGATGTCGGCGAACTGAGATGGTAGTTGCCCGCCTCCTCACCGTCGTCTGCGCCCTCGCAATCGCGGCCGCCCCCGGCCCCGCCGCTGCCGAGCCGCCGCTCGGCGCCGTGCCGCTAGAGGGCAGCGTCGCGATGGACCTCGCGCCAGTGCAGGCGGTCCTTGCGGAAGCCGCGGCGGGCGGGGCGAGCGATCACGCAGCCATCCTCGCCGCGATCACAGCCCTCGCCCCCGATGCGGCACCGCGCGAGAGCCTGATCGATCTCCGCCGCGACAGCGCCGAGGGCGGTCGCCGGTTCCGCGCCACCGCGATCTTCGATGCGGTGCCGGACGACGACTCGGTCAGCGGGCAGCGCTTCGATCTCGTCTTCGCGACGGATGACAGCGGGCGCCTGGTCGCGCTCGAAGGGCGCCGCGCCTGGCGCTGCTGGCCCGACCGTGGCCATCGCAGCTTCAGTGCGGAGCGCTGCCGGTGACGCCCGCGCGTTTTCTGCACGCCCTGTGACAAAGCTCACCGATTAGCGAGCCCGCCGGGCGTATGGCCCCCGCGCAGTTTCCGCATCGTGGGATGCATGCGTGGGAGTAGGTGTGTTGTTGAAGAACGGCGATCGCGGACCAAAGGTTAAGACCCTCCAGGGTCGCCTGAACGAAGTGCTCGACCCCAAGCCGCCGCTGAAGCGCGACGGCAAGTTCGGCCAGAAGACTCAGGACGCCGTGGAGGCGTTCCAGACCCTCATCGGCCGCGAGAAAACCGGCATCGTCGACCCCGACACCGCCTGGGCGCTCGAGAAGATCGAGGCCGGCACGGTCTGGGGTCCGCTCCCGCCACGCAAGAAGAAGATCCTGAACCTCGCCAACCACCTGGAGCGGAACATCTCGGACTATTGCCCGCACAAGAGCCGCACCAAGGATGCGAGCCTGCATTGTGCGCACTGGATCTCGCACCTGCTCGAATGGCCGAAGCATACCTGCGGGCCGCGCAGCGTCGGCCATTACGGCGAGGTTTGCCGCAACTGGGAGAAGTTCGACCCCAAGGCGCTCGGCAAATACGGTGCGCGCCCGCGCCTCGCCTTCGTCGCCGCCTGGGACAAAGGCGAGAAGGACCCCTTCCGCAAACGCAAGGGCGGCGGCATGCGCATCCGCCAGCCGCGCCATATCGGTGTCTACCTCAATGGCTACTTCTATCACTATGAAAACAGTAGCAAATACGAGTGCGTGGTGAAGATCGGCGCGACAGACAAGAAGGCCCCGAACCGCTTTCTGGATCGCTATCGCAAGCGCAACCGCACCTGCCCTGTCTGGCTCGCGGACTTCCCGCCGGGAATGGAAGCGATCATCGAGGATCGCCCGGTCTGAAGTGCCCCGCCGCGCCGTGGGCCGGCGCGGAGGACATTCTCGCCGATCCGAGACGCCGGGAGACGGGACACAGGGCCCGCGCATCCCGGGTGTCGCTCAGAAGTGCCGATCGCGGACGATCCGGGCGATATCGGCGCGCGTCAGCCCCGCCTTGCGGAGCGCCTCGTCGGAGCGCGCGCTGAGCTCCTCATAGGTGCGAGCGGCCGCGAAGCCCTGCTCGGCCGACTGCGCGAGGATGGTCGGTACCCTGAGTATCGCAGTCCAGGCACGTTGCGCGACAGGGAGCGTGGAAATCCGCCGCCCTGCCCGATGGTCGGAATACGCCATGACGGCCTCCGCCTGATGCCGGTTTCAAGACATGCTCAAAAAAGTTAATAGGTTCGATCTTTCCACACTGTGGAAATTGTCACAACCCCAAGCTGCAATTTTCCGCACCGGCCACCCAGAGGTGAGTCACATTCATGAAACATGTTTTCTGCATGTTTTGATTTAAAGCAAATTCTGACGGTTTCACCTCTGTTATCTAGTTGTTCAAACATACGAGTCCAGAGGCAGTGGCAGCATCTGGCAATGGAGGAGACCATGGAAGAAATCTTTGGACTTGAGGGACTTGCGGCATCGCTGAACGAGGCCTTCGGCAGCACCGCCCTGCTCGATCTGGCCGTCTCGCTCGAGGCGGCGGGTGCGATCGCCCTCTCCGTCGGCACGCCCGGCGACGACGACATCCGCCCGCAGACCGACAGCAACATCATCCTCGGCCTCGAGGGCAACGACAAACTCTTCGGCGGCGACGGCTTCGATCTGATCGTCGGCGGACCGGGGAACGACAGCATCTTCCCGAATGGCGGGCTTAACCTCGTCTTCGGCGGCTTCGGCAACGACTTCATGCAGGCCTTCACCGGCGTGGACATCATGCTCGGCGGACCCGGCAACGACGTCTTCTTCGGCAACGCCGCCGGGGACTTCCTGTTCGGAGAGGACGGGGACGACGTCATGCGCGGCGAGCAGGGCGGCGATTTCCTCTTCGGCGGCAACAACAGGGACTGGCTGCTCGGAGACGAGGGCGACGATCTCCTTGATGGCGGCACCGCCAACGACCGCCTCGAGGGCGGCGACGGCGCCGACATCCTGCTCGGCGGCACCGGGGCGGACAGCCTCTTCGGCGGCGAGGGCGACGATGTGCTCGACGGTGGCGCCGGCAACGACGTTCTCGAGGGAGCAGAAGGCGACGATGTGCTCCTCGGTGGCGACGGCCACGATGACCTCTGGAGCGGGCTCGGCGACGATCTCCTCGCAGGCGGCAACGGACGGGACAACTTCTTCATGTTCGGTCGCCCGATCCCACCATTCGGGCCCGCACCCGAGGTCGATCGTATTCTTGACTACAAGCCCGGGCACGACACACTCTTCTTTGCTGCCGAGGCCGCACAACTCGGCCGGGTGCTGGGCGACGAGATCGCGTTCCTGGAAATCGGAGATGATTTCGGTCCGCTCGGCAGCTCCGGAGATCTATACATCGTCGAAGACCGCGCCGACGTTCAGATAATCGCTGACAACGACCTTTCTGGCAGCCTGACGGTGGTCGACTACGTCGTCATCGTCGAGAACGCCCGCGCGGAGTCCGTGTTCGAAGACATCAGCGTCTTTCACGACTGATCGGCTATCCGTCCGAACGCCGCAGAACGTGTGCGATCAGGCTGATCAGCAAAAGCAGGCAAATGGAGCATGTTCGCCCCTGCCCCTTCTCGCCGATCAGATTGCGTTCTTGCGGGCCGTCTCGAGATAGATCTCGCGGAGCCGCTTCGCGACGGGGCCGGGCGTGCCCTGCCCGACCGTCTCCCCGTCGATCTCGATCACCGGGCAGACGAAGGTGCTGGCCGCGGTAATGAAGGCCTCGTCGGCCCCTTGCGCCTCTTCGATCGTGAAGGGGCGCTCCTCCACTTTCATCTGCGCCTCGCGCGCCAGCTCCAGCACCGCGGCGCGCGTGATTCCGTGCAGGATCTCGGTGCCGAGATGACGCGTCACGATGGTCCCGTTCTTGACGATATAGGCGTTGTTGGAGGTGCCCTCGGTCACGAAACCATCGTCGGCCACCATCCAGGCATCGTCCGCCCCCTGCTCCTTCGCGGCCATCTTGGCGAAGCTCGGATAGAGGAGCTGCACGGTCTTGATGTCCCGCCGGCCCCAGCGGAGATCGGGCTGCGAGCGGACACGGATGCCGCGCTTCGGCCCTTCCGCATCCTCCAGCGCCTTCTGCTGGGTGAAGAGCACGATGCCGGGGGTGGCGTCCTTCGGCCAGGCAAAGTCCCGATCCGCCGCGCCGCGGGTGATCTGGAGGTAGACGACCCCCTCCTGCAGCCCGTTGCGCGCCACGAGCTCGCGGTGGATCTCCAGCAGCTCCTCATCGGTCACGGGGCTCGCCATCTTCAGCTCGCCGAGCGAGCGGTGCAGACGCGCGCGGTGGCCCTCGTAGTCGCAGAGCTTGCCGCCGAGCACCGAGGTGACCTCGTAGATCCCGTCCGCCATCAGGAAGCCGCGGTCGAAGACGGAGATTGTCGCCTCCTCCTCCGGGACATAGGCGCCGTTCACATAAACCGTTCTGCTCATTGCTCGTCGCCCCCTCGAACCTCTGCCATCGGCTCCGTCAGTCACCCCCAGAGCGCGGGCTCAGGGGGGTGGATGCCGGCCTCGTCCACCACCAGCGCGGGATCGCGGTCCTCGGCCAGCAGCATGGGCGGATCGAGATCCACCAGCGCCGTGCCGGCCGCCAGCAGCACCGCAGGCGCCACGCCGAGCGATGTCGACATCATGCAGCCCACCATGATCCGGAAGCCTTCCGCCTCGCCTGCGCGCCGCAGCTCCAGCGCCTCCGTCAGCCCGCCCGCCTTGTCGAGCTTGATGTTGATCATGTCGTACTTGCCGGCAACCTGCGGCAGCGTCGCACGGTCGTGGCAGCTCTCGTCGGCGCAGAGCGGCACGGGGCGGGAGAGCTTTGCGAGCGGCGCATCCGCCTTCGCGGGCACCGGCTGCTCGATCACCTCCACGCCGAGGTTCTTCAGCTTGAGGACATTGTTGCCGTAGTCGAGAACCTGCCAGCCCTCGTTGGCATCGACCACAAGGCGCGTATCGGGCGCACCGGCGCGCACGGCCTTCAGCCGATCGATATCCTCGGCACCGCCGCCCAGCTTGATCTTCAGGATCGGGCGCTGCGCATTGGCCGCCGCCGCCTTGCCCATCGCCGCGGGCGTGTCGAGCGACAGGGTATAGGCGGTATGGATCGGGCCCGGGATCCAGCCCCCGAGCGCCTTGTAGGCGTCGAGCTGCCAGACCCGCAGCCCCGCCTGCTTCGCCTCGAGGTCCCAGAAGGCGAGATCGAGCGCATTGCGCGCCGCCCCCGCCGGCAGGGCGGACTGCAGCGCCACGCGGACGAGCCCGCCGGCGATCTGCTCGCGCATCCCCTCGATCGCGCTCACCACGCTCTCCGGGCTTTCCCCGTAGCGCGGATAGGGCACGCATTCGCCGCGCCCTTCATGCGTGCCGTCCGAGAGCCGGGCCTCCACGACCGTCACCTCGGTCCGCGTGCCGCGGCTGATGGTGAAGGCCTCGCGCAGCTTGAAGCGCTTGGTCTCGACCGCGAGGGTGAGCGCCATCAGAGCGCCTCCACCAGCCGGTCCGCGCCCTGACGGAAGGGATCGACGCAAGGCAGGCCGAGCCGCGCCTCCGTCTCGGCGAGATACGCCTGCGCCGCCGCCTCATCGAGCGCGGCCGTGTTGATCGAGGCGCCGACGACGCGCACCTCCGGGTTCACCAGCCGCGCGAGCGACAGCGCCAGCGGGCCGAGATCGTCGATGGACGGGATCGGGTAATGCGGCAGGCCGCGCAGATGCGTGCGCGTCGGCTCGTGGCAGAGCACCAGCGCATCGGGCTGGCCGCCATGGATCAGCGCCATGGTCACGCCCGAGAAGCTAGGATGGAAGAGCGAGCCCTGCCCCTCGATCAGGTCCCAGTGATCGTCGCCCGCCGGAGGCGTCAGCACCTCAACGGCGCCGGCCATGAAGTCCGCCACAACCGCGTCGAGCGGAACGCCGTCGCCGGTGATCAGGATCCCGGTCTGCCCCGTGGCGCGGAAATCCGCGTTCATGCCCTTGGCGCGCATGGATTTCTCCATGGCCAGCGCGGTGTACATCTTGCCGCAGGAGCAGTCGGTGCCGACGGGGAGCACACGTTTGCCCGACCGCTTCTTGCCGTCGCCGATCGGGTAGGCCTCGCTCGGCAGGCGCACATCGTGGAGGACCCGGCCCGTCCGCGCAGCGGCGTCCGCCAGCAGGGGCTGGTCGCGCAGGAGCGTGTGGAGCCCCGCGGCAATGTCCATCCCCGCCTCAAGCGCCTCCACCAGCGCAGCCTGCCAGCTCTCCGAGATCTTTCCCCCGCGGTTGGCGACGCCGATCACCAGGGTCTTCGCACCGGCCGCCACCGCCTCCGCGACGGTCATGTCGGGCAGCTGCATATCGGCGTTGCAGCCGGGCAGGCGGAGCTGGCCCACGCTCGCATCCGGGCGCCAATCCCGGACGCCCTGCGCCACCTTGGCCGAGAGCGGGTCCGGCGCATCGCCGAGAAACAGCAGATAGGGATGAGCGAGGGACATGACGGCTCCTGTGAGGGTCCGGCAGCGCTCTGGGACCAGGCGCGCCGGGCGGTCGCATGACGTACGACGGAGGCGCAGAACCCCGCCGTTACCCTCGTGATTTCAGAGAATGGGGCCCGGCGTCAAGGCGCCGCAGCACGCGCGGCGCTGGCGGCACAGCCCTTCCGTCAGGAGCTGTGCCGAGCGCTGATCAGGCGGCCGCGCGCACCGCCGGCACGGCCTCGGTGCGCATCTCGTCGAGGATCTGGGCGAGCCGAAGCTGGCTCTCCGTCGGCGCAACCTCCTCGGGCACCGCCGCAAGGCCCAGCCGGCGGGCCATCCGCCCGACCGCGGGCTCCGCCGTGAGCACCGCAAACGGCACGGCAAAGACCAGCCCGAAGATCAGCGGCAGCGCCCAGTAGAGCGCTCCCGGCCCGATCATCGCGACGATGCTGCCCGCGATGGCGAGGCCGAACAGCGTCTGCGGCCAGAACGCCCGCGCCGCCTCGCCCCAGCCGAGGCGATAGGCATCGCGCTGCTGGCCGGACCATTTCACGCTCTGCCCGAATGCGAGGCCGGTGAGGAAGATGCTCACCTGCAGCGCCACCACCGGCGCCATGAGGATCGAGAAGACCGTCTCCGCGAGCCCGCCGAGCGCGAAGCGCAGGCGCCCGCCATAGCGCGCAGCCCCCCCCGGCGTGAGCGCCACATCCAGCATGCCCGCGAACTTGGGCACCAGGCTCACGGTGAACATGATGAAGAACATCGCGATGCCGAGGGCGATGTTGATCTGCCCGGGATCGCTCTCGAACATCTTCGAGAGGGCCGCGACCGTCATCAGCATCCAGGCCGGCGCGCCGAAATACATCGCGATCGCCGCGATCACCTGGAAGCGCGAGACCGGCACGAGCCCGCGCATACCGAGAAGCTGCAGATACTGCATGTTCCCCTGGCACCAGCGCAGATCGCGCTTGATGAAGTCGGGCAGCGTCGGCGGGTTTTCCTCCCAGCTCTCGCCCTCCACCGGGATCACGCGCACCTCATAGCCGGCGCGGCGGATGATCGCCGCCTCAAGCTGGTCGTGGCTCAGCACATGCCCGCCGAGCGGCGGCTTGCCCGGCAGGACCGGCAGGCGGCAATGGCGGCGGAAGGGTGCGGTGCGGATCAGCGCGTTGTGGCCCCAGTAGGGTCCGCAATCGCCCTGCCACCAGGCAGCGCCCATCGTGAAGCTGCGCATGCCGTGGCGCATGCCGAACTGGAAGAGCCGCGCGAAGAGGCTCTGCGCCGGAAGGCCCGTCACCAGGCTCTGCAGGATGCCGATCTTCGGGTAGGCCTCCATGATCCGCACCATGCGCAGGATCGCCTCGCCGGACATCAGGCTGTCGCTGTCCAGAGGCAGGTAGAGCGGGTAGTCCCGCCCCGCATTCATCAGGAAGTCGCGCACATTGCCGGCCTTGAAGCCCGTGTTGCGGCTCCGGCGGCGATAGACCGCCTGCTGCCCGCCGAGCCGGCCGCGCATGCGCTGGAAGAGCCGCTCCTCCGCCTCCGCGATCGCGGGGTCGGAGGTGTCGGAGAGGATGAAAATGTCGAAGAGGTGCCCGCGCCCGGTGGCGTCGAGGCTGCGACGGATCTCCGCCAGACGCGCAAAGCTCGCCTCCGGCGGCTCGTTGCGCACCGTCATGGCGACCGCGACGCGGGTGTGGACTTGGCGCCCCTCGTCCGCCGCCGAGAGATGCGGTGCCGCCGAAGCGACCCCGTCCCGCACACCGTGCAGCAGCCAGACCCCGAGAAGCGCGTTCCAGACGCCCATCACCGTCCAGGGCGCGCCGATCAGGAAGCAGACGAGGATGGCGATATCGCTCGCGCTCCACCCGTCCGCCCCGAAGACTCCGGCGATGCCGAGCCCGAGGGCGACGATGGAGCTGAGCGTCAGCGCGGCAAAGATCACCCGCCGACGGGTCAGAACCCGCGTCGTCTGCAGACCTGCCGGCGTCAGTGCGATGCTCTCCGGCACCGCCGCCTCGGGAATGGCGTCGAGAGCGCTTCCCGGATGAAAACCGGACCTGTAGGACTGCTCACTCATCGGGAAACCTCGCAAGTTCGCTCCTGCACAAGCAGCCGTGAAACTGTCTTTGCAAGGGAAAAGTTCAATCGATGTCGGCGCAGAACGCGAACGTGAAAGAAGACGGCAATCCCGTGAACGCCCACGCCCCCGCACTCTGGTATGTCGCCCCGGGCGTCGGGGAGATCCGCGAGAGCGCGCTTCCCCCGCTCGCCCCCGGCATGGTGGAGGTGGAGACCGCCTACAGCCTTCTCAGCCGCGGCACGGAGCGGCTCGTCTCTGAGGGCCGGGTCCCCGCCTCCGAGCACGCCCGCATGCGCGCGCCTTTCCAGGAGGGCGACTTCCCGTTTCCGGTGAAGTATGGCTACGCCGCCGCCGGGCGCGTCGCCGCCGGGCCGCCCGAACTCGAGGGCCGCATGGTCTTCGCGCTCGCGCCCCATCAGGCGCGGCTCCGGCTGCCGGCGGCCATGGTGCTCGCGCTGCCCGAGGCGCTGCCCCCGGCCCGTGCGGTGCTCGCGGCCAACATGGAGACGGCGCTGAACGCCACCTGGGACGCGGCACCACCGCCCGGCGCACGGGTGCTCGTCGTCGGTCTCGGTCTCGTCGGCCTGCTCATCGCGGGTCTCCTCGCCAGGCGTGCGGATCTGGAAGTGACTGGTACGGATCTCGCGCCGGAACGGGTCGCGCTCGCCGATCACGTTTCCGCGCGTTTCGTTGCACCGGCCGATGTGGCGGCGGGTGCCTTCGACCTTGTCTTCCACACCAGCGCCAGTGCCGCGGGCCTCGCCACCGGGCTCACGGCGCTGCGTTTCGAGGGAACGCTTGTGGAGGTCTCTTGGTTCGGAGAGGAGCCGGTGGCCGTGCCCCTCGGCGGCGCCTTCCATTCGCAGCGCCTCACCATACGGTCGAGCCAGGTCGGCCATGTGGCGCCGTCGCATCGCGGCCGCTACAGCCATCGTGACCGGCTCGCCCTGGCGCTCGACGCGCTCTGCGATCCGCGCTGGGATGCGCTGATCACGGAGGAGGTCGCCTTCGACGCCCTGCCTGCGGCACTCGGTCGCTTGCTGGGTCCCGGAGCGAGGGGTATCGCGACAAGGATACGGTACTGAGAGGGGCCAGAATGTACGCTGTCGAGGTTCGCGATCACATCATGATCGCCCATTCCATTCCCGGCGAAATCTTCGGCCCCGCGCAGCGACTGCATGGCGCGACCTATGTCATCGATGTCGCCTTCTTCGCCGAGGCGCTCACATCGGATGGCATCGTGGTCGATATCGGCCGCGCACATGATGCGCTGAAGGCCACGCTCGCGCCCCTCAACTACGCCAATCTCGACGACCTGCCCGCCTTCGCCGGGATCAAGACGACGACCGAGTTTCTCTGCAAGCACGTCTTCGACGCGATGGCCGAAGCCGCCCGCGCCGGCGCACTGGGCGCGGGCTCGGAGGGCGTGGCGCGCATCCGCGTGACGCTGAACGAGAGCCATGTCGCCCGCGCCTGGTACGAGGGCGCTCTGTGAGCGGTCGCGCAGCGTGAGCGGCGCCGTCTTTGCCATCCCCGGCCGGCTCGACACCCCGACCGGCGGCTACGAATACGCCCGCAGGCTCCTCGCGGAGGCCGGGCGCGAGCGATACCACCTCGCCCACTGGCCGCTGCCGCCCCTCGGCCTCGCGCCGGACGGTGCGGCCATCGACGGTGTCGCCGAACGGCTCGCCCGCGCGCCGGCAGGCTGGCCGATGCTGATCGACGGGCTCGCCGGCGGGGTGCTGCCAGCGGCGCTCTTCGCGGAGCTCGGCGGACCGGTGGTCGCCCTCTGCCATCATCCGCTGGCGCTCGAGACCGGGATCGATACGGCGCTCGCCGAGCGGCTGCGTGAAAGCGAGCGCGCCATGCTCGCCGCCGCGAGCGCCGTGATCACGACCAGCGCGGCCACGGCCGGCATCCTCGCGCGGGATTTCGGCGTCGAGCCCGACCGGATCACCGTCGCCCCGCCGGGGACCGAGCGCCCGGAGCCGCGGCCTGCCTGCCTCGCCCGCGAGGGCCGCGAGGAGGTCTGGCTCCTCGCCGTCGGCACCCTCTCGCCGCGCAAGGGCCACGACGTGCTGCTGGAGGCACTGGCCACGCTGCCGCGCGAGGGCTGGCGGCTCACGATCCTCGGTGCGGCCGATCTAGACCCGGACCATGCCGCCCATCTCGAAGCGCGCGCCGAAGCGCTGGGGCTCACTGAGCGGGTCCGCTTCCGCGGCGCGGCCGATCGCGAGACGCTGGAGGACCACTACGCCCGCGCCGATCTCTTCGTCCTCGCCTCGCGCTATGAGGGCTACGGGATGGCCTATACGGAGGCGATGGCGCGTGGCTTGCCGGTCCTTGGCAGCGAGGTCGGTGCCGTGCGCGAGGCAACGCTCGATGCCGCACTCCTCGTACCGCCGGGCGATCCGGAGGCCCTCGCGGCGGCGCTCTCCCGGCTGATCGGATCGGTGGAGGAACGCCGCGCGCTGGCCGAGCGGTGCCGCGCCGCCGCCGCCCGCCTGCCCCGCTGGTCGGACACCTGGCGCCAGGTGGCGACGACCCTCGATGCCGTGCGAGCCGACGGGCCGTGACCAGCACGCCGGGCGCGCCGCCCGCCCAGTCCGCCCCCGGCAGCGGCTTCGCGGCGGACTGGCTGGCGCTCCGAGAAGAGGCCGACCGGCGCGCCCGCGCCGCCGCTCCCCTCGACGCGCTCAGAGCGGTCCTCGACGGCCGCACGGTGCCGCTTCGCGTGCTCGATCTGGGCGCCGGGGCCGGAAACAACCTCCGCGCCACCGCCGCCGAGCTTCCGTGCCCGCAGGACTGGCGGCTGGCGGATCACGATCCCGCCCTTCTCGCCCGCGCGACCGCGGCCCTGCCGCAAGGGGTGCGCGCGGAGACCGCGACCGCCGATCTCGCCGCCGGCATCGGGCTCTTGCTGGACACGCCCGGCATGCTCGTCACCGCCTCCGCCTTCTTCGATCTCTGCGGGCGTGCCTGGCTCGAGCGGCTGGCCGGCGATCTCCTCGCCCGCGGCGCTGCCCTCTATGCGGTGCTGAGCTATGACGGCCGCGAGGCATGGGCGCCGACCCATCCTGACGACACGGCGGTGCTCGCCGCCTTCCACGCGGATCAGCGGCGCGACAAGGGTTTCGGCCCGTCGCTCGGCCCGGAGGCACATGACACGCTGGCCGCGGCGCTCCGCACAGGCGGCGCCACGGTGGTGGAGGGCACGAGCGACTGGATCCTGGAGCCACCCGCGGACGCCGCCCTGATTGCGGCGCTCGCCGAGGGCTCCGCCAGCGCCGTGCGGCCGAGCCTGGGCAGCGTTGCGGATACCTGGCTTGCCGCCCGCCGCTCCGCGTCGCGGGTCGTGATCGGCCACCGGGATCTCCTGGCGCTTCCGCCCGGCTGGCCGGGCGCCTGAGCGCGATCAGGGCAGGCTGATCCGCCGCATCACACCGTCCTTCAGCACGAGCCAGTGGCGCAGCGCAGCCGCCACGTGCAGCGCCATGACGACCGCGATCGCCAGCCCCAGCGCCCCGTGCCACCAGTAGAGGACCTTCGAG